>JADCEL010000080.1 GCA_020250125.1 Rhodobacter sp.
AAGGCCAGCGCCCGAACCGGCGGGCGAGAAGCGCCCGCCATGGGCGGGTCGGGCGCTGGCCGGGGGCTTTGGCCCCCGGCTGGTCCTGATCCCAACGCGGCGCTGTGGCAGGGGCAATGGCCCCTGCCAGAAAGACCGGACATCCCGGAATGCGCAGGAATCACCCCTCCGGCCGGAAACAGGAAACGCAGCGCGTTTCCCTGCCCGGTCAGGGGCCACGGTCCTGTAAGGACGCGTCATGCAAGCGCAACGCAGGCAAGCGCCCAACGAGGGCGGGGCGGATACCTGCCGGGGGCTTTGACCCCCCACGGGCGGGCTGCACGCGCAGCGCAGGGCCGTGGCGATGGCCCCGGCCAGAGTGCATGAGGCGCGCCCGGACAGAAAAATCTCCTGCTTTCCGGTCAGCCAGTCCATGCGGGCGGAACGTTTTCAGCCCCTGTCAGGTCAGGCGCTTGACCGCATCCTTGATCTTCACGTCTGATCCGCCCGCCTTTCGCCACATCACCTGCCCCTGCCATGCGGCAAACAGCAGCGCGGCCGCCTCCTGCCCCTTGCTGCCCCCGCCGGTGCGCGCAGCAAGAGCCGCCAGCAGCGTCTGCCGCCACGCCAGCGCGGGCTCGCGCAGGGCGGGGTCGCGGAACTCTGACACCAGCAGGGCGATCTCTTCGGCATGGCCCGCACCCAGCGCCTTGAGGATCTGCGTTGCCCCCTTGGCCGTCGGGCGTGCCCCGTCAGCGGCGCGTTCGGTTGCCCTTGCCAGAACCGTCCATCCGTCCTGCAGCGCCGCCCGCACCATCGCCTCGCGCGTGCCATAGCGTTGCGCCAGCGTCGGGGCGGCAAGGCCGGTCGCCTGCGCGACCGAGGAAAAGGCAACCGCCTTGTCTCCGCCCTGCATGAGCAGCCGGCGCAGGGCGGCGAAAACTTCGGCATCAGGAAGGGTTTTGTGGCGTCCCATGGCATCAATCTAAACAAGCATTCGGAAAAATGCAACGGGGCGGCAAGGCCCCTTCAGCGTTTCGGGGCACCGGGCCGGGCCGCCACCGGCAGCAAGACCGGATCGGCGATCCGGAACACCTGCCGGTCCACCGGCAGGTCGCGCAGCGTGCCGCCCGCCCGGCAGTCCGGCAGGCGATGAAGATGACCCCGACAGTCTTCCGCTGCGACCGGCTGGCCACCAGGGCCCCCGTCAGCGCAAAGACCGCCGCCAAGGCATGGTCAGGTGACCATGCCTGCCTGTCGCCTGTCAGCACCTTGCGGGCCGGGCCGGCGACCGGTGCCGTCATTCCGCCGCGCGTCCGGGTTTGAACAGGGCCATCCCGGCGCGGGCAAGCGCATCGGCGCGCTCGTTTTCGGCGTGTCCGGCATGGCCCTTGATCCACTGCCAGGTCACGCTGTGGCGCGCCTGGGCGGCATCAAGCCGCTGCCACAGGTCCAGATTCTTGACCGCCGGTCCGGCCGCCGTACGCCAGTTCTTGCGCTTCCATGCGGTCATCCATTCGGTGATGCCGTTCTTGACATAGGCGCTGTCGGTGACGATGGTGATTCCTGTCGGGCGCGCCAGCGTCTCCAGCGCCGAAATGGCCGCCATCAACTCCATCCTGTTGTTGGTGGTCATGGCCTCGCCCCCCGACAGCTCGCGCTCTTTCACCACACTGCCCTGATCGATGGCGCGCATCAGCACACCCCAGCCGCCGGGGCCGGGGTTTCCCGAACAGGCACCGTCGGTATAGGCATAAAGCTCTGGCATCGGTTCATCCTTTGCGCCCCGTTCAGGCGGCGGGGCCAGCGGTTCCACCGCTGTCCAAAAAAATAGACCCGGTCGGTCAAGCCGGAACGCGCAATATCCTTGGCACCTTGAATTCCACGTTCTCCCGCGCCGTTTCCACCAGTTCGGTGACCGCATCGAAACGGTCATGGAAGGCGTCCAGAACTTCTGTGATCAGAACCTCGGGCGCACTGGCACCGGCGGTGATCCCCACACAGCGGCTTCCCTCCAGCGCGCGCCAGTCAATATCGGCAGCGCGCTGCACAAGCTGGGCATAGTCGCAGCCGGCAGCTCGCCCAACCTCGACCAGACGCCTGGAATTCGACGAGTTGGGTGCCCCGATCACCAGCAGGGCATCAATCCTTGGCGCAATCGCCTTCACTGCGGCCTGACGGTTGGTCGTGGCATAGCAGATGTCTTCCTTGTGCGGCCCGACGATGCCCGGAAACCGCGCCTTCAGGGCGGCAACGATGTCTGCCGTGTCATCCACCGACAGGGTGGTCTGGGTGATGAAGGCCAGCCGCGACGGATCACGCACCTTCAGCCCGGCCACATCCGCCACGGTTTCCACCAGCACAACCTCGCCCGGGGGCAGTTGCCCCATGGTGCCGATGGTTTCGGGATGCCCGTCATGCCCGATCATCACCATCTGAAGCCCGTCCGCGTGATGCCGCTCGGCCTCGAGATGCACCTTGCTGACCAGCGGGCAGGTGGCATCGACAAACAGCATCTGCCGCCGGGCCGCTTCGGCGGGCACCGCCTTGGGCACGCCATGCGCCGAAAAGATCACCGGGCGATCCGCAGGAACCTCGTCCAGGTCTTCGACAAACACCGCGCCCCTGTCGCGCAGACTGTCGACCACGAACCTGTTGTGGACAATCTCATGACGGACATAGACCGGGGCACCCCATTTTTCGATTGCCATTTCGACGATCTTGATCGCGCGGTCGACGCCCGCGCAGAACCCGCGCGGGGCGGCAAGAAGAAGGGTCATCGGCGGTTTGGTCATCTTGGCCTCTGGTCTGCGAAACCACAGGTAAGGCCAGCCGGGCCGTTCGTCCATCCCCCCTGCACAGGCGGGGGCGGACGGCAGACCGGTCAGCCCGCAAATGGCAAAGGGCGGTGTCTGCCACCCGTTGAGGACTATTTCATTTCCACCGCAATGTCTTCCCGGTCCGGCATCGGGCGCGGCTCGCGCGGCGGCCTGCCGATGACATCACGCAGTTCATCAAGCTCGATGAAATTGTCCGCCTGCCTGCGCAATTCGTCGGCAATCATCGGCGGCTGGCTGCGGATGGTCGAGACGACCGAGACACGCACACCCTGCCGCTGAAGGCTTTCAACCAGCGGGCGGAAATCGCCGTCCCCCGAGAACAGCACGATATGGTCCACACGGGGGGCAAGCTCCATCGCATCGACGGTCAGTTCGATGTCCATGTTGCCCTTCACCTTGCGGCGGCCCTGACTGTCTGTATATTCCTTGGCCGGCTTGGTCACCATCGTGAAGCCGTTGTAATGCAGCCAATCGACCAAAGGACGAATCGGGGAATATTCGTCATTCTCCAACAGCGCCGTGTAGTAGAACGCGCGCAGCAGTTTTCCGCGCCGCATGAATTCCTGACGCAACAGCTTATAGTCGATATCAAACCCAAGAGACTTTGCAGCCGCGTACAGGTTGGACCCATCGATGAACAGCGCCAGCCGGTCATCCTTGTAAAACATTCCGCACCCTCTCAAAACAACTTTGCAACGCCAATCGAGCTTTCGGAAACAAACCGCGTCTGCCAGGGGAACTCACGGCGCAACAGGTCTGACTATCCTGCATCCCGGCCTGTCCGGCAAGCCGCACTATACGAAAGATTAGCCTTGCCTGACATCAGGGGAATGACCGGACTCATCGCGCTGGGCGCAAACCTGCCCGATGGTGAAAATCCGCCCGCCGCCACGCTGAGGTCCGCCCTCGCGGCCCTGGCCGGACGGGGCTTGACCGTTCATTCCGTCAGCCGCTTTTTCGCAACGCCCTGTTTTCCGGCCGGATCGGGTCCGGATTATGTCAATGCGGCGGCGGCGGTTGCCGCAGCGGCAGGCACCACAGCCGATGACATCCTTGCGCATCTGATGGCGGTCGAAACGGATTTCGGCCGCAAAAGGACACAGCGCTGGGGCATGCGCACGCTTGATCTTGACCTTCTGGCCTGGGGGGACCTGGTTCTTCCCGACAGGGCCGGTTTTGAGCGGTGGCGCGGCCTTGATCCCGCCCTGCAGGCGCAGAGCGCACCTGACCGGCTGATTCTGCCGCACCCCCGCCTGCAGGACCGCGCCTTTGTCCTGGTGCCGCTGGCCGATATTGCGCCCGGCTGGCGTCACCCGGTGCTTGGCCTGACCGTTTCGCAGATGCTGAAGGCGCTTCCCGAAGCTGACCGCGGGGCGGTTGTTCCGCTTTGACCCCGCGCGGCGGATTCTTCGCTTGTCAAGGGTCTTTGCGCGCCCTACATACACGCGCTCATGCCCCCCCGTTCCGACTTAGGAGTTTGCCATGGCCCGCGTGACGGTCGAAGATTGCGTTGACAAGGTTCCGAACCGGTTCGAACTGGTGATGCTGGCAGCCCACCGTGCGCGCGAGATTCAGGCCGGCTCGCCCCTGACGATTGACCGCGACAACGACAAGAACCCGGTGGTTTCGCTGCGCGAGATCGCGGAAGAGACACAAAGCGCCGAGGCGCTGCGGGAACGGATGATCGAAAGCCACCAGACCCAGATCGAGGTGGACGAGCCGGAAGAAGATTCGATGGCCCTTCTGATGGGCAGCGAAATCGACCGTCCTATGTCCGACGACATGTCGGAAGAGAAGCTTCTGCGCGCCCTCATGGAAGCGCAGGGACAGGACTGATCCGGCACAACTCCGGCGGGATGGGCAAGGATGATCGACGTCGAAGACCTGATCGCCCTCGTCCGCAACTATAATCCGCGCACGAACGAAGACCTGATCCGGCGGGCCTATGCCTATGGCCTGATGATGCATGAAGGTCAGGCGCGCCAATCCGGCGAGCCATACTTCACGCATCCGGTTGCGGTTGCCGCCATCCTGACCGAACAGCGGCTGGATGATGCCACCATCGTGACGGCCCTGTTGCACGATACCATCGAAGACACGAAATCGACCTATTCCGAAGTTGTCCGGATGTTCGGGGCCGAAGTGGCCGAACTGGTCGATGGTGTCACCAAGCTGACCAACCTGCAATTGTCCTCGACCCAGTCCAAACAGGCGGAAAACTTCCGCAAGCTGTTCATGGCCATGTCCAAGGATTTGCGGGTCATCCTGGTCAAGCTGGCGGACCGGCTGCACAACATGCGCACCATCAAGGGCATGAAGCCGGAAAAGCAGGCCCAGAAGGCCCGCGAAACGATGGAAATCTTCGCCCCGCTGGCGGGGCGCATGGGCATGCAGTGGATGCGCGAGGAGCTGGAGGATCTGGCCTTCCGCGTTCTGAACCCCGACGCGCGCAATTCCATCATCCGCCGCTTCATCACGCTGCAACGCGAAACCGGCGATGTGGTGCACCGCATCACGGCAGACATCCGGGCGGAACTGGAAAAGGCGCAGATCGAGGCCGATGTCTTTGGCCGTGCCAAGAAGCCCTATTCGATCTGGCGCAAGATGCAGGAAAAGGACTTGGCCTTCTCGCGCCTGTCGGACATCTACGGCTTTCGCGTGATCTGCACCTCGGAACAGGACTGTTACCGGATTCTGGGGGTCATCCATCAGCGCTGGCGGGCGGTGCCGGGCCGCTTCAAGGATTACATCAGCCAGCCGAAATCGAACGGCTACCGGTCAATCCACACCACCGTTTCGGGGCGCGACGGCAAGCGGGTCGAGGTGCAGATCCGCACCCGCCAGATGCACGAGGTGGCGGAAGCCGGCGTGGCCGCGCACTGGTCCTACCGCGACGGCGAGCGCGCCCGGAACCCCTTTGCCGTCGATCCGTCGAAATGGATCGCCTCGATGACCGAGCGGCTGGACGAAGAGGATCACAACGACTTTCTCGAAAACGTCAAACTCGAGATGTATTCGGATCAGGTGTTCTGCTTCACGCCCAAGGGGGATGTGATCCAGCTTCCCCGGGGGGCCACGCCACTGGACTATGCCTATGCCATCCACACCCGGATCGGGAATTCCTGCGTGTCGGCCAAGGTTGACGGCATCCGCGTTCCGCTGTGGACGCGGCTGAAGAACGGCCAGTCGGTGGAAATCATCACGGCCGAAGGCCAGATGCCGCAGTCCAGCTGGATCGACATTGTCACCACCGGGCGCGCCAAGGCCGCAATCCGCAAAAGCCTGCGTGAAGAAGACCGGGGCCGCTTTGTCAAGCTGGGGCAGGAACTGGCCCGGGCCGCCTTTGACCATATCGGCAAGAAGGCCACCGACAAGGCGCTGCGCACAGCGGCCAAAACCCTGGGCCTGGCCGACGAGCAGGACCTGCTGGCGCGCCTTGGCAGTGCCGAACTGACCGGGCGGCGGGTTGTGGAGACACTGTATCCCGAACTGGTCCAGGCCACGGCGGATGAGGTGGACGCGCGGCGCCCCGTGGTCGGCCTTGGCACCGACCAAAGCTTCCGCCGCGCGGGCTGCTGCCAGCCGGTACCGGGGGAACGCATCGTCGGCATCACCTATCGCGGCACCGGGGTGGTGATCCATGCCATCGACTGCCCCGCGCTGGTGGAGTTCGAAGAACAGCCCACCCGCTGGATCGACCTGCACTGGCACGCCGGCCGTCATGCCGCCGTGCATACCGTCAGCCTGGAGTTGACCATTTCGAACGATACCGGGGTGCTGGGCCGGATCTGCACCCTGATCGCCGAGCAGAAGGCGAACATATCCGACCTGCGGTTCACTGACCGCAAGCCGGATTACTACCGGGTGATCGTCGATGTCGATCTGCGCGATGTCGAACATCTGCACATGGTGATGACAGCGCTCGAGGCGGAAACCGATGTGGCCCAGATCGCGCGCCATCGTGACCTGAGCCGGAAGCCCTGACGGGCAGTTAAGGGGGCGGGGGTGGTCTTCAGGCGGCGGAACCGGCGGACAGTGGCGGAATGGGCGCGGGAATTCGTTTATCCGCGCGGCGGGTTCCGGCGCGCAGCACAATACGTCACGCACCGGCTGCGCCGCCTGCCGGATGAACCGCACCGCATTGCGCGCGGCGTCTTTGCCGGCGTCTTCGTGTCCTTCACCCCGTTCTTCGGCTTTCATTTCCTCTCGGCGGCCCTGCTGGGCTGGGTGATGCGCGGCAATATCATTGCCGCCCTGCTGGCCACCTTCGTGGGCAATCCCCTGACCACACCGGTCATCGCCATCACCTCGGTCGAACTTGGCCACCGAATCCTTGGCATCGATGCGCCGATGGATGTGAGGTCGATCATTGCCGCCTTCACCCATGCCGGGGCCGAGCTTTGGGACAATGCCCGCGCGCTGTTCACCTCGGACGTGACGCATTGGGATAATCTGGGCACCTTCTTTGGCACCATCTTCTGGCCCTATCTGGTCGGCGGCCTGCTGCCCGGACTTGTGGTTGGCCTGGCCTTCTACTGGGCTGCGATTCCCATCGTGCGCGCCTATCAGAAAATCCGCGAAGGACAGGCCAGGGCCCGGCTGGAGAAACGGTTGCGCCTGAAATCCGAGGCCGAGGCGCCACAGCCTTCTTCCGGGGATGACGGCAGGCATGCGGCACCTTAGACTGCGCACGGGGAAACCGGAAACCGGCAGGACAGCGCAATGACAGACTTCGGCAGGCAGCGCCTTGGGGTGAACATCGATCATGTGGCCACGGTGCGCAATGCGCGCGGATCGGCCTATCCGGACCCGTTGCGGGCCGCCCTGCTGGCCGAGGCCGCCGGGGCAGACGGGATCACCGCCCACCTGCGCGAAGACCGCCGCCATATCCGCGACGGCGATATCGAAGCGCTTGCGGCAGCCCTGAGTGTGCCGCTGAACTTCGAATGCGCCGCCACACCGGAAATGCAGGCCATCGCCCTGCGCCATCGCCCCCATGCCGTCTGCCTGGTGCCGGAAAAGCGGCAGGAACGCACCACCGAAGGCGGGCTTGATGTGGCATCCGATCAGAACCGCCTGACCGATTACGTCTGGCCGCTGCGCGAGGCAGGCTGCCGCGTGTCGATGTTCATCGGTCACGATCCGCGCCAGATCGAGGCTTCGGCCCGCATCGGGGCCGCCGTGGTCGAACTTCACACCGGCCATTACTGCGACCTTCACGCCGAAGGCCGCTTTGCCGAACGCGACGCGGAACTGGAAGGGCTGCGCAAGGGGGCGGCCTTTGCCGCGTCGCTGGGGCTGGAAGTCCATGCAGGCCATGGCCTGACCTATGACACCGTCGGCCCGGTTGCCGCCATTCCCGAAGTCAGGGAGTTGAACATCGGCCATTTCCTGATTGCCGAGGCGATTTTCACCGGGCTTGGACCGGCGGTCGAAAGGATGCGCCACCTGATGGATGCGGCGCGGGACCCCAGCGCATGACACGCCCGGCCCGCCCACCTGCAAGGCGCTGCGGCGCAGCGCCCGGCCCGCGATGATCCTGGGCGTCGGCACCGACCTGTGCAACATCGCGCGGATCGAAGCCACGCTGGCCCGCTTTGGCGACCGGTTCCGCAACCGCGTCTTCACCGAACGCGAACAGCACCGGGCGGAAGGCCGCCCGCACGCCATCGCCGCCACCTATGCCAAGCGCTGGGCGGCGAAAGAGGCCTGCGCCAAGGCTTTGGGCACCGGCCTGAGGATGGGCATCGCCTGGAAGGACATGTCCGTGACCAATCTGCGGACAGGGCAGCCCGTGATGCATGTCACCGGCTGGGCCGCAGACCGGCTGGCAGGAATGACACCGCCCGGACATGACGCCATCATCCATGTGACGCTGACCGACGATTACCCCTGGGCCCAGGCCTTTGTCGTGATCGAGGCCCGCCCCCGGTCGCAATCGCAGGCGGCGGTTGCGACCGGTTGATGTGCCGCGTTGCTGACGGGTGACATGGCTGCGGGAAGACCTTTGGGATCAGGCGGTGTACCGCAAGGCGCAGGGTGGTCGCCGGTTTCCGGGGCACCGCAAGATTGCCGGGGCACGGCGGCGGGACAAGCAGTGTTGGCCGGATGACGTCAAGGCACGGATTGTTGCTTCAGACTCACGATTCTGAAGGGATGGACGTCTTCAGTCCCTGACCCCGCCGGACAAGGCGGATCGGACCGGTGAAGCCGCGTCCGGGGCCTTCGCAGCCGGGTCATCGGCTTTGTCGGCAAGGGGCATGGGCACAGGAAGGCCACAGGGCAGGTTCAACCGTCGCCGCGCCGTGTGAAGGACAGGGTCATTCTGAAACGCAAACGCGGTGGCCTGTCTGCGAAGGGTCTTGCCCGCCGTGCAGGGGCGCGATGGCCGCTGTCGCCACCCTCGGGCACCGCGCGCTTGATGCACCTGATGAAATCCGGGGAAACCGGCGGCGTTGGTCAGGCCCGGAACACCGGTTCAAGCCAGGACGTGCGTTTCCGGCGCAGGGCAACCACTGGCCGGATGTCGGGGGCGCGCGCGTGGCACCTTCCCGACCTTCGCGGGTCGACCTGCGGCTGTCAGCGCCAAACTGCCCGCCGCGCCGGCTGCAGAACCTGTTGGCGAAACCGCCGCCAAGCCGTTAGCCTTGCCGCACCGGGAACTCGGGGGGTGGAAAGCATGCATATTCTCATCACGGGCGGTGGTGGTTTCATTGGCCGGAAGCTGGCACAGCGTTTGGTCCGGGACGGGGCGCTGCGGGGCAGGCCCATTGCCTCGGTCACCCTTGTCGACCTTGCCGTGCCGGCCCCTGTCCCGGCACCCTTTCCTGTCCGCTGTCTGGCCTGCGATATCTCTGACAGGACAGCCCTTGGTGCGATCATGTCCCGTCCCTTTGATGTGATCTTCCACCTCGCCGCCGTCGTTTCGGGCGCAGCCGAGGCGGATTTCGACCTTGGGCTGCGGGTCAACCTGTTGGGAACGCTCAACCTGTACGAGGCGGCACGGGCGGCAGGCAATGCGCCGGTGCTGGTCTATGCCTCCTCGGCCGCCGTCCACGGCGGGGAGGAGCCTGATGAGATCACCGACGGGGTCGAACTGAACCCGCAAACCTCTTACGGCACGCAAAAGGCCATGGGAGAGTTGCTGTTATCCGATATGTCGCGGCGCGGATTCCTTGACGGGCGCGGCCTGCGCCTGCCCACCGTCTCGATCCGCCCCGGCAAACCCAACGCGGCCGCGTCCAGCTTCATGTCCTCGATCTTCCGCGAGACGCTGCAGGGGCAGACGGCGAACTGCCCTGTCCCGCGCGACTTCGCGGTCTGGCACACGGCCCCGAGGACCGTGGTTGCCAACCTGCTTCACGCCGCCACGCTGGAGGGGGCGGCCTTCGGTTTCAACCGCTGCCTGAACCTGACCGGCCGGACGGATATGATCGGCGACATGATCGCCGCGATGACGCGCGTTGCCGGACCGCTTGCCGAAGCGCGGATCACCTGGCAGCCCGACCCGGTGACAGAGCGCATCGTGCGCGGCTGGCGCGCCCGTGTGCGCCCGGAAAAAGCGCAGCGCCTGGGCTTTGTGACGGATGCCTCCTTTGAAGACACGGTGCGCTGGTTTCTGGAGGATGATATCCTGTCTCCGGCGTGACCTGCGGCAGGGAAAATGTCCGCAACGCGCGATTGCAACCTTCCCTCTTGATTTTTCGTTCCGTTTCTTTCAATTTTGCGCGGCGACGTTATCCTATCGACCACTGTCTGCTCCAAAAGGCACAGTCCCTCGATCTTGCGTTGACTGAGCCGGGCCGCCGCATATCCGCGGGCGGCATGTAGGAGGAGACATCACGATGGCCAAGGGCACCGTGAAATGGTTCAATGAAACCAAAGGCTACGGCTTTATCGCCCCCGAGGGCGGCCGCAAGGACGTGTTCGTTCACATCACCGCGCTTGAGCGTGCCGGGCTTCGGTCGCTGAAAGACGGTCAGGCCGTGACCTTCGACATCGAAGCGGGCCGCGACGGCCGCGAATCGGCAACCAACCTGGCGCTCGCCTGATCTTCGGACAGGGACGGACCATCAAGGGCGGGCCTGCGGCCCGCCTGAACTGCATTTGCAGGGTTGCTTCAGCCCTGATCCGCCAGGATCATCTCCGCGCCCTTCCAGCCCACCATCATCGATGGTGCATTGGTGTTTCCGGCGATCAGCGCCGGAAAGACCGAGGCATCGCAGACCCGCAACCCTGCCACTCCATGAACGCGCAGGCGGGCGTCCACCACGGACGACGCAGGATCGGGACCCATCCGGCAGGTGCAGGACGGGTGATAGACCGTGCCGCTGCGCGCCCGGAAATCGGCGATCAAGGCGTCATCGGTCTGGCATTGCGGACCGGGGCGCAGCTCTTCGTCGATCAGCCGGGCCAGCGGCGGCTGCGCTGCCAGACTGCGCAGGAACTTCACCGCATCCAGCATTTCGGCAACATCGTGATCGGTCGAATAGGCATTCGCCGTGATCACCGGATGTGCCAGCGGATCAGCACTGGCCAGCCGGATATGCCCCCGGCTGGTGGGGCGGCAGTTCGACAGGCCCAGCGACATGCCCGCAAAGGGATCGGGTGTCAGCAGCGGGCGTTCCCCTTCGCGCGGGATCAGCGTTGAAAACGCCTGCATGTAAAGCTGCATGTTGGGCCGGGCAAGCTCGGGCCGGGTGCGGAAGAACCCGCCGCCATGGTTGATCGACAGGCTCAGCGGCCCGCGCCCGGTCAGCAGATAGCGCGCGCCCACCCGCAGCTTGCCCCACCAGGGCCGCAGAACCTGGTTCAGCGTCGGCACGTTCATCCGCCAGGTGTAGTTGATGCCCTGATGGTCGCTGAGGTGATCGCCCACGTTCGGATTATCACGCAGCACAGGCAGGCCAAGACCGGCCAGCAGCGCCCCCGGCCCGATGCCCGACAGTTGCAGAAGCTGCGGCGAGTTGATTGCGCCACCCGCCACGATCACTTCGGCCCGCGCCCGGATGATGCGCCGCGCGCCGCTGTGGATCACTTCAACCCCCACGGCACGGCCACCTTCAATCACCACACGCGCTGCCCGGGCATGGGTCATCACCGCCAGATTGCGCCGCCGCATCGCCGGGCGCAGAAAGGCGCGCGCCGCCGAATTGCGCCGCCCGTTCTTCACCGTCAGCTGATAGGTGCCGATCCCTTCCTGCGCGGGTCCGTTGAAATCGGCGACATGCGCCAGACCGGCGGCCTTGCCCGCCGCGATGTAGCTTTCCACCAGCGGATGCAGATCGCGCCGGTTTGCCGAAATGAACAGCGGCCCGCCACTGCCGCGCCACTGGTCGCCGCCCGCCTCATTGTCTTCCATCGCGCGGTAGGCGGCCAGCACCTCGTCCCAGCCCCAGCCGGGGTTGCCCGCCGCCGCCCAATCCTCATAATCGCTGCGGTGCCCGCGGATATAGACCATCGCGTTGATCGAGGATGATCCCCCCAGGAGCCGCCCGCGCGGCCAGTAATCCCGCTGCCCCGCCAGCCCCGGATCAGGCGCAGTCCGGTACATCCAGTTCACCGCCGGGTCGTAGTAGAGCTTGCCATAGCCCAGCGGCATCTGCACATAGAACCGCCGGTCGGTCCCCCCCGCCTCGATCACCAGCACACGGAAGCGCCCGTCAGCCGTCAGCCGGTCGGCCAGAACCGACCCGGCAGACCCTGCGCCGACGATGATGAAATCCGGATTGTCCACACCTGCCCCCGTTTTCGGGCGACTGTAGCGCCGGTCAAGGCAAGCGCACGGCCAAAAGCGACCGAATTTGCCGCGCCCAACGCAAGCTGTAAGCCATCTGTTGACAGGTCCAAGCTGACAAACTACATGTTACCATGATGAATGGCTTCGCCAGCAAACCGCTGAAAGCCCTCTGGGAAACCGGCAAGTCCAGTATCGACGCCCGGATGCGCCCGCGCGTCCTGCGGCGGCTGGATGTGATGGACGCTGCGACAGCGCCCCTGGACATGAACCTGCCCTGCTTCGACGTTCCCATGCTGCGGGGCCACAGCCCACCCGCACCACGGTCCATGTCAATGGCCCGTGCTGCGTTACCTTCGAGTTCAAGGATGGCGACGCCCATGTGCCGGAACTTGAGCAATTCTATCAGGAGCCGCGAATGACCCGCTCCCCCGACCGCTGCCCGGCGCATCCGGGCGAAGTGCTGCGCGAGGATGTGATCCCCGCCACCGGCAAACCCAAGGCCGAAATCGCCCGCATGCTGGGCATTTCCCGCCAGCACCTGCACGACATCCTCGCCACCCGCAAACCCGTCAGCTCCGAGGTCGCCGTGCGGTTGGCCAAGCTGTTCGGCAATGAGCCACTGGTCTGGATCAGGATGCAGGGCGCTTATGACGCCTGGCACGCGGAGCGGAAGGTGGATGTGTCGGGGGTGCCGACGCTGGGGGCGGTGGGTAAGGGGGTGGTGTTGGGCGGAAGAACGACGATCCATACCAAACCGTCAAGAAACCTGTGCAACGATCTGACAGGGTGCTGAAAAAGCATCCCCGCCGCTTGCCGGACGGGGACACCATGCTGATCCGCCTGACATGGGCTTGCCATTGCGGGCGCACCCCGAAACGCAGTGCGCTTCCCCGCCCGGTTGCAGACCACGGTCGCATGAGGACGGTTCCCGCAAGCGCAACGCTGGCCAGCGCCCGCCGGGGGCAGGCCGGCACCGGCCGGGGCCTGTGGCCGCCGGCGGGCCTGTGGCACGCACAGCGCGGGGCCGGGGCGATGGCCCCGGCCGGATCGGGCGGGGCGCGCAGGTGCCGGCGTTTCCGGCCTTCCGTTCAGGCAACCCATGCGGCTGGCACTTTTTCCGCGGCCTGTTAGGCTGCGCGCAAACGGGCACAAGCACCCAGGCCGGAGACGAATGACAGACTGGCTGACCCCCGAGGAATGGCGCGCCGTTGCCCTGTCGCTGCGCGTGTCGTTCTGGGCAACCCTGATCAGCCTGCCCGCCGGCATCGCCGTGGCCTATGTGCTGGCACGGTACCGCTTTCGCGGGCATCAACTGCTGAACGGGCTGGTCCACCTGCCGCTGATCCTGCCGCCGGTGGTGACAGGATACCTTTTGCTGCTGACCTTCGGGCGCAAGGGCGCGGTCGGGGCGTTTCTGGACCAGACCTTCGGGCTGGTCTTTGCCTTTCGCTGGACCGGGGCGGCGCTTGCGGCCGCCGTCATGGCCTTTCCGCTGATGGTGCGCGCCATCCGGATGGCGATCGAGGCGGTCGATCCCCGGCTGGAGGCGGCGGCGGGCACGCTGGGGGCCTCCCGTCCCTGGGTGTTTGTCACCGTGACGCTGCCCCTGATCCTGCCCGGAATCATTGCCGGGGCGATCCTGGCCTTTGCCAAGGCGATGGGCGAATTCGGCGCGACGATCACCTTCGTTGCCAATATCCCCGGACAGACCCAGACGCTGCCGTCGGCGATCTATGCCTATCTGCAGGTTCCCGGCGGGGATGCGGCGGCGTTCCGGCTGGTGCTGGTCGCCATTGCCATTGCGATGCTGGCGCTTTTGCTGTCGGAATGGGTCGGCCGGTCTGTGGCACGCCGGATTGCCGGGGCATGACGCTGGACGTGCGCCTGCGCCACGCTTTTGCGGGCTTCACGCTGGACATCGCCTTTGCGGCTCCGGCCGGGGTTACGGCGCTGTTCGGGCGGTCGGGGTCGGGCAAGACCACCGTGATCAACGCTGTGGCGGGCTTGCTGCGCCCCGATGCGGGGCGTATCGCCAGCGACGGGCATGTGCTGTTTGACAGTGCGGGCGGGATTGATGTTGCGGTGCATCGCCGCCGTCTGGGCTATGTGTTTCAGGATGCGCGCCTGTTCCCGCATCTGACGGTGCGCCAGAACCTGCTGTACGGGCGGTGGTTTGCGCCGCGCGGGCCGGGCGAGACGCTGGAGCGCGTGCTGGACCTTCTGGGGATCGAGCCGCTTCTGGCCCGCCGTCCCGGTGCCCTTTCGGGCGGAGAGCGCAGCCGCGTCGCCATAGGCCGCGCGCTTCTGTCCAACCCTGCGATGCTGCTGATGGACGAGCCGATGGCAGCGCTCGACGAGGCGCGCAAGGCCGAGATCCTGCCCTATCTGGAACGGCTGCGCGACGAAACCCGGGTGCCGGTCCTGTTTGTCAGCCATGCGCTTGCCGAAGTGGCCCGGCTGGCGACAACCCTGGTGGTGCTGGAGGGCGGGCGCGTGCTGCGCGCGGGCCCGGCGCAGGACATCCTGTCAGACCCGGCGGCGGTTCCGGCGCTGGGCATCCGCGAGGCCGGTTCGGTGCTGGCCGCCCGGCTTGCCCGGCACGAGGCGGACGGGCTTTCGCGGCTGGAAACCCCGGCCGGTCCGCTGTGGCTGCCCCGTGTCGCCGCCGATCCGGGCGCGATGCTGCGGGTCCGGATTGCCGCGCAGGACGTGATGCTGGCCCTGACCCGGCCCGAAGGCATCTCGGCGCTGAACATCCTGCCCGCCACCGTCACGGCGGTGCGGCTGGGCGAGGGGCCGGGGGCCGTGGTGCAGCTGCGCGCCGGAACAGAGCTTTTGCTGGCGCGGGTCACGCGCCGCTCGGCCGAGGCCATGGGTCTTGCGGCGGGAAGGCCGGTCTTCGCGGTGATCAAGTCGGTTGCCGTCGCCCAAAGCGACATCGGCGGATCAGGCTGAGACCCCTTGCGGCGCGCTGTGGGTGCTGCGGTGTCCGCAGGGGCACCGTGATCCGGCAAAGGCCAAAGGCACCGGACATTGACCTGATCCCGGCCCGCCGCAGGTCACGCGCCGGTCTGTGCCCCGGCACCAAGCAGACGGCGCACCTCGTTGCGCAATTCGTTAAGTTCGAAGGGTTTCGAGATAAAGCCATCCGCCCCAAGCGCCAGCCCCTTGCGCCGTTCGGTTGTTGACCCGCGTGCGGTCATCATCAGAATCTTCACATTGCCAAGGGATTTGTCCTGCCGCACGGTGCGGCAGATTTCATACCCCGAAACTTCCGGCAGCATGACATCCAGCAGAACCAGGTCAGGCCGAAGATCGCGGATGCGCCGCACGGCGTCTGCGCCGTTGCCCACGCGGTCCTGATCCAGTCCTTCGCGGGAAATGACGTACTCAAGTGCGGTGGCGATGTTGTCATCGTCTTCGACGATCAGGACGCAGCGACGTGGCGGACGCTCGGCCATCTGTCATCCCCCTTTGCCATCCTGCCCGCAAGAAGCACTGTAAGGGTGCGCCTGGCGGGAGTGATGCCTGCCGTTTCCGGCATGAGCCAAAAGCCGGAAGTTCCCGGGCCGGGATCACTCCCGGCCCGGGACAACCGTTACCTTGCTGTGTCATCCCCGAAGATGTTCTTCTTGTGGGTCCCGCCGGGCACCAGCAGGGCCCCGATCACAACGGTCATCAGGGCGATGACGATGGGGTACCACAACCCGCCATAGACCGATCCGGTCTGCGCCGAGATTGCGAAGGCGGTTGCGGGCATCAGGCCGCCGAACCAGCCGTTGCCGATGTGATAGGGCAGCGACAGGCCGGAATAGCGGATCCGGGTCGGGAACAGTTCCACCAGCATGGCGGCAATCGGGCCGTAGACCATCGTCACCAGAATGATGAGGTAGGTCAGGATGGCAATGATCGTCAGCTTCTGCGCGGTGAAGATATCGACAAAGTTCACGGCCCTGGCGACGGTGGTGTTGTCTGCTGCGACCAGGGGGTAACCTGCCGCCGCGATCGCTGCGTTCACAGCCTTGGTGAAGGCGGCCGGTACGCCCTTTTCGGCATCAAGGGCGGCCTGTGCGGCGTCGATCACCGCCGTGTCGGTGCCCGCCTTGGCGGTTTCAAGGGCCGCAGTCAATTCCTTGACCGCAGCGGCATTGGCACTGCCAGAGAAAGACGCAATCTCCGTCTCGCCGATCTTCACGGTTGCAATGCTGCCGGCCGGTGCCGCGACGGTCGTGTAGTTGACCGACGATTTCGACAGAAGGGCCTTGGTGATATCGCAGGAGTTCGTGAACTTCGCCGTGCCGACCGGGTTGAACTGGAACGAACAGTCTGCCGGGTCCGCCGTGACCACGACCGGAACCTGATGGGCGTCGTGCAGCATCGGGTTTGCGGTTTGCGTCAGCAGCGGGAACACGAACTGATACGACAGCGCCGCGATCAGACAGCCCGCAAGGATGATCGGCTTGCGTCCGATCCGGTCTGAAAGCGCCCCGAAGAACAGGAAGCCCCCCGTGCCGATGATCAGCGACCAGGCCACAAAGACGTTGGCCGAGAAGGCATCAACCTTGATCACGTTCTGCAGGAAGAACAGGGCATAAAACTGGCCCGTGTACCACACGACCGCCTGCCCCGCGACCAGACCCAGCAGCGCGATCAGCGCGATCCTGGCGTTGAGCCAGCCCCAGATGACCGCGATCACGACAAAGGCGATGCCGATATACATCGCAAGCGACCCGGTCAGCGCGCCCGAGAGCGCAAGCACAAGCATCAGCACCGGCGCGATCAGCAGGACCATGGCATTGCGGCCCGGACCAAAAGCCTCGCGCAGCGGCGCCTTGGAGGCAGACCCTTCTTCCTTCATCTTCTTGAAGGCCGGGCTCTCGTTCATCTGCAAACGGATGTAGAGAGAGATCAGCAGCAGGAAGATCGAGCCGATGAACGGGATGCGCCAGCCCCAGGCGTTGAACGCCTTCATCATGGCGGGGGTGCCGTCGGCGTTCATGGTTGCCACACCTGCCGCATCAAGGATCGGCTGATCGGGGAATGCGCCGTTGACATAGCCCTGCACCGAAAGAATGACGATCAGCGACAGCAGCAGGCCCAGCGTTGCGGTGGTCTGGATGAAGGCCGTGAAGTAGCCGCGCTGGTTGGCCGGGGCATGTTCGGCCACGTAAACCGCCGCACCGCCGTATTCACCGCCCAGGGCCAGACCCTGAAGCATCCGAAGGATGATCAGGATGATCGGGGCCGCAACACCCCAGCTGTAGTAGTTGGGCAGAAGACCGACGAGGAAGGTCGACGCACCCATGATCACGATGGTCATCAGGAAGGTGTATTTCCGGCCGATCAGGTCACCCAGCGAACCGAAAACCAGCGCACCGAAGGGGCGCACGATGAAGCCTGCGGCAAATGCCAGCAGCGCAAAGACGTTGCGCGTTGCTTCCGGGAATGGCGTAAAGAACTGCGCCCCGATGATGGCGGCAAGCGAGCCATACAGGTAGAAGTCGTACCACTCGAAGATCGTGCCCGCAGAAGAGGCGAGAATGACCTTCTTCTCTTCTGCGGTCATCGGGCGTGAGCGATCCCTCACGTTCAAATCAGTCGTCGCCATCCGGCGTCCTCCTTTTTGTATGGTCCCCTGGACCAGGCCCTTGTCCCTGATGCGGCCCCCTGCCCCGCCTTCCCCCCCGGCGGTTGCCCGCAAAAGGTTCGTCCGGTGCCAGGGGCAATCCGGCGTCCCGCCTGCGCGATCCGCCTGCCGTTCGTGATGTCTGCGACCGGAACCGCCCCGGACACAGGCCGTGCCTTTACTGCGCCACCCGCGCCACGCCGGGTGCCAGCGTTTTGCCGATGTCCGCGACGGGTGCCATCGCATCAACCCGTTTCAGAAGGCCGCGCTTCCCGCAATGCGCGATCATTGGTGCCGTCTGTGCGTGACAGGCCCGCAGCCTGGCCCGCAGCGTTCCGGCTGTATCGTCGGCGCGGCGGTTGAAGGCCGCGCCACCGCATCTGGCGCAAACCCCCGCCTTGGCGGGCAGTCTGAACCTGTCGTGGCAACCCTTGCCGCAGGTCGCACAGGCAAGGCGGCCTGACACGCGGTCGATCATCGCGGCGTCATCCACGGCAAGGCTGCCTGCCTTGGCGGTTTCCTTTGCCGCCCGTCCGGCCGGTGTTCCGGCCTGCATGGCGGCACGCGGCAGATCGCCCGCGAACAGCCGGATCAGACCGAAATCGTTTTCCGGCAGGCGCGCCCTGGTTTCCATTCCGGCATCCGGGGGCCCCGGCAGGGTCACAACGGCGGGCGGGGCAAGGGTGCTGCCGTTCATCTCAGGCCCGGTTCATCCGGTTTTCGATCAGGTCCTGCACCACCGTCGGGTCAGCCAGCGTCGAGGTGTCGCCCAGTGCGGCAAAATCATTTTCGGCGATCTTGCGCAGGATGCGCCGCATGATCTTGCCGGACCGGGTTTTCGGCAGGCCGGGGGCCCACTGGATCAGGTCCGGCTTGGCGATGGGGCCGATCTCGGTCCGCACCCAGGCTTCCAGTTCTTTCTTCAGGGCCTCCGTCGGCTCGACCCCGTTCATCAGGGTGACATAGGCGTAGATGCCCTGCCCCTTGATGTCGTGGGGATAGCCGACGACGGCGCTTTCCGCGACCTTTGGATGCGCGACAAGCGCTGATTCAACCTCGGCCGTGCCCATCCGGTGACCCGAGACGTTGATCACGTCATCGACCCGCCCGGTGATCCAGTAATAGCCATCGGCATCGCGCCGGCAGCCATCCCCGGTAAAGTAGTAGCCGCGGTACTGCGCGAAATAGGCATCTTGAAAGCGCTGATGGTCGCCCCACAGGGTGCGCATCTGGCCTGGCCAGCTGTCAGCAATGCACAGGACACCGTCGGTTTCGGTCGCCTCCTGGACCCTGGCGGTCGCCGGATCCAGGATCACCGGTTTCACGCCGAAAAAGGGCTTCGTGGCCGAGCCGGGCTTTTGCGGAATGGCACCGGGCAGCGGAGTGATCATGTGCCCGCCGGTTTCGGTCTGCCAGAAGGTATCGACAATCGGGCAGCGGCCTTTGCCGACATGGATGTTGTACCAGTTCCAGGCTTCGGGGTTGATCGGCTCGCCCACCGACCCCAGCACGCGCAGCGATGAAAGATCGTGCTTTTCCACCCACTGCGGGCCAAGCCCCATCAGCGAGCGGATCGCCGTCGGGGCCGTGTAGAACTGCGACACCCTGTGTTTGGCGCAAACCTCCCAGAACCGTCCGGCATCAGGGTAGGTCGGCACGCCTTCGAACATGACCGTTGTCGCGCCGTTCGCAAGCGGGCCATAGATGATGTAGCTGTGGCCCGTGACCCAGCCCACGTCGGCGGTACACCAGAAGATGTCGCCCTGCCGGTAGTCAAAGGTCAGCTGATGCGTCATCGCGGCGTAAACCAGATACCCGCCAGAGGTATGCACAACCCCTTTCGGCTTTCCGGTGGACCCCGAAGTGTAGAGAATGAACAGCGGGTCTTCCGCCCCGATCTCGGCATAGGCGCAGTAGGGGGCGGCATCCGCCATTTCCGCCTTCACGTCGAAGTCGCGGCCAGGCGTCCAGCTGGTCTGGTCGCCGGTGTGCTTGACCACAAGGCATTTCACATGGTCGTCGCAATGCAGCAGCGCCGCATCGGCATTTGATTTCAGCGCGGTCTTCTTGCCGCCGCGCGGCGCAAAATCTGCCGTGATCACGATTCCGGCTTCGCAATCGTTGATCCGGTTTGCCAGGGCGTCGGGCGAAAACCCTGCAAAGACAATGGAATGAACCGCCCCGATCCGCGCACAGGCCAGCATCGCATAGGCGGCCTCGGGGATCATCGGAAGGTACATCACAACCCGGTCGCCCTTGCGCACGCCATGGGATTTCAGCACGTTCGCCATCCGGCAGACGTTTTCCAGAAGGTCGGTGTAGCTGATGTGCCGGGCCGGGGTCCCTGGATCATCCGGTTCCCAGATGATTGCGGTTTGGTTGCCCCGCAGCGCGACATGGCGGTCAACGCAGTTGGCCGCGACGTTCAGCGTGCCATCCTCGAACCACTTGATCGAAACCCGGCCATAGGTGAAGTCGCAGTTCCTGATCCTGGACGGACGGTTGATCCAGTCGATGCGTTCCGCCTCGCGCGCCCAGAACCCATCAGGGTCGGCAACCGAGGCGGCATACATGGCTTCGTATTTCGCACCATCGACATGGGCACGAGCCACAAACTCGGCCGACGCCGGGTACACTCCGGCCAAATGTGACTGGTCCTGCATCGCTACCCTCCCCTTGCGGCACCCGGCCGCAGCCTGCCTGACACGCCGCATCGCGGCCTTGACGGAAGAATGATAAACCATTGGTCAATTTTTTGCTATCTCTTTTTGAAATAACGTTTTTTCTGTAAATCCATTGACTGGTACAGGTCAGAAGTGAAAATGTCTGGCAGGGGCGGCGAAGATCTGCGGCAGTTTTCATCAGTTTGCCTGTCAAGGCTGCGTCCGGTGCAGCCGCCCCGGATCCGCTTGGCGCGGCGGGTAGGGCGTGGCGCGCCGCGCGGCGCGTCAGGATGCCGCCCTGCACTGAGTCGCCGCTTTCGCCCGCCGGGTCGGGGGCAGACAATGCCGCAGGCCGGGGCGCTTGCCGGTGGACACCAGTGTCGCCCCACAGCGGATGACACAGCAGCTTGCGTGCCGTCAGTCAGACCCGGAAACGAAAGGCCCCGGTCATGAAGGACCTTTGTCGTCTGGGCGCAGGCCCCCGTCCGGGCCGGGGCCAGGTGACGTTTCAGATCTCCCGAACAGGTCACGCCGGGCTTCACGGGTGCCAGAGGCGAGGCAGCCTTGATCTGCCTGCCATTGGAGGGCAGACCATCGGCGATCATCGCCCCGCAGTGCCCTGGCCGGGAATGGGCCCCGGTCGCACCGGGCCAGATGCCCGGCTGTCTGTGCAATCGGTGTGCCGGACCGTCCGAAGCGGGGGCCATGGCGGGGCGTTTGTCGCCATCCGCGTCCGCCAGGCCCTGACCAACGCAAGGGGCGGAACGCTCATCCCGCCGCAATCCACCGCCGCTGTGTCGTGCAGGATCGTCCCCGGCACGGGGCCGTCATCCTGCGGCGCAACCCGGTTCACACAAGGCCGGCCCATCGACCCCGTCACGCGGCGCCCCCGGAAAAGAGGGGTGGCGGAAGGCGGCCATCCCTGATATCGTTCGAAGTGGGACAATAAAATCGAGGAGGTATATTGGATGTTCCATCGTTTCATGGGTGCTCTGCTTGCTTCAGCGCTGGCAGCAGGTGCCCCCGCCATTGCCGTGGCACAGGACCAGGACGAAGAGGAGGGCCTGTCATTCGAGGCTGACGCCCTGTTCGTCTTTCAGGGGGATGCGAATCTCGAGACCTCCGGCAAGTTTTCGGCAAACCGCTCCTTTGCCTCGATCGGCGCAGAGATGCCGCTTGGCGAGCGGGCATCGCTCGAGTTTGAAGCTGGCTTCGGCGGAACCAACTATGACTTCTCGGGTGTCTCCGGTTTTCCTCTTGCCAACGAGTTGGGCTGGGTGCAGCAGAACGAGATCAGTCTGAGGTTCAGCTACAGCGCGTCAGACCGGCTTGAGTTCTTCCTGGAACCCGGCCTGTCCCTTAACGGCGAATCCGGGGCAGACAGCGGTGACGGGACAACATCGGAACTGCTCGCTGGTTTCACGTGGCAGTTCAATCCAAGGCTGATCATCGGTCCCGGCGTCGGCTTGTTCGAGTCTCTGGTAGGGGATGATGACGTCATTCCCATTCTTCTGATTGACTGGCAGATCAGCGACACCGTAAGCCTGTCAACGGCGCGCGGGCTTGCGGCCTCACGCGGGCCGGGCCTGACGCTGAGCTGGCAGGCGAACGATGTGTGGAGCTTCGGACTCCAGGGGCGTTTGGAGGATGTCCAGTTCCGTCTGGACAACAACCATGGCGCAGCCTCCGGCGGTGTTGCCGAGGAAGCCTACACGCCTATCGTCGCGACAGCGTCCTGGCGGCCGAACGAAAGGATGGAAGTCATGGGCTTCGCAGGTGTTGCCACGGGCGGCGAGTTCACGCTGTACGACTCCAAAGGCACGGAGTTGTCGACGCAAACCTACGAGGACGCAAGTCTGTTCGGTCTTGTGGCCACGTTACGGTTCTGAATCCTTGCGGCAGTCCGCCCGGCGGGCTGCCGCACCCGCGCGTCACGCGCCTTGCCTCGGGCACCATCCTGGCATGACAGCACCCGTGCTGCGGCAGCGGGCGCATCTGCCGGGTTGCGTCCGCCTATTCGTTGGCGCATGACTGCGGCCCTGACCCGGGGGACCCCATGCAAATAGCCAACCGCCAGATCGGCCCCGCCCATCCGCCGCTTGTGATAGCCGAAATCGGCATCAACCATGGTGGCAGTCTTGACGTTGCAAAGGAAATGGTCCGCCTGGCGCATCTGTCGGGCTGCGAATGCATCAAGCACCAGACGCATTTTCTGGAAGACGAGATGACAGATGAGGCCAGGCAGATCTTCCCGCCCAATGCCGATGTCTCGATCTGGGAGGTGATGGCCCGCTGTGCCCTGTCCGCGCAGGATGAAGTGGCGCTGCGCGATTACACCGAAAGCCTGGGGATGATCTATATCTCCACCCCGTTCAGCCGCAAGGCGGCGGATTTTCTGGCGGAGATCGGCCTGCCCGCCTTCAAGATCGGCTCGGGCGAGGCTGACAACCTGCCGCTGATCCGCCATATCGCGCGCTTTGGCAAGCCGGTGATCCTGTCAACCGGGATGCAGACGATCCCGTCGATCCGCGAAAGTGTCGCCATTCTGGATGCTGCGGGCGTGGATTATGCGCTGCTCGAATGCACCAACCTGTACCCCTCGCCGCCCGAAATCGTCAGCCTTCAGGGGGTTACGGACCTGCAACGCGCCTTTCCCCGGGCGGTCGTCGGGTTTTCCGACCATTCCATCGGACCGGAAATGGCGCTGGCCTCGGTCGCGCTGGGGGCCTGCATTCTGGAGCGGCACTATACCGACACGCGGTATCGGAGTGGCCCCGACATCATCAACTCGATGGACCCGGCAGAACTGCGCTTTCTGATCGACCGCAGCCGGGAAATTCACACCGCCCTGCACAACCCCAAGCGGCGCACGGCGGCGGAAGAACCGGTTTACCGCTTTGCCCGCGCCAGCGTGGTGGCCGACCGCGACCTGGCGGCCGGCCATGTGATTGCCGAGGCCGACATCTGGGCCCGCCGCCCCGGCTCGGGCCAGATTGCGGGCTATGATTTCGATCTGGTCGTGGGCCGTACCCTGACGCGGGCCGTCAGCCGCAACACGCAGCTGACCTGGGCCGACATCGGTCTGAACGGGCGGCCGGGCGGCGAACGGGCGTTCTAACCGGCCGGTCAGTTAACCCCGGCCACAGGGACCGCTGACCGGAAAACAGGAAAGCCTTCCCTGCGCGGTCTGGCTGGGGCCGTCGCCCCGGCCATGCGGTGCGCCTGCCGCAGGTCCGTCAGGCCGGGCGCTGGCCTGTCTTTGCGCCAGCCTGGACGGCTCTGTGCTGCGGTGGCCTCCGACCGGGCAGAGAGAACGCTACGTTTCCCGCTCCGCCCCGCGCGGCAGCCCCCTTTCCCCGGAGCGGGACGATTGCACCTTTCAGCAGGCGGTCGGGACGCTTTTTCAGCGTCCTGCCAAGCGGTTGGGCAGAACCTGCGCGAAGCGTATCGCCACCCAATTTGCGTCAGACGCGCGGGGCCGGGTTTTCCGTGAACATGCTGTTGCCGTCCGGCTTCATGCGCGACGCCGTCTCACGTTTTTCTGCGCGCCTCGGCGGCCCCTGGATCATGAAGATGCCGCGCGAAACCCCAGGCATTTCCTGGGCAGCCAAATCGCCCAGCGAAACCCTGTTACGAAATCATTGGCTTATGGGATATCTTGTCAGCCCGTAGGGTGGCAAGGCAATCTTTAGATATCAGATGGTTGACTTGTCCAACTCACCGCAACCACACCGTTGATCTTGAACAAGAAAAGGCGATTCTGTCCAACGGCGTAGTTGCTTTGAAAGTGCCTATCCCGAAGCACAAGCGAAGTCCGGCGTCTATCCAGAAAAGAGAAACCGCCGTGGGGACTGGCATCCCGCACGACGGCAAAAGAAGTCTCAACACCTACGGAATTTACTCGGTTCTTTCGGCCCATGCAAGGGGGCGGACATGAGCCTGACCCTCACACACAGCGGCCTACCAGTCGGAATGCGCCCCTTCGATCTGGCCGACATAGTCGCCAAGCTGCGAAAGCGTCTGGGGCTGCGCGACGAGGACATCTGCTACCTGCGCTATGCCCTCCGCAATCTGAGGCGCGAAGACTTTGAACCGGGGCGAATCTGTTCGATCTGGACTTCGGTGCACAGGCTTGCTGACGAGCTTGGACTGTCAGTGCGGCAAGTCAATCGCATCGAGACACGTCTAGTGGATCGAATCCAACAATTGGAACCCCCGATTTCTGGCGGCGATGATTTTGTCTGGGTCTGCACGCCAGGTGAAGGGCTTGGCTTCGCTGGTGTTGTGCTGTTCGATGAAACGGGTGATCGCGGTTTTCAGGTCGTCGACGGATCGGAACACGCCGTGTTTCAACCTTCGTCGGGTGAGTTTGGCGAAGATGAGGAGGATCGGAAAACGGTCCGGGGGACCGTTTTCCCGACGCAAGTCGACGGCGTTCAGCCATGAACTTGATGTCGGGATGAAGTGGAAGGTCCAGCGCGGGTGGCTGGCAAGCCAGGCCCGGACATTGGCGTGCCTGTGGGTGCAGGAGTTGTCCAGGATCACGTGAATGGCCTTGTCGGCAGGGACGCAGCGCTCGATCTGGTTCAGGAAGTGAAGGAACTCCTGATGGCGGTGACGGGCCATGTTCCGGGCGGTGACCTCGCCGGTCAGAACATTGAGCGCGGCAAAGAACGTCGTGGTGCCGTGGCGCTTATAGTCGTGGGTCATGGTCGGGCCGCGTCCCTTCTTCAGTGGCAGCCCAGGCTGGGTGCGGTCAAGGGCCTGTATTTGCGACTTTTCATCGACCGACAGGACCACCGCATGGGCAGGAGGTGCCACATAAAGACCGACCACATCACGCAGCTTATCGACAAAAGCCGGATCGTTCGACAGCTTGAACTGCCGCCAGCGGTGCGGTGCAAGGCCATGCGCCTTCCAGATGTCGCACACGGTTGAGGCCGCCAGTCCGACGGCTTTCGCCATCGCGCGTAACGTCCAGTGCGTTGCATCCGGCGGCGGTGGCCCTTGGGTGAGACGGAGAACTTCTGTCACTTTCGCCTCCGCCGTCTTAGGGATGCCGGGCGGGCGCGTCTTCTCGCGCAAGAGGCCCGCCACGCCCTCCGACATGAACCGCTCCTGCCAGCGCCAGACGCAGGTCTTCGACTTGCCTGTCGACGCCATGATTGCGCCGGTGCCAGTCCCGTCTGCGGACAACAGAACGATCCGCGCCCGCCAGACATGCTTTTGCGGCGAAGAGGGAGCCGAAATGATCGCCTCAAGCTGAGCGCGATCCGTCGGCGTCACGGTGAATTGAATTCCTGTGCGCATGCACCTCAATCGCACAGAAAACAAATCAACGGAATCCACTTTTGGATTCCTTTGTTACGATCAAACCACTAGGGTTCAGGGCGCGGAGCCAGCCCCGGCCCGCTCCCTCCATGCGGGGCCGTAGGGTCGGGGCTGGCGGCTGTGACTCCTGGCGCAACCCGACCTCCGTCCGGTTGCGCCTGCGTCGGGTTTGCGGCCTACGGCCAGCACCCGCGAAGCCGCCTCTGGCGGCTGCCCGCACGGTCCGCCCCAGCCTTGTGGGTGGCGGTCGGATCGTGCGGGCATGAGACCGTCGTCGGCCCGACGTGTGCACGGAGCCAGCGCATCGTTCCCGCGATCCCTGCAACCTCCCGTCTCCGCCAGGAGTCATGATCCGGATCGCCGGTAGTTGATCGGCACCGCAGCATAGTCACGCCACGGTGCACTGGCGCTGCTGACTGCTTACGCGCCCGGCTGGATCTTGACCTTCAGACCGAGTGCCTTGGCCACCTTCATCACCGTGGCAAGGGTAGGGTTGCCATCCCCGGACAACGCCTTGTTCAGCCCAACGCGGCTCATGCCAACCTGCTGGGCTAGGGCGGTCATGTTGCGGGCACGAGCCACGACACCAAGGGCGCGGGCGACATAAGCCGGATCGTCCCCACCATCTTCCATGGCGGCTTCGAGATAGGCGGCGATGTCCTCTTCCGTCTTGAGGTAGTCGGCGCTGTCGTAACGGGCGAACTTCTCTGCCATAGCTTATCCCTTCGACCTCGATCACCGTCGTGGCTGGGTTGCCTTAGTTGTCGATTTGAGAGATGATAACTATAGTTGTCAGCAACGCAAGCAATGGAGGCCGCGATGAAGACCAGCGATGACGATGCTGCCCTCTTGCGCGAGACGCTGCGCCGCCGTGCTGAAGGCGAGGCCGAGTGGGGCCGCAAATGGGACACGCAGGACACCGTGGCGCTGCTGATCCTGTCGGCCAAGCTCGATGCCCTCAACGAACAGGATCGGCAGAGACCGCAGCCGCAGGGCTGGTGACACCCCGCCGCCGCCGACCGTGAGCGGGCCGCAGCCCATTCCAGCGCCGCCCCGAGAGGGCGGCAAGCCCCGTCCCGCCCCCTCGTCGCCCGCAAAGCGGGCAGGGGGCAGGCCGGGGCGCTGGAACCTTCGGGCTGCTTTGACGGCCAGACAGCCCCCGCGGCGCAAGCGCGCCATTCCCCCACCCGTGACCGGGCGGGGGAATGGTAAAGCATGTGGGGGCAGTCCAGCCGTCAATCCGCGCTCCGCACCACTCGGCAACGGCTCCGCGCCCATCAGCCATGTTGGTGTATATACAGAAACCATGGCTGTTGATCTTCTGGGATGAACCTGCGTCCCGCTGGTCGTATGGGAGGGAGCCTGCCATGAAGCACCTGACAGAAGAGCAAATCCAGCGCATGATCGCCAGCGATCCCGACGCGCCCGAAGCCACGGATGAACAGCTTGCTCAGGCCAAGCCGTTCGATGAGGCATTCCCAGCTTTGGCCGAGGCCATGCGGAGGAATGTCGGCGGACGCCCCAAGTCGGAGAACCCGAAGGTGGCAGTATCGCTGCGGCTGGATCGGGAGATCGTTTCCCGGTTCAAAGCTACCAGACCCGGATGGCAGACCCGCATGAACGACGCTCTGCGAGATGCTGCGGGGCTGATTGAAAAGCACACATAGGGGTGCTGTCCGGCAATGCCGTATCGCAGCCTTGCGTTTTGTGCGGCAATGCCGTATATATCCTCATGCACAGTGTAATCCAAACCCCTACTTTTCTGGTGCAGGCCAAGCGGTGCGGTCTTTCTGACGGGGACGTGCAGGACATCGTTGCAGTGATCGCCGCCGAGCCGGACGTGGGGGCGGTCATGGCTCACACCGGCGGGGCACGGAAGGTGCGTCACGCCCGCGAAGGGCAGGGCAAGAGCGGCGGGTTTCGGACGATCCACTATTACGGTGGCGGGGATATTCCTGTGTTCCTGCTTGCGATTTACGGGAAGAACGACAAGTCAAACCTCACAAAGGCGGAGCGTAACGAATTGGCTCGCATTCTGCCGAAGTTGGCGGACGCATACCGGCAAAGAAAGGACAAGCTATGACGTTTGGTGAAGAACTGATCCAGAGCGCCAAGGAAGCGCTTGCGATTGCAGAAGGCAAGGTGGAACCCGCTGCGGTCTTCATTCCTGAGGCAATCGACGTAGCTGCCATCAGAAAGAGACAGAAACTGTCGCAGTCGGCATTCGCCGCACGTTACGGCCTCCCGGCGGGAACGGTCAAGGATTGGGAGCAGAAGCGACGGCAACCTGACCGTGCAGCTCAGCTCTTTCTGAAGGTCATTGAGCAAGCCCCCGATGTGGTCGCGCGCGCTATTCGAGCCTGAAGCGCCGTGCGAGGGCGCTTCAATCGGTGTTCAGGAGGAGATGGCATGGCACATTCCATCCATGCAAGTGTGACTGCCAGCGTCACGGAGTTGAAGCGCAATCCCATGGGGACCATGGCGGCGGGCAACGGGGCGGCGGTGGCGATCCTCAACCGCAATGAACCGGCGTTCTACTGCGTTCCGGCTGACGAGTATGAGGCGATGCTGAACCTGATTGAGGACGCTGAGCTGAATGCCATCGCAGATGCGCGCGCAAACAGCCCAGAGGTCCGGGTCTCGCTGGATGATCTATAGTCTGACTTTGCGAGAGGAAGCGAAGAAAGAAATGATGCACAATCCGCCGCATCCGGGCGAAGTTCTCAAAGAAGACGTGATTGCGCCTCTGGGGCTGTCCGTGACCGAAGCTGCCGAACGGCTTGCCATGTCCCGCGTGGCGTTCTCGCGGGTGCTTAACTGCAAGGCTGGCGTCAGCCCTGATCTGGCCGTCCGGCTTGAACAGGCAGGTGTCAGCACCGCCCGCGCGTGGATGGCGATGCAGGCCAACTATGATCTGTGGCAGGCCATGCAGCACAAACAGCCGCCTGTCCGTCGCCTGCAAGAACCAGCCACCGCCTGATCGACAAGGAGTTCAAAGAGGGAGTAACAAAAACGCCCCTTTCGAGGACATGGGCATTGTAGTGACGAACTCGTGGATCGCGGCCCAAGGGTAGGACAGCCAGCAGAAGGTGAAGCGGCATGGTGAAGGGCAAGGTTCATCCAGAACAGCGTGCGATCTACAGGGAAACGGCGCGCCGGATTGTTAGCGCGGACCGTGCCGCCCGGAAGCACGGCCTGTCGCAGAACACCATCGGCGAGATCGAAAGGGCATTGGTAGCGGCCTGGCAGGATGGATGCCGTCAGGCCGGGATGATTGAAAAGGATGAGCTTGCCACATCTCCGACCTGGCTTCAGGTTCCGGCGCGCTCACGGGCCACCCTCGAAAGCCTGACGTTCTGGTTCAGCAAGCGGCACGGCGCAACGGAGGACCGAGCGGACAGGATCGAATGCTTCGCGGAAGGTGGGAAGGCGCGCTGGCGCAGGATCGACGACAATGGCCAGCGGGACGCCCACTCGGTCGCCGACGGATCGGTTCGACCTCTGGTCCGACTTGGGCTGCTCGCATCATCCCCTGAAACGCCCGACATCTAACGGGCTGCTGAAAAAGTCTGTCCTGGACGCGGTTTAAGGAACATGATTCAGCCTTGCGAGGACAACTGCGGGGATGATGATGCGCGGGACGGATGAGAAGAGCGGATCGCTGTTCAGCTATGTTGATCTTGAGGA
>JADCEL010000081.1 GCA_020250125.1 Rhodobacter sp.
CCTGGACCGACCGATCTACAGGGCACCGTCCCGCGCGGGCGGGGGAAACGCGCTGCGTTTCCTGATCCGCCCGGAGTGGCGCAAGCACTGTCACCGCTTCCATGGCAGGGGCCATCGCCCCTGCCACAGCGCCACGCTGCCCCTTGGCCGGCCGGGGGCCAAAGCCCCCGGCCAGCGCCCGACCCGCCCACGGCGGGCGCTGGCCTGCGGTGTTCCTGGACCGACCGATCTACAGGGCACCGTCCCGCAGGGGCGGGGGAAACGCCGTGCGTTTCCTGGCCCCGCCCGGAGCGGCGTTCTCCGGGATGCCCGGTCTCTCTGGCAGGGGCCATCGCCCCGGCCAGGGCAGCGGGAAGGGCGATCAAGGCCCGGGTTTGGCATGGCCCTGATCAGGCATGCAAGTCGCCTGCGTGCCCGCACGCGCCGCCGCAGTCACAAACCGGGGCCGGCACCTGCCCCCTGCCTGCCGGCGTAGCGCCCCACAAATCCGGCACGGCTGTTGCAGCGCCCGCGTCGCCCCGGAACCCTGCCCACATCTGCGGGACCAGGCGACAGTGCCCGAACGAAATGACGCAACCCGTTGACACCACAGGCGGCCAACACCGCCTCTTTCCGGGCACAGCCTACCCCGTCAGTTGCGCAATCTCGCGCCGGAACGGCAGCGCGTCCCCGATGTCCGGCCCGTCCAGCTCTTCGCCATAGCGCCGCCCGGCATAGACGGCCCAGGCGATCGGGGCCGGGGCATCGGCATCGCCGATCACCGTGACCGACGCGATGCCGGCCGCGGCCCAGTCCGCCCGCCGCGCCGCAAGGTCCGGCCCCAGGCTGTCTGCGGCAACCCGCGAGGTCACCATCACCACGGCATCGGCGGCAATGTCGCACGCTTGCCCGGTATAGGTGCAGACGGTCCGCGCGCCGCCGGGGCCGATGGCCTGGGGTGCCTGTGACAGGTGCAATGTCACGCCAAGGGACATCAGGCGCGACTGGATCAGGCGCTGCTCCAGGGTGTTCTCCGTCCATTCCGCCACCTTGGCGGCTGGCGTCACAAACGCCACCCGGCAGCCCCGTGCCACCAGAAGCTCGGCCAGAACCGACCCCATGTAGAAATGGTCATCATCATACAGAAGAACCGTCCCGCCAAAGGGCCCCTGCCCCGCCATCAGGTCGTCCGGGGTGAACACCGGCAGACCCGCCTGCGGGATCGCATCCAGATGGTGGCGCGCCACCACGTCGCGCCGCCAGACCGCCCCCGTCGCCACGGCGACATGCTGAAAGCCGAAGTCAAGCACCTCGGCGGCCGACAGCCGGCTTTCGTAATGGACAGAGACATTGGGCATCGGGGCGATCTGACCCGCCCGGTAATCGGCGACCCGGCCCCAGGCCGACAGGCCCGGAAGGGCGCGCTCCCTGGCGACGCGCCCGCCCAGCGCCGTGCCCGCCTCGGCCAGGGCCACCTGATAGCCGCGCCGGCCCAGCACAAGGGCGGCCTCCAGCCCGGCAGGACCGCCGCCGACGATCAGAACCCGGTCGCTTTTTCCGCGCGGGGCGACCCGTTCGGGATGCCAGCCCTTGCGCCATTCCTCCATGAAGGTCGGGTTCTGGGTGCAGCGGCTGATTGCACCCGTCATGTCGCCCGACACGCAGATGTTGCAGCCGATGCATTCGCGGATATCCTCAAACCGGCCCTGTTCAATCTTCTGCGGCAGGAAGGGATCGGCGATCGAGGGGCGGGCTGCCCCGATGAAATCGAGGATGCCCTGCCTCACCTGCCGCACCATCGCATCGGGCGAGGTAAAGCGGCCCACGCCGACGACGGGCTTTGATGTCAGCGCCTTGATGCCGCGCACCAGCGCCTCCTGCGCGCCTTCTTCCCTGAAGCGCGAGGTGCCCGAACAGGCGTCCCAGGTGCCCTGCGCCAGGTCCCACAGGTCGGGCAGGTCTGCCTTCATCTCGATGAACTCGCGCACCTCTGCGTTGGAAAAGCCCAGCGGGCCGTCTTCGTGCAGGGACATGCGGATGGAAATTGCCATCTCGCCCTTCGTCTCTTCGCGCGCCTCTTCGATCAACTCGGTGACGAAGCGGGCGCGGTTTTCCAGGGAGCCGCCATATTCGTCGCTGCGCCGGTTGGTGGCGCGGCTCAGGAAATGCTGCAGAATTCCAAAGCCATGCGCACCATAAAGGCAGACGATGTCAAACCCCGCATCCTGGGCGCGGCGGAAGGCAGTGCGGTACCAGCGGCGCAGATCGCGGATGCCGTCCCGGTCCAGCGCGCGGGCCTGCACCGGGTCGGCAGTAAAGGTCAGGATCGGGCCGGGCGAGACGGCACGCGGCACCTCGCGGCTGTACAGGTTGGGGCCGTTGATGCCGGAATAGGCCATCTGGATGCCCGCCAGCGCGCCATGCGATTTCATCGCTTCTGCCATGCGGGCCAGCGCGGGGATGTCGCGGTCATCCCACAGCCGCTGTTCGATAAAGGGGGTGATTTCCGAGCTGTGGTGAATCTCGGTCTGCTCGGTAAAGATCACGCCCCAGCCGCCTTCGGCCTTGGTGCGCCGCATTTCCACCACCGCCGACGGGTCGCGGTAACCGCCGCCGTTGCAATGGGGCACCTGAAAGAACCGGTTCCTGGCCAGTTTCGGGCCGATGCGCACCGGCTCGAACAGAATGTCATAGCGGCTTGGGCGGGTATCCCTGGGCATCGGTCACTCCACCGGGCGGAAATCGGACAGCTGCGTCGACAAAAGGGCGGGGTCCGGATCGGGCAGATCGGCGATCAGCAGCGCCCCGGCCAGACCGGCGCGGGCGTGGACGGCCCCGTCGGCCCCCACAAGGACAGACCCGCCGCAATAGGTCAGATCGCCTTCGCTGCCGCAGTAATTGGCATAGGCGATGGCAACCGCGTGGTTCACCGCCTGCGCGGGAACGGTCAGACGCGCCACATGGGCGAAAGGCTGCATGTTGGCGGTGGGGCACAGGATGATCTGCGCCCCCCGGCCCGCCAGATCGCGGATCAGCGGGGCGAATTCGATGTCGTAGCAGATCAGCAGGGCGATGCGATACCCTTCAAAATCGAACATCGCGTGGGCAGAGCCCGGCACATAGATCCTTTTTTCACGCGGTCCGTAGAGTTGGGTCTTTCGGTATTGCGACAGAAGCGTGCCATCAGGGCCAAGCGCAAGGGCAGTATTGAAAAGCTGCGTCCCCTCACGCTCTGCCACACCAACTGTGACGCCGCAGCCTGCGGCCCGGGCCAGCGGTGCCAGCACGGCGGCCCAGTCTGCCAGGCTGCGGGCCGCCGGTCGGGGATCGGCCACATTGTATCCGGGCAGGAAAACCTCGGGGAAGACGGCCATGCGCGCGCCCGCCGCCCCCGCCGCCCGCAGCATCCGGCCCAGGGTTGCCAGGCCGTCTTCCGTCGCCCCGGCGGGCGACGGCCCCTGATACACTGCCAGTTTCATGCGGTTTTCCGGGCCAGCCCGCCCCCTACTTTTTCAGGTTCGTCCAGATGGCGTCATAAAGCTCTTGCGTGGCCTGGTCGCAGACCCCCACAAAGGTGCCCTGCGGTGCCGATGCCGGGGGGTTGTTTTCGGGGCTGTTCTTGATTGCGTCATCCAGGAACGGTTCCACCCCGATCACGGCAGAGGTATAGGCGGCATAGTTCGTCAGCGCGGCCGCGTTTTCCGGCTGCAACAGGAAGTTCATGAAATTCAGCGCATTGGCGCGGTTCGGCGCGTCTTTCAGCAAAACGGCGTTGTCCATCCAGGCGACGAAGCCTTCCCTGGGATAGGCATATTCCACATTTGCCCCTTCGGCCCGCGCCTTGGCGGAAAAGCCGTTGAAGATCATGCCGGCCGCCGCATCGCCCGATACCAGCACATCCTTGGCCGTGTCCGACCCGAAGCTGGCCCAATGCTGCTTGGCATCCAGCAGCATGGCGTTCAGCGCCTTGAGCTGCTCGCGGTCCTGGCTGCATTGCGGGATGCCCAGATAAAGCGAGGCCAGCGCCAGCACCTCGCCCTGACTGTCGAGCACATTGATCTTGCCCGACAGTTCCGGCGGCGGATTGAAGAGGATGGCCAGCGTGTCGATATCGCCCGTGTAGACATCGCGGTTCACCGAAAAGCTGGTGGTGCCCCACTGATAGGGAATGGAATGGCGGCGGCCCGGATCGAAGGGCACGTCGATCCATTTCGGATCGATATTGGCAAAGTTCGGAATCTCGTCATGGCTGAAGGTATCCAGAAGGCCTTCGCCCGCCATGATCGCCACCATGTAATCGGTGGGCACGGCCACGTCATACTGGCCCATCTTGCCCGCCTTCAGCGCGGCCAGCATCGCCTCGTTGCTGTCGAAGGTGTCCATCGTCACTTCGACATCATATTCGGCGGCGAATTTATCCAGCATTTCCTGCGGGATGTATTCGAACCAGTTGTAGATCGACAGCTTGCCCTCGGCGCTGGCCATGCCCGCCGTCAGGGCCAGCAGGGCAACGGATGTCAGGATGTTTTGCATGGGACGCTCCTTGTTGGGATCAGGCCCGGCTTCTTTGGCCAAGGCGGTTCACGAAGTAGGACAGGGTCACGAACAGGATCGATACGGTCAGCATCACCGTCGACAGCGCCAGGATATTGGGCTTGATGCCCTGCTTGACCGACCCGAAGATGGCGGTCGGCAGGGTTTCCATCCCCGCCCCCTTGACGAAGTTGGTGATGATGAAATCATCCAGCGAGATGATGAAGGCCAGCAGAAAGCCGCTGATGATGCCGGGCGTCATCAAGGGCAGCAGGATCAGCCGGAAGGCCTGGGCGCGGGTTGCGTAAAGATCGCGTGCGGCCTGTTCAAAGGTTTCCTCGATCCCCTCAAGGCGGGCGGCGATGGGCAGGTAGGCGAAGGGGATGCAGAAGGTGATATGGGCAATCAGGATGGTCAGATAGCCCGTCATCAGTCCGATGGTGGAAAAGAAGATCAGCGTGGCCACCGCCGTGACAATCTCGGGCACCATCAGCGGCAGGTTGATCAGCGCAAAGGTGGCCCCCTTGCCCCGGAACCGCCCGCCCCGCACCATGGCGACGGCGGCAGCAGCCGCGATGATGGTCGAGGCGGTTGCGGCAAGGGTGGCGATGGTGATGGAATTCCAGGCGGCCGCGCGGAACCGCGGTGCCTCGACCCCGGTGAACAGATCGGCATACCAGCGCAGCGACACCCCGCCCCAGTTGGTCAGCGAGGTGCTGGCGTTGAACGAATAAGCGATCACCACCGCCAGCGGCACGTAAAGGATGGTCAGGCACAGCGCGGCCATCGCGGCAAAGCCGGGATAACGGCGAATGTCCGGGCACCCGGCCATCAGCGCACCTCGGCCCGGCCCCGGGCGCGGGTATAGACCATCAGCACGATCAGCACCAGCGTCATCAGGATCACCGAAACGGCGGCCCCAAAGGGCCAGTTGCCCTGGCTGCCCTTGAACTGCTCTTCAATCAGCGACCCGATCATATAGGTTTTGGCACCGCCCAGCAGGTCGGGGGCCAGAAAGGCGCCCAGCGACGGCACGAAGACCAGGATGCAGCCCGCAATGATGCCGGGGCGGACCACGGGCAGCACGATCTCGCGCAGCGTGGTCCAGCGGCTGGCGTAAAGGTCTGCGGCGGCCTCGGACAGGGCGAAGTTGTAGCGCTCCACAGCGGCATAGATCGGCAGGACCATGAACGGCAGGTAGCTGTAGAACAGCCCCAGTTGCACGGCGAGGTTGGTGTTGATGATCCGCAGCGGGCTGTCCAGCAGGCCGGTCCCGATCAGCAGATCATTCAGCGGCCCCTGATCGCGCAGCAGAAAGCGCAGCGACACGGTGCGGATCAGCAGGTTGACCCAATAGGGCACGGTGATCATGAACAGCCACAGCGCGCGGCTGTGCAAGGGCCGCGTCGCGATGAACCAGGCGGTGGGAAAGCCCACGATCAGACAGATCAGCGTGGCCAGCCCCGCCTGCCAGATCGACCGCCAGAAGATGGTGATATAGGTCCATTCCGGCACCGGCGGCTCATCCCCGAACAGGCCCCGGCTCAGCAGGAAGCGGTCATAGGCCGCCAGCGAGAAGGTCCAGTCAACCCCGCCCCGGAATTCCCTTGTCAGGAAAGAGTACACCGTCATCAACAGCACCGGCAGCAGCAGGAAGATGCCGATCATCGCCCAGGCCGGCAGCAAAAGCGGCCCGGTAAGGCCGCGATAGCCGGTCCCGGCGGCCCCTGATGCCGCACGCCCCGCCATCAGTCGGCCAGAAGGCGCGCAGCACCTTCCTCGATCGCGATTCCGATGGTGCTGCCCGCCCCCGGCGGGGTGGCGCGGGCAGAATTCTGCATCCGCAGATGCAGCGCCGTGCCATCGGCCAGCCGGGCCAGAACCTGCAGATCGGTGCCAAGATAGATCAGCCGCTCGACGCTGGCGTCCAGATCGCCGCTGCCCGGCGGAACCACGGTCATCCGTTCGGGCCGGATCGACACATGGGGGGTGCCCGTCGGTGCGGTTTGCGCCGCCGGACAGGTCAGCTGATGCCCGCCGGGCAGCACCACGCGCGCCATCCCGCCCGCAAAAGACGCGACCCGGACCGGCAGAAGGTTGGTCTCGCCGATGAAACCGGCGACAAAGCGGTTGACCGGTGCCTCGTAGATCTCGCGCGGCGATCCGATCTGCCGGACCTCGCCCGCGCTCATCACCGCGATGCGGTCGCTCATGGTCAGGGCTTCTTCCTGGTCATGGGTGACGAAGACAAAGGTGATGCCGGTTTCTTCCTGCAGCTGCTTCAGTTCGACCCGCATCGCCTGGCGCAGCTTCAGGTCCAGCGCCGACAGCGGTTCGTCCAGCAGCAGCACCCTTGGGGACGGGGCAAGCGCCCGGGCCAGCGCCACGCGCTGCTGCTGGCCACCCGACAGCTGTGACGGCAGACGGTCGGCAAAGGCGGACAGGTGCACCAGTTCCAGCATCTCGCCCGCGCGTTTCAGGCGCGGGCCGGGGGCCATGCCCTGCATCTTCAGGCCGAAGGCCACGTTCCGGGCCACCGTCATGTGCGGAAACAGCGCATAGTGCTGGAACACCGTGTTGACCGGGCGCAGGTTGGGGGCAAGCCCGGCGATATCCCGCCCTTCCAGCAGGATCGTGCCTTCGGACAGGTCCTCGAACCCGGCGATGCAGCGCAACAGCGTGGTCTTGCCACAGCCCGAAGGCCCCAGCAGCGTGAAGAACTGCTTCTGGCCTATGGTCATCGACACGCCCGCCAGCGCGGTGAAGGCGCCAAAGCGCTTGACCACCCGGCGCACGGCAACGACTTCGTCCATCCGGCCTGCTTTCTCAAGGCAGGGAACATGGCGCTTGCCATACCCCCGGTTCAGGGAGCAAACCCTAGATGCACGACAGTCAGGGGGTATATACCCCCAAAGAGGTATGACGGATGGAGCCACTGCCCATTGCCGCCGAGGGGCGCCTGGCCGAAGCGATCCGGCGCATGGGTCAGGCGGGTTTTGAGACGGCGCTGACCGGTTGGCTGCGCCGGTCTGTCCCTTGCGACAACCTGATCGTGCTGGCCTACCGCGACGCCGCCCCGCCGCTGGTGCTTTATCACCAGGCTGACGATCCGAAGGTCTACGGGCAACTGGACAGCACCTATCTGGCCGGGGCCTATCTGCTGGATCCCTATCACGACCTGCACCAAAGCCGGGTCACCGCCGGGCTGTACCGGATGCGCGACATTGCCCCCGACCAGTTCCAGCGCAGCCGGTATTTCCTCGACTATTACCGCAGCACCGGGCTGATCGACGAGGTGACCTTCGTGGCCTATCCCGCGCCCGGCGTCACGCTGAACATCTGCCTGGGGCGGGACGGAACCTCGGGCCAGGTGTTTTCGGCCGCCGAAGTACACAGGGCCAGCCGCATCGCCCCGATCGTTACCGCCCTTTCGGAACGGCACTGGTCAGGGCTGTCAGGGCCGACCCCAGTTGCCGGGCGCGGCGATCAGGCGGCCGGGCTGTTGCGCGCGGCCCTGGTGCGGTCCCATGGCATCCGCCTGTCACCGCGTCAGGCCGAGGTGGCGCTCTTGATCCTGCGCGGGCATTCCTCTGTCTCGATCGGGCTGCGGCTGGCGGTATCGCCGCAGACGGTGAAAGTGTTCCGCAGGCAGTTGTACGCCCGCTGCGCCATCACCACACAGGCGGAACTTTTCGCGCTTCTGCTTCCGCTGCTGAAAAGCGGATGATAGGGTTTCATTGCTGCGGATTTGTTTCTTTCCCTGAAGCAGGGTCGAGGCCCGTTCCCGGCACCTCTGCCCGCAGGTTGCGGCCCGCCGGGGCCGCCAACGTCCCGCAGGAAGGCCCGATGACCCTGCATGACCCCGCCCTGTCCCCGACCGCCAGGTTGCGCACCAATGTCGCCCTGCCCTTTGGCCAGGCCATCGCCATGCCGAAGCCGGTCTGTACCTCGGCAGGGTTCGCCGCGCTGGACCAGCGGCACATCTTTGCGCGCGACCGGCTTTGCGCGGGTCGCGCCAATGTGCTGCGCGCGCCGGGGGGCCATCTGACGATGGAAATCCCGGGCAAGCCGATCCTTGTGCCGCGCGACCGGGGCGGGCATGTGCCTGCGATGTCCAAGGTCTGCCGCCACCGCATGTCCACCCTGCCGGAGGGGCGCGGCACCACCCGCACCACCGTCTGCCCCCGTCACGGCTCGACCTATAACCTCGACGGCACCTTGCGCGCCGCACCGGCCATGACGCGGACCGACGGCTTCTGCAAGGACCGGATCGCCCTGCCCCCGGTGCGCTGCAAGGTCTGGCGGGGCCGGATCATGGTCACGCTGAACCCCGATGCGCCCCCTGTCGCCAACCGTCTTGCCGGCGTTTCGGACCTGATCGGCCCCTTTCAGATGGAAGCTTACGCCAAATCCCGCCGCGAAGAGTTCCGCTGGGCAACCAACCGGAAAGTCCCGGCGGAAAACGTCATGCAAAGCTGCCACCTGCCGGTGTGCCATGCCGCCAGCATCGGCGGGCATGGCGATCTGCCGGCAATGTCCTGCCCCAAGGGCCTGCCTGTCTTCAACCACCATTCCATCCTGAAGACGGATGCGCCGGACCTGGCGCTGGCCCCTCCTGCCAACACCCGGCCGCAGGGCAACCGGCAACGCACGGCCTGGCTGCTTTCGGTCTGCCCGTCGCTGAGGATCACGCTGTCGCCCGGCCATTTCCGGCACCTCAGCCTGCCCCCCGGCGCACCCGGCATCGGCCGGCCATTTCGCCCGCCTCAAGGCCCTGACGGACAAGGTGAACGCCAAAGACAAGGGCTGTGTCGAACGGGTTTACCGGGGCCTCTGCGCCGGTCTGGCCGCCCCCGGCGCGCCCAGCCATCCGGCGCGGCCCGATTGCGATTCTGCCCGCTGCATCGCCGGAATGATCCCCTGACCCGCGATGCCCTGCCCGGTTCCTTTTTCTGTTCACAAATATCCCGGGGTCCGGGGCAGCGCCCCGGTCCGCCGCCCCGCCCCGCCCCGCGCCACCTGATCCTGTTCCTTACCCGACTTGGAAAGACCGACCATGGCCCATACCCGCATCCGCAAGTTCAATACCCGCGACACCTATCCGGAACAGAAGCTGGACAATGACCTGTGCCAGGCGGTCGTGGCGCGCGGCACGATGATCTTCCTGCGCGGCCAATGCCCGCAGGATCTTGACACGGCACAGACCATCGCCAGCCATGACCCGGTCGCGCAGACCCACAAGGTCATGCAGAACATCCGCCAGCTGATCGGGGAAAGCGGCGGCCGGATGGAGCATCTGTGCAAGATCGTGGTCTATCTGACCGATGTGCGCCACCGCGAGGCGGTCTACCGCACGATGGGTGAATACATCAAAGGCGTGCATCCGGTGTCAACCGGCGTGGTGGTAACGGCGCTGGCCCGCCCGGACTGGCTGGTGGAGATCGACGCAACAGCGGTGATCCCCGACTGACGGGCGGTTCACCGCCGGGCGCGCTCTGCCCCCTGCGGGGGTCTGCGCGCCGCCCGCCTGCGCGGCACCCTGGCTGAAACGATGCAGAAAGGCTGTTCCCATGACCTTCACCCTGGCCGCGCGCTGTGCCGAAACCGGGCAGTTCGGGATCGTCATCTCATCCTCTTCCCCTGCCGTGGCGGCGCGCTGTGCCCATGCGCGGGCCGGCGTGGGGGCGGTGGCCACCCAGAACGTCACCGACCCTGCGCTGGGGCCACGGCTGCTTGATCTGCTGGACCAGGGCCATGGCGCACAGGCGGCGCTGGCCGGGGTAACGGCGGCAACGCCGGACATCGGCTGGCGCCAGCTTCTGGTGGTGGACCGCGCCGGGGGCACGGCCGTCTTTACCGGTGACAGGGTCCTCGGCGTGCCGGGGCAGGCACAGGGCGACGGGGTGGTGGCGGGCGGAAACCTGCTGGCCGATCCGGGCGTGCCGGCGGCGATGATTGCGGCCTACAGGGCGGCGACAGGCCCTTTCGGCGACCGGCTGCTGGCCGGGCTGACCGGCGGTCTGGCCGCAGGGGGCGAGGCCGGACCGGTGCATTCGGCGGGGATGAAGATCGTTGACCGGCTGAGCTGGCCGCTGGTGGACCTGCGGGTGGACTGGGCAGAAACCGATCCGATAGCGCAGCTTCACACAGCCTGGCAGGTCTATGGCCCCCAGGCCGAAGACTATGTGCGCCGCGCCGAATCACCGGGGGCCGCGCCGGGATATGGTGTGCCGGGGGATGCCCGCCGGGTTGACAAATGACTTCAGGATCATCCTTCAAAAAATTGATATAACGCAATTTATTTTTTCATCACAGGGCAGGTCGATGCCGCTCCGGCTCACGCTGCACCCACCGGAGCGATTGGCACCCGTGGCCGCGTGCGGATCGTTCGTGGCGGCGGCAGGACGGGCGAACACCCGGCAGGCCCGGTGGTGCCGCTGGCGTTCGGCATCCTGTCGGTCACGGCGGCGCTGGCTGCGCGCCCTGTCCGCGCTTTTGGCGGTCCTTGCCGCAGCGCGGCGCCGGGGGTGATCAGCCGCCGACGCCGGGCAGAGGCGGCGTTTACGGGTGATGAAACAGCACTCCGGCCGCTTGCCTGCCGGGGTACTCGTCCCGAGCCGGGCAAAGGGATTGTCCGCTTCGGGCGGGACCAGGAAACGCGACCCGCGTTTCCCCCGCCCGCGCGGGACCGTGCCCCGCAGACCGGCAAGTCCGGGAACAACGGAAGGCCAGCGCCCGACCCGGCGGGCGTGAAGCGCCCGCCGGGGGCGGGTCGGGCGCTGGCCGGGGGCGTTGGCCCCCGGCCGGTCCTGATCCCGGCGCAGTGCTGTGGCAGGGGCGATGGCCCCTGCCATTGCAGCGGTGACAGTGCTTTCGTCAGTGTGGGCGGGGACAGGAAACGCGACCCGCGTTTCCCC
>JADCEL010000082.1 GCA_020250125.1 Rhodobacter sp.
GCGGGTCGCGTTTCCTGGTCCCGCCCGGAGTGGAGGCGGGACTGCATCGCTGCCATGGCAGGGGCCATCGCCCCTGCCACAGCGCCACGCTGTCCCTTGACCAGCCGGGGGCCAAAGCCCCCGGCCAGCGCCCGCGCCGCCCCCGGCCAGCGCCCGCGCCGCCCATGGCGGGCGCTTCGCCCCCGCCGGGCCGGGCGCTGGCCTGTCGTTGCGCTTGCGGGGACGGTCCTCATGCGACCGTGGCCCCCGACCGGGCGGGCAAACGCGCTGCGTTTCCTTGCCCGCCCGGAATGGCCAATCCTTTTCTCCGGATCGCGCGGATTCTCCCGCCCGGCAGGCGGCCGGAGCACGTGTTTGGGCACCCTGCTAACGGCGCACAAAGCTGCGCCAAAGCCAGATCACCAGCATCGCGCCCAACACCGCGCCCACGAACATCGCAAGCCAACCGGTGATCGCCACCAGAAGGCGCAGGGCAAGCGTGCCCACAAGCGCGCCGACAATGCCGATCACGATGGTTGTCGGCACATCGGTTTGCAGGCGCATGAAGCGGGTCGCCAGAAACCCGGCAGCAGCCCCGGCAATCACGATCAGCAGCACCATTTGCATCTGTCTGTCCTTACCGGCCCAAGGGCCCAGATGTGCATCCCTTCCGGAAAATGCAACACGGACGGGGTTCTGTTTCGCGTCAGGACAGCCTGTCGGGCATTGCAAATCCGCGCAGGAAGTCTTCGGGCGCCGCCGGACGCCTGCCTTCGCGCTGCGCCAGGGTGATCTCGACCGCCCCGGTTCCGCAGGCGATGGTCAGCCCGTGCAGCACCGCTCCGGGCGCACCCTGTCCGTCCGACAGACGGCAGCGCAGGAATTTCACCCGCTCGCCCGCAATCGCGCACCAGGCGCCGGGAAAGGGCGACAGGCCGCGGATCTGGCGGTCGATCACCGGGGCGGAGGCGTGCCAGTCGATCCGCGCTTCGGATTTGTCGATCTTGGCGGCATAGGTCACGCCATCTGCCGGTTGCGGCACGGGCACCAGTGAGGTCAGGCGCGGCAGGGCGGACAGGACAAGCCCGGCCCCCATCCGCGACAGGCGGTCATGCAGATCTGCCGTCGTCTCTTCGGGCAGGATCGGCGTGGCCGCGCGCAACAGGACCGGGCCGGTATCAAGGCCCGCGTCCATCTGCATCAGGCAGACGCCGGTTTGCGCGTCACCGGCCAGGATGGCCCGGTGGATCGGGGCCGCGCCGCGCCAGCGCGGCAGCAGCGAGGCGTGGATGTTGACGCAGCCGAACGCCGGGGCATCCAGCACCGGTTGCGGCAGGATCAGGCCGTAAGCCACGACCACGGCAATATCGGCCTTCAGACGGGCAAAGGCCGCCTGTTCTTCGGCGGACCGCAGGCTGGACGGATGGCGCACCGGCAGGCCAAGACCTTCGGCGGCACGCTGCACGGGGGTCGGGCGCAGCGCCTTGCCGCGTCCGGCAGGGCGTGGGGGCTGACAATAGACGCAGACGATGTCATGCGCCACAGCCAGGGCCTGCAGGACGGGCACGGAAAACTCCGGCGTTCCCATGAAAACAATCTTCATGTCCGCAACCGAAGCTTTTCCGCCCTGGCGATCAGCATCCTGCGCTTCAGCGGTGACAGATGATCGAAATACATCCGGCCCGCCAGATGGTCGATCTGATGCTGAACCGACGTCGCCCAGAGATCCAGGAATTCCTGTTCCACAATCGCACCATCCGCAGCCATGTAGCGCACCGTCACGGCGCGCGGGCGGCGGATGACGGCAGACACGCCGGGCAGGTTCGGGCTGGCCTCGTCATGGTCGCGGACCTGGCCAGAGGCGTGCAGCACCGAAGGATTGGCCAGAAGAATCGCCTGCCCCCGCACCTCAGAGCAATCGACGACCGCAAGGCGCAGCCCCACCCCGATCTGCGGGGCGGCAAGTCCGTAGCCCGCCATCGCATCCATCGTCCCGACCATGTCGGCCCAGATAGCGCGGATCTCCCCGGTAATCGCGTCAACCGGCGCGGCGGGCGTTCGCAGGCTGCGGTGTGGCCAGGGCAGGCACAGGCGGACGGTCACGCGGGCAGGCCGTGCTTTGCGGGGCGCAGACCGGCCATCAGCCGCGCCCCTCCGCGTCGCGCGCGCGGTCGCGCTTCAGCTTTTCCATCTTGCGCGTGATCATCTGGCGGCGCAGCGGCCGCAGGTAATCGATGAACAGCTTGCCATCAAGGTGGTCAATCTCGTGCTGAACGCAGGTGGCCCACAGCCCCGAAAACTGCTCCTCCTGCGGCTTGCCGTCCAGACCGGTCCATTGCACGCGCACCTCGGCGGGCCGTTCGATTTCGGCATATTGATCGGGCAGCGACAGGCAGCCTTCCTCATAGGTGGCCAGGTCTTCGGACTGCCATGTCACCGACGGGTTGATCAGCACCATCGGGCGCGGGTCAAGGGCCGGGTCCTTGACGCAATCCATCACCAGAACCCGCTTCATCACACCCACCTGCGGTGCCGCAAGCCCGACGCCGGGGGCGTCATACATGGTTTCAAGCATATCCCCGGCCAGCTTGCCGATGTCGGGTGTGACCGTGGCCACAGGCTCGCACGCCTTTTTCAGGCGCGGGTCGGGGTGGATCAGGATCGTGCGTATCATGGCCCCGATTTAAGGGAAGGCAACCGGTCGCGCAATGCCCCCGGGCCGCCCGGCCTGCGGGGCCTGCAAGGTCGAACTGGACGCCCCCGGCCAATTCTCCTAAGCAGAACGGCGGTGCGGCCGATTGCCCATCCTGCCGCACAGACACCCCCGTTCAGGATCTGCCAGATGACCTTTGACCAGCCGATCGACCGCAAAGGAAGCCATTCCGTCAAATGGGACATGATGGAGAAGATTTACGGCATTCCGGCAGATACCGGCCTTGCGATGTGGGTCGCCGATATGGAGTTCCGCCCCCCGGCCTGCGTGCAGCAGGCGGTCGGGAAAATGGCCGCGCATGGCGTTTACGGCTATTTCGGCGATGACACCGCCTGTCTCGACGCGATCCGCTGGTGGATGCGGACCCGTCACGGCTGGGATGTGGACGCGGGGGCGATCTTTGCCACGCATGGGCTGGTGAACGGGTTCGGCATCTGTCTGGATGCCTTTACGGCCCCCGGCGACGGGATTGTCCTGATGACGCCGGTTTACCATGCCTTCGCACGGGTCATCAAGGCGGCCGGGCGCACCGTGGTGGAATGCCGCCTGAAAACCGTGGCCGGGCGCCATGAAATGGATTTCGCCGGATGGGACAGCCAGATGACCGGGCGCGAAAGGCTGCTGGTGCTGTGTTCGCCACACAATCCGGGCGGGCGGGTCTGGACCGCGGACGAGTTGCAGGGGGTGGCCGCGTTCTGTCAGCGCCATGACCTTCTGCTGATCTCGGACGAGGTTCACCATGATCTGGTCTTCCCCGGTCAGAGGCATCTGGCAATGCCTGTCGTGGCCCCGCAGATCATCGACCGGCTGATCATGATGACCGCAACGACAAAGACCTTCAACATCGCGGGCGCGCATACCGGGAATGTCATCATCCCCGATGCGGTGCTTCGGCTGCGCTTTGCCAGCCGCATGATGGCGCTGGGTATTTCGCCCAATGCCTTTGGCATGCAGATGGCCACGGCCGCCTATTCGCCGGAAGGTGCCGAATGGGTCGATGCGCTGATGGTCTATCTGGATGAAAACCGGCGGGTCTTTGATGTCGGGGTCAATGCCATTCCCGGCCTTGCCTCGATGCCGCTGGAAGCAACCTATCTCGCTTGGGTGGATTTTTCGGGCACCGGCATGGACCGGGCGGAGTTTACCGGCCGGGTCGAACAGACAGCCGGGATTGCCACCAACCACGGCCATACCTTCGGCGCGGGCGGCGAGACCTGTCTGCGCTTCAACATCGGCGCGCCCCGTGCGCAGATTGTCGAGGCGGTCCGCCGCCTGCAGCAGGCCTTCGGCGATCTGCAATAGCCCATCAACTGCGGGTCAGATACCCCACCGGCGCATGTTCGTCGCGCCAGAAGTCAAGCGCGGGGCGATCCTGGGCCAGGGTCGCGCGTTTGAAATCGCAGACCAGCTCGCCGTTTTCGATGCCGGAGGCGATGATCAGGCACTGGCAGATATGGCGCGACCCGTCATAGACATCGACAAGGCCGCGCAGTCTGGGCGCGCGGTTGGCGTCCAGCGCAAAGCCGTCGTCCCACAGGCGCAGCACGGGAAACACCGCCTCGCCCACATGGACACGCAGGCGCGTCTTGCGGCTGCGGTCACGCCTGCGCGCCGCATCCAGACCGTCGCGCACCTCTTTCGGCAGAAATTCTGACATCATCTGTCCTTTGTCTCTGCGGAATGGTTGCGCATCTCTGTCAAAAATCAAGCAGCCTGACTCAGACTGCGCCAAAGCAGTGACAATTGCGTGACGCGCAGACCCGCATGGGACAGGTCGGCCTGCGCTCTGTCGCAGGCCGACGGTGCGCCCCTTTGCCGTTGATCCTGGCTGTGTGACAGGGCTTGCCGACCCGGACGAAGACAGAGATGGGTTGGCCCGCGCGTGGGCGACGGCAGTCGATCCGGTGCGGTACGGCCTTGTCCGGGGCGTTCAAGTGCAGTCAGGCGGGCCTGTGCACGCGGGCCACCGCCGATGGATCGGCAGGGCCGACGGGCACAGATTGATCGGTCGCCGGGTTGGGCCTTCACCGCGTGTGGGTGCGCGGTGGCTGCCCCCGGGCGCACCCCCAGCCTGATCTTCCCGGCGTTAACGGTGTTCTGAAGAGGTGCCGGCCGCAGGGGCTGCCTGACCGAAAGGCGGGAAACTCTTGCACCTGCGTGCGCGCTTTGCGCATCCTCGCAGGGGCCATCGCCCCTGCCACAGCGCCACGCTGATCCTTGGCCCGCCGGGGGCCACAGCCCCCGACCCGCCCCCGGCCAGCGCCCGACCCGCCCCCGGCGGGCGCTTCCCGCCCGCCGGGTCGGGCGCTGGCCTTTCGTGGTCCCTGGACCGGCCGGTCTACAGGGCACTGTCGCGCGCGGGCGGGGAAACGCGGGTCGCGTTTCCTGGTCCCGCCCGGAGAGATGAACGCACTGTCACCGCCTCAATGGCGGGGGCCATCGCCCCTGCCACAGTGCCACGCTGATCCTTGGCCCGCCGGGGGCCAAAGCCCCCGGCCAGCGCCCGATCCGCCATCGGCGGGCGCTTCGCCCCCGCCGGGTCGGGCGCTGGCCTTTCGTGGTGCCTGGACCGACCGGTCTACAGGGCACCGTCCCACGCGGTCGGGGAAACGCGGGTCGCGTTTCCTGTTCCCGCCCGAACAGGCGAAGGCGCTGCCCCCGCTGCAATGGCGGGGGCCATCGCCCCTGCCACAGCGCCACGCTGATCCTTGACCA
>JADCEL010000083.1 GCA_020250125.1 Rhodobacter sp.
CACTCTCACCGCTTCTCTGGCAGGGGCCATCGCCCCTGCCACAGCGTCACGCTGGCATCAGGCCCGGCCGGGGGCCACAGCCCCCGGCCCGCGCCCGACCCGCCCCCGGCGGGCGCTTCTCGCCCGCCGGGTCGGGCGCTGGCCTCTGTCTCTCGCGGACCTGCGGGTCTACGAGGCACGATTGCGCGCGGGCGGGGGAAACGCGGGTCGCGTTTCCTGATCCCGCCCGGAGGGGCGAAAGCACTGTCACCGCTTCTCTGGCAGGGGCCGTCGCCCCTGCCACAGCGCTCCATCTCCTCTTGTCGCGCAGGGGGCAAAAAGCACCCGCCGGTGCGGCCGGAGCGCTGTTTCACCACCCTGACAGGGGTGTGCAGCTTGCGGCGGCGTCATGGCAGGAACGCCGTGGGTCGCCGACGATTCGGCTGGCCTTGGGTATCCCTTTCAAATGGCGCATATTGAAGCCAAGACGTTGTGCGCGCAGACCCGGAGATGCCAATGCTTGCCCAGATTGCCATCGGAACGGTCCTGCTGATTGTCAATATCACCTTTGCCGCCATGGCGGCCATGGTGCTGGAGGTGATATTCCAAAAGGCCCATCCCTGGCTGATGCGTGAACCGCACCGGCCCAAACTGGTTCTGCTGGTCGCCGGCGTTTCTCTTTGGCTGCTGGGGGTGATCACCCTGGGTGTCTGGATCTGGGCAGCGGCCTATCTTTGGCTCGGGGCCTTTGCCACGCCGGAAGAAGCCGTGTATTTCTCGATCGTGGCCTATACCACGCTTGGGCTGGGCGATGTGGTGCTGCCGCGCGAATGGCGCATTCTGGCCGGGATGGAAGCGGCGAATGGCTTTATCAACTTCGGCCTGCTTTGCGCCCTTTTCATCGAAGCGCTGCGCCAGATCCGCCTTAACCAGTTTGAACGGCGCAGGCGCGGCGGGGATTGAGTTTGCATCGAAGGGGCGATCATCCCGCGCGCGCCCGAAGATCATCACGACCCGGCCCACCGGCAGGCTGGCGGCTGCGGATCAAGCACCATGTCTCCGGCAGGAACGCCTGCCATGGCGGCAACCATCCACAAGCTGCCGCGCGGATTGTCCGTCATGGCGCGCCTTGCGGCGCGGGGTCAGGCAAGGGAAGGGGTCAGTTCAGCAACCCCGCGTGCCGCATGGCGCTGTCGATCCGCGCCTTGGTGCCATCGGTCAGGCCGACCAGCGGCAGGCGCACCTCTTCGCTGCACAGGCCAAGGCGCGACAGGCCGTATTTCGCCCCGGCAAGGCCCGGTTCCAGAAAGATCGCCTCGTGCAGCGGCATCAGACGGTCCTGACAGGCCAGCGCCCTGGCATAGTCGCCCGCCAGCGTTGCCGCCTGAAACTCGGCGCAAAGCCTTGGAGCGACATTGGCGGTCACGCTGATGCAGCCCACCCCGCCATGGGCGTTGAACCCCAGCGCCGTGGCATCTTCACCCGACAGCTGGATGAAACCGGCCCCGCAGGTGATGCGCTGCTGGCTGACGCGTTCGATCCTGCCGGTGGCATCCTTGACGCCGATGATGCGCGGCAGTTTTGCAAGGATGCCCATCGTTTCGGGCGACATGTCCACCACAGACCGGCCAGGGATGTTGTAGATGATGATCGGCAGCGTGCAGCAGTCGTGCAGCGCGGTATAATGCGCGATCAGACCGGCCTGGGTCGGCCTGTTGTAATAGGGTGTCACCACCAGCGCCGCATCGGCCCCGACGCGTTCGGCATGGCGGATCAGGCGGATGCCTTCGACCGTGTTGTTGGACCCCGCCCCGGCGATGACCGGCACGCGCCCGGCAGCCGCCTTCACCACAACCTCCACCACCGTCTCATGTTCCTCGTGCGACAGGGTCGGGCTTTCGCCTGTGGTGCCCACCGGAACCAGCCCGGTCGATCCCTGGCCGATATGCCACTCGACAAGCGATTTCAGCGTGTCGAGATCCAGCGCACCGTTCTTGAACGGCGTCACCAGGGCTGGAATGGACCCCTTGATCATCGCACGCATCTCCCCTTCCTGGGGCGCAGACTCGCCCCGTTGCAGTTGGCGTCTTCCTAGCGGGCGCGGCCGGTCTTGCCAACCATCCGCCGCGCGATTGCGCAATTATGTGTTGCGGGGGGCGGGAACGCAGGGCAGAAGACGGGCATGTCACCGCTTTGCCCTGCCCGTCTTCGCCATGGCCTGCGCCTTGTCGCGCTGGGTCTGTTTCTGGCCGCCCCCTGGCCCGTGCAGGGCGGCGAGGTTGCCGGTCTGCGCACGGCACTGGCCGCTGCCGGGGCAGAAGACTGGGCGGCGGCCATGGCGGCGGCCGAAGGACAGGTGTCCGACGACATCGTCGAATGGCTGCGCCTGCGGTCGGGCGAGGGGCTGCTGGACGAATACGAGGCGTTCCTGCAGCGCCGCCCGGACTGGCCCGGCCTTGGCCTTTTGCGCGAAAAGGGCGAAGCGGCCGTGGCCCGGTCCACCTCGGCGGAGCGGGTGCTGGCCTGGTTCGACGGCAGGCAGCCCGAGACGGTGGAAGGGTCTTTCGCGCTGATCCGCGCCTATACCGCCCTTGGCCAGACCGATGCCGCCCGGACCGAAGCGGTGCGGGCCTGGATTGAGTTGCCCTTCACCGCTGAACAGGAGACGGCCCTGCTGGATGCCTATCCAAAGGCCCTGGCGCAGGTGAACGAAGCCCGGCTGGACCGGCTTTTGTGGGAGGGTGAGGTCACCGAAGCCGCGCGGATGCTGCCGCGGGTCGGTGCCGGCTGGCGCAAGCTGGCCGAAGCCCGCATCGCCCTGCGCGAGGATGCGCCCGGCGTGGATGCCAAGCTCAAGGCGGTGCCCGCCGCCCTGTCCGATGATCCCGGACTTGTCTACGAGCGGTTCATCTGGCGCATGCGCAAAGAGCGCTACGAAGACGCCGCCACCCTGATCGTGGACAGCAGCAGCAGCGCCGAAACGCTGGGCCGGCCGGAAGACTGGGCCGAACGCCGCGCCCTGCTGGCCCGTCGCCTGCTGCGCGACGGCGATCCGCGCATGGCCTACCGCGTTGCCGCTTCGCACCATCTGGCGGGGGGCAGCGATTACGCCGATCTGGAATTCATCGCGGGCTTTGTCGCCTTGCGGCATCTGGGGGATGCTCCGGCGGCCCTGGACCATTTCCGCAGGCTCAGCGCCGCCGTCGGCACGCCGATCAGCCTGGCGCGCGGCGCCTATTGGGAAGGCCGCGCGCTGGAGACACTGGGTCAGACCGAAGCGGCACAGGCGGCCTTTGCGCGGGCGGCGCAGAATCAGACGGCCTATTACGGGCTTCTGGCTGCGGAACGTCAGGGCATTCCGCTTGATCCGGCGATTCTGGGCGGGCAACAATACCCGGATTGGCGGACGGCCTCTTTCGCGGAGTCGTCGGTGTTGCAGGCGGCAATCCTGTTGCAGCAGGCCGGGGACCGGGCTTTGGCGAAACGGTTCCTTCTGCATCTGGCGGGCGGTCTGACTGCGCAGGAACTGGGCCAGCTGGGCGATATGGCGCTGTCCTTGGACGAGCCGCATTTCGCGGTGCTGATCGGCAAGCAGGCGGCAGAGCGCGGCATCATCCTGCCGCGTGTCCATTTCCCGGTGACCGATCTTGTGCCGGATGGCCTGGCGGTCAGCCGGGCGCTGGCCCTGTCGATCGCGCGGCGGGAAAGCGAATTTGATCCGGGTGTCATCAGCCCGGCGGGCGCGCGCGGGCTGATGCAGGTGATGCCGGAAACCGCCCGCATGATGGCGGACAGGCTGGGAAAGGGCTTTGACCGGGCACGTCTGACCAGCGATCCGGCCTATAATGCGGCCCTCGGGTCTGAATACCTCAAGGTGCTGCTGGACGAATTCGGACCATCGATCGCGCTGATTGCCGCAGGCTACAACGCCGGGCCAGGCCGGCCACGCGCCTGGGTCGAAAAATTCGGCGACCCCCGGCGCGCGGACGTGGATGTGGTGGATTGGGTTGAAATGATCCCCTTCAGTGAAACCCGCACCTATGTGATGCGCGTGGCGGAATCGGTGGTGATCTATCGCGCCAGGCTCAGCGGCGAAGCCGGGCCGGTTGACATCACGGGCGAGCTGAAGGGCTGAAGCCGCGGGGGCGTTGCCCCCCGGCCCGGCCACGGGCCGGGCCTTCTTCGCGCAAACCCCCCACCGGGGGGGGCTGACCGTTCATCACACCGGGATCCTTGTGAACAGATCATCGGGCAGGACGGGGCCGGTTCAGGGCCGGGTCCTGACCCTTTGGCGCCACAGGGTGAACAGCCCGGCGCAGACAACCACAGCGGCCCCGACAGCCACGTTCAGGTGCAGCACCTCGCCAAAGACGAAAATCCCGATGGCCGAGGCGAAGACCAGTTGCAGATAGGCAAAGGGTTGCACCGCGCTGGCTTCGGCCACCTCATAGGCACGGATCAGCAGCCAGTGGGCGAAGGCCGCCGTACAGCACAACAGGCCCATCCAGCCCCAGTCGGCCCGCGTCATCGGCTCCCACGCCCAGAGGCCGGGCGGGGTCATTGCCACCGCCCCGGCGATGCCTGTCCAGAAAAAACTGACCGATGCCGGATCGCGGCGCGAGACGTAGCGCGTCAGCAGGCCATAAAGCGCAAACAGGAAGGCCGACAGCAGCGGAACCAGCGCTGCGGGCGAAAACACCCGCACCCCCGGTTGCAGGATGATCAGGACACCGACAAAGCCTGTTGCGATGGCGGTCCAGCGCCGCCAGCCCACCCTTTCGCCCAGAACGGGGCCGGACAGGGCGGCGACCAGCAGCGGGTAACAGGTGAACACGGCATGGCTTTCGACCAGTCCCAGCGTGACGAAGGCCAGGACCATGACGCAAACCTCTGCCGCCAGCAGCACGCCGCGCGTGATCTGCAACACCGGATGATGGCTGCGGACCGCGTTGCGCAGCCCGCCCGCCTTGCGTGCCGCCACGGCGGTGACGAAGATGGCAAAGAACCAGAAGCGGATCATCACCACCATGAAGACGCTGTATTCGCCCGCCAGATGCCGCGAGATGCCGTCCTGCAAGGCAAAGACCAGGGTGGTGGCGATCATGAGCCAGATGCCCAGACGGGTGTTCTGTTCGGTCATGCTGAAAGACTGCCCGCCGTCATGTGGCGCTTGTGGCCGAAACCGGGGCGACGCTCAACCGCAAAACCGGCCAGGGCCAGGGCGCGGCGCACGGAGCCTGCGGCAGTATAGGTGGCGAAGGTGCCGCCTGCGCCGGTATGCGCGGCAACCTGCGCCATCAGCGCATCTGTCCAAAGCTCCGGGTTCCTGGCGGGCGAGAAGCCGTCCAGAAACCAGGCATCGGCGCGGCCCGGCCAGGGGCCAAGCATCTGCGCCGCATCACCGGTGATGATGTCGGCCACCAGCCCTGGCAGGCGGATCTGCCGACACCCGGCGGCCCATTGCGCCAGGAAACCCGCTGCCACCTCTGCCACTTGCGGAAAGGCCGAAAGCGCGCGGGCGATATCGGCGGGGGCCATCGGGCAGACCTCGAAAGAGGTATAGCGCAGCGGCCCGGAGGCACTGCTTTCGCGCCAGGCGATCAGGCTGGCCAGCATGTTCAGGCCGGTGCCGAACCCCAGTTCGGCAATGTGAAAGCCCGGCCGGAACCGCCCCGGCAGGCCATTGCCGGCCAGAAACACGTGGCGCGTTTCCCCCAGCCCCCCGCCCAGCGAGAAATAGGGCTCGCCAAAGCGGGTCGAGACCGGCACGCAGCCTTCGGCCCAGTCAAGCTCTGCCGTCTGGTTCCCCGCCGCCATTTGCCCTACACCCCGGATCGTCGCGGACATAGGGCAAGGGTGCCGGGCATGGCAAGGCCGGATCTGACCGTCAGGGGGGCCGGAATTTTCGGTCTGTCGATCGCCTGGGAAGCGGCGCGGCGCGGCGCACGCGTGCGCGTGATCGAGACGGTGCGGATCGGGGCCGGTTCCAGCGGCGGCCTTGTCGGCGCGCTGGCCCCGCATGTTCCCGGGCAATGGAACGACAAGAAGGCCTTCCAGCTGGACAGCCTGCTGATGGCAGAGGCTTTCTGGGCCGCCGTCGATGCCGGGTCCGGCCTTGCGGCGGGCTACGCCCGGACGGGGCGGCTGCAACCGCTGGCGGATGCGCGGGCCGTTGCCGCCGCGCGCGCTCGCGGGGCCGAGGCTGACGCCCTGTGGCAGGGCCGGGCGGTCTGGCAGATCGTTCCCGCCACCGGGGGCTGGCAGCCGCACAGCCCCACGGGCTGGCTGGTGCATGATACGCTGAGCGCGCGCATCAACCCGCGCGCCGCCCTTGCCTCGCTTGCGGGGGCGATCCGCGCGCGGGGCGGCGACATCGGTCCGGATGACGGGAACGTCGCGGGGCCTGTGATCTGGGCAACCGGAACCGCCGGGCTGGAGGCGCTTTCGGCCGATCAGGGCCGCCCGATGGGGGGTGGGGTCAAGGGGCAGGCCGCACGTCTGGCGCATGACGCCTCTGGGCTGCCGCAGCTTCTGATCGACGGGCTGCATATTGTTCCGCATGGCGACGGAACGGTTGCCATCGGGTCGACCAGCGAACGGACATGGTCTGATCCGGCCGCCACCGATGACCGGCTGGAGGCCCTGATCCGGCGCGCCAGGGCGGCCTGTCCGGCGCTGGCACGGGCTGCGGTGCTGGACCGCTGGGCCGGTCTGCGCCCGCGCGCCGCCACCCGCGCGCCGATGCTGGGCGCATGGCCGGGGCGCGAGGGGCAGTTCATTGCGAATGGCGGCTTCAAGATCGGGTTCGGCATGGCCCCGAAGGTGGCCCGGGTGATGGCCGATCTGGTGCTGGACCGGACAGACAGGATTCCGCCCGCCTTCCGGGTGGAGGCAAGCCTTTAGCGGGGGGTTGAAGACGCATTCCGGCCGCCTGCCAGGCGGGAAGATTTTTCCGATCCTGCCGGAAAGGGGCTGCCATTCCGGGCGGGCAAGGAAACGCAGCGCGTTCCCCGCCCGGCAGAAGACCACGGCCCCCGGCTGGATAAGGATTAGCGGGACGCTGTGGCAGGGGCGATGGCCGCGGCCATTGAAGCCGTAAGGACGCTTTCGAATGTTCGGGCGGGAACAGGAAACGCGACCCGCGTTTCCCCCGGCCCGCGCGGGACGGCACCTTGAAGACCGGTCGGTCCGGGAGGGACAGAGGCCAGCGCCCGGCCCGGCGGGCGAGAAGCGCCCGCCGGTGGCGGGGCGGGCGCTGGCCGGGGGCTTTTGGCCCCCGGCTGGTCCTGATCCCGGCGGGACGCTGTGGCAGGGGCGATGGCCCCTGCCATTGAAGCGGTGAAGGTCCCTTCGCCTGTTCGGGCGGGAACAGGAAACGCATCGCGTTTCCCCCGCCTGCGCGGGACGCTGCCCTGTAGTCCGGAAGGTCCGGGAGACACAGAGGCTAGCGCCCGACCCGGCGGGCGAGAAGCGCCCGCCGGGGGCGGGGCGGGCGCTGGCCGGGGGCTTTGGCCCCCGGCCGGTCCTGATCCCGGCGTATCGCTGTGGTAGGGGCGATGGCCCCTGCCATTGAAGCGGTGAAAGTGCCTTCGCCGTTCCGGCCGGGAACAGGAAACGCAACGCGTTTCCCCGCCCGTGCGGGACCGTACCCTGTGGACAGGCAGGTCCGGGAAGGACAGAGGCCAGCGCCCGACCCGGCGGGTGCGATCCTGATCCCGGCGTGGCGCTGGGCCAAGGGCGGTGGCCCCTGCCAAACCGATCGAGGTCTGCGAAGGACGTTCCTGTCTTCCGCCGGCAGCCCATGCGTCCGGCACGTCTTCAGCGCCCGGTCAGGACGTGATCCGGCGCACCATCGTGGTGACAGAGTGAAACCCGTAGACGTGGCGCAGCGGACCGATGCGGTCTTCCCCCGCAGCGGAAAAGCCAAGCCGTTCGTACAGGGCTTTTGCCCGCCAGTTCGTGTCGATCACATCGAGGCACACCTCGGCATGGCCGCGCCGGCGGGCCTCGGCACAGACGGCCTCGACAAGGCGGCTGCCGATGCCGCGCCCGCGTGCCCCATATGCCACGCAGACACCGTCCATCAGAAAGCGCGCCTCGCCGACGTCGTGCCCCGGAAAGCGCAGAAGCACCCCGCGCCACATTGCTCCGGCCCGTCCGTAGACGGCCCGCAGATCATCCGCGGTTCCGCCGACGAAAGACCCCCCGGCGGTCTTGTACCCGGCCAGACCCACCAGGTGGCCATCCTCCAGCGCGACAAAGACGTGGTCTTGCTGCATGACACGCTCCAGATAGGTCAGCGCCGCCTGATCCGGACCAAGAACCCGGCCCAGCTTGCCGCCGAAAGCCTGCCAGTACAATTCGGCGGCGGCGCGCCTTTGGTGCCCGGGCAGGCCGTGCTGCACTGCCAGGGTCATCGAAGGGCCTGCCGCAGCAGCGCCGCCTGACCGGCACCCAGGATCCAGCCTTCATCACCGCGCCCCGGCCACTCGGGGACGCTGTCAAGCACAAGGCCAAGCTTTCCGGCCTGCGACAGCGCGAACAGCGCCTGCGCCAGCAGCCGGACCTGCAGGTCGTCCCTGATGCGGCCCGGCAGGGTCTGCGCGCGCACCTCCGCCTCCAGAAGCGACGGGTAAACCTCGGCCAGAACCAGGGTGGCCCCGCCGATGCGGTCAAACGGCCAGACCCGTGCCCCGGCGCGCTGCGACAATCGGTGGATGACCGGAAGCCCCGTCAGGCTTTGCCCGCCCGCCGATCCGGCCGTGTACAGCTTCCACCCCGGCTGTGCGCGCGGCACCGCCGTATCCTCGACCCGGCGCCGTTCAGCCAGGCCAAGGGCGGAATGGTCGGCCATCCTGCGTTCGGGCAGGCAGGCCAGCGGCAGGCTGCGCGGCCTTCCCCAGAACGGACCGCACCCGCCAAGACTGCGGTTGGCGGCATCCGCCACAAGGAAGCGGTTGTTGCGGTTGTCCGGGCCGTCTTCGATCCTTTCCGCCAGCCAGCGCCAGACGGCGCGGGCACCCGGCGTGCCGGTCAGGCGCGCGGCGAACCCCGCCGGATAGCCGAAGGGAAAGTCGAACCCCGCCAGCACGCGCCGCCCGGCTGCCGCTTCGCTGTCCAGCAGGCCGGTCAGCATCGCTTCGGCATCGGCGCGGGTGCGCAGGTAATGCGCCGTGACGCCGCCCGCCTGCGCGATGCCGATCCAGATGGCATTGGCAGAGGGGCGGGCGGGTGAGGGCGTGCCGGAAGATGACCAGTCCACCACGACCACCGTGTCGAACAGGGTGGCGGGATCGGGCAGAAGACCGGTTTCGCGCAGCACGAAATCGGCGATGCCGGCTGTGTCGTTCAGGTCCAGCACCGGCACCGCCTGGTCCGGCAAGGCGGCGTCGGTTGCTATGGCCCTGATCAGGGGGTCGCCCGGCTGGATCAGGGCCTGTCCGGTTGCTTGCCGGAAGACCTCGATCTTCGGGTGGGCATCGCGTTTGTAGCCTTCGACCAGCACCAGATCGACCGGGGCAAGACGCGCCAGAATGGCGGCCAGCTCCGGCTCGGATCCGCGATGTTCGGTCAGGATCGCATGGCGATGGGCCGAGGCCAGCACCACCTCACGCGCGCCTGCGGCGCGGTGGCGGAAGGTGTCTTTCCCCGGCTGATCCAGGTCAACGTCGTGATGCACATGCTTGACGGTGGAAACCGATATGCCGCGCCGGGTGATTTCGGCCACCAGCCGTTCCATCAGGCCGGTCTTGCCCGCGTTCTTCCAGCCGATGACACCATAGACCTTCACTGCGGCACCCCTGCCAGCAGGGCTTCGGCAGCGGCAAGATCATCGGGGGTGTTGATGTTGACAAAGGCGCGGTCATCACTGAACCGGGCCAGCGCCGCCTGGTGCCGCTGCGCGAAGGCCATCACCTTTGCCTCGCCCCGGGCCAGCGCCGCCCGCAGATCGTGGCGCAGCGCAACCGGCCACAGCGCAAAGGTCGGGTGCGCCCTGCCGCCGGAGTCCGCCACCGCCGCGCCGGAAGGGGAGCCTTCCGCCGCCAGCAGAAGCTGCGCCACCAGATCGCCGGGAAGGAACGGCGTGTCGACCGCCACGCTGACCACCGCTGTCGCCCCCTGCGGTGCGGCCCAGTCAAGTGCGGCCAGCACCCCCGACAAGGGGCCCTGCGGCAGGGCATCCGGCAGCACGGGCAGCCGATAGGGCGCAAGGCGCGCCGGATCGCCATTGGCGCTGACCGCAAGCCGGTCAACCTGCGGCCCGATCCGCTCAATGACCCGCGCCAGCAGGGGCTGCGCGCCCAGCAGCAGCGCGGCTTTATCGGCTCCGCCCATCCGGCGGCCGGTTCCGCCTGCAAGGATCACCCCGAAAATCCGCATCATGCCCCCGTTTGCACCCTGTGGGAATTGCCTAAGCGCTTCGCATGGCCCCGTCCAGCAGCCGCCCTGAAAAATCGCCCCTGGCCCCCGCCCCCTGCGGTATGGCGCGCGTTCCGGCGTGGCCCGACCAACGCGATGCCGTTCCTGCGGGGGATCATCCCCTGCGCCCCGCTGTTCGCTGTGGCGGCGACCGGGGCCGGTTTGACCCAGGTCGAAGGCGACGGGCTTTTCGGTGCCGGTCATCGCCGGGGCGGTGACAGCGATCTGCCCGCTTTGGTGCGGGGCCACCTTTGCCGGGGCGGTGCCGGGCAGGGCGATACCGGCGGGGTTCGCGCCGGATGTCGCGGGGCCGATCACCGTTCCGGCGATGATCGCGCCGGCACTGCGGAGGTTGACGCATGGTGCGGCGGCCCGCCGGTGGCGGCCTGGCCGCCATCGCCACCGGCGCGCTGGTGGAACCTTTGCGGGACAGGTGCCGCGCATGACCCCGGACGGGATCGGCCTTGGACGGCCATCCTGGTGCCGGGTGGCGGCACCTGCCTGATCCGCCTGTCTTTTGCGGGTCTGGTCGGCAACCGCCCGCCGCAGGAACGGTTGCTGCGGCACCTGCGCCGTGCGGCGGCGGCCGTGCTGCCGGGGCCGGGTGCGGCGGCGGTCACGGTTCTGGCGGGCGGGCTGGCGCGCAGCGGCCTGCGGGCCGTGCTGTGCGGGCGCGCGATGTCTGACGGCCGGTGCCGCCTGGCCTGTCTGGCTGATCAGCGCATCATCGCGGCGCCATGCCGGCCTGCACCAGAAGAACGCCATGATTGTTGTCGGCATCGGTATCGGTGATCGTCCTCTCGATCACGCCGGGGCGTTTGCCGAAGGATTTCATCAGTTTCGCCGGATACCAGGTGCCGGGCGTGTCTTCGAAGCCCGGCACATCTTGCAGGATGCTGGAGACGCTGCGCGTACATTGCGCCTTGGGAACCGCGCCATAGGCCATGGCCAGACGGATCGCCGCATCGGCCTGCGCGGGCGTCACATAAAGGGTCTGCTCGACGACGCGGAAGGTCTCGCGCGCATGGTAATCGATGTAGAAGGCGACCGCCCTGTCGTTCATGCCGAAATGCAGATCGTTGCGCTCCGGCACGTTCGGATGGTGCCAGGTGCCCGCCGGATCGAAGATCACGCGCTGCGATCCGTTGATCAGCAGGCTGGAATGCGCCCCGTCGTTGCTGCGGTTGCTGAGCACCGTGAACAGCGTGATCGACGGGGGGCCGTCATGAACATAGACCGCGCGCGACACCTCGGCATCGCTCGCCCATTCCGGCTCGGCACCGCAGGCGGCAAGCGACACAAGCAGCGCAAGGCACAGAAAGATACGGTTCACGACGGAACAGGTCAGGCGTTCACAAGCGCCAGAAAGATCAGGATGCCGATCGACAGACCGATGCCCCAGGACACAAAGCGGATGAAGGCGGCAAAGGTCTTTTCCTGGTCCCTGACCGGCATGCTGCCATGCCTGTGATCGGTGGTGTGGTCTTGCCCGGCCATCGCAGTCTCCGTTCGCGTGGATATGAGCGCCATGTAGCGGATATTGGCGGGCATGTCACGGGGCTTTGGCAGCGGCGGCGGCAAGCGCAGCGGGGCGACCCTGCGTGAGGTGTCCCACAGTGGGCAGAGGAGACGGGTGTTGATTTTGCAGGGCAATCTGACGCGCATTCAGAAAGAATTAACCGGTGCAGTCGGAAGGTGAAGGCGGCGGCCATCCAGAATACGGACTGACCGGCTGGTTTGGGGGGTGTTGATCAAGGCAGCAATCCGGTGGAGGTGCTGCGCGGCCCTGGGGGCGCAGTTTCATCCCGAACGATGACGCGGGGTCCGGGTGGCACCTGGTTGTGGACCAATCATTGGGGTTTAACCGCACAGTGGCTCGAGTACCGCCATGCCCTCAGTTCGGACCGCTTGCCGATGATTGTCTGGTCAGTCACCGGTTCGGAGCGCAGCGACAGAAGAACCCCCGCTTCACCTGCTCCCTTCGGCATATCGATTGTCACAAGTCGACCTGAATCATCCTTCCATAGTGCTATTGACGTGCTGCCGTTTGAGCGGGTCCGGTTCGACCGTTCAACCAAGGCATAGGATGTCAGTGAAAGAACCGAGCTTCCAGGATCATCCGCAAGAGCAGAAGCATACTGTCCCGGCCAGCGGTTGGGCACCTGAGCGCTGTCCATCAGCAGCGCAAAGACCAGATTTGGGCCAACTGCCCGCAAGATCTCGTGATTCACGTCTGAACGGGCCAATTCCTCGCAAATCAGCGCGACAAACACCGAATCCTGACGGAATCGATGGAAATGAAGCTCTCTTTGCCCGATGGGGCTCTTTTCCCACCAATTCGAAACCTTTGGACTCAGGACCGTGCCAAGGCCGTAGGTTTCAATCTGGCTCCGATTCAATCGCCATCTGTGATGCTTCCTTCGACTGTTGGTAAGGTATGAGTTTTCATCATCATCCTCCCAAATCCGGGTCAATACAGTATTGGCCCGCTTGTCGAGGCAGTTGGAAGATGATCCAGAGACAACAAACCCGAGGGCCTTGTGATGACGCTTCAACTTCTCGCAAAGCCCACGAAAAAAATCATAATTTAAGGCATACTCTGGAAAAATAATGCCATCTATCGTCCTCGCTTCTCGGATGGCCGAGGAAACAAGGCCCGTGCAAAGCTCAATAAAGCTGTCCTGGATATTCTTCCTTTCGGCCTCTTTTTCACTTCTGGTGCTCTGCTTTTGCGCACGAACTTCATAAGAGTCTTCCGGTTTGTCCGTCAGTTTGTCTTCATTGAATTGACCAAGCCAGCGCTGCCGCAAAGTAAAGTTTTCCCAATTGGACTTGCTTTCATCCTTATCCTCGGTTCCGAGATTGTCAGACAACGCAACGAAATCGCGTGCAGACAGTTGGAAGGGTGCGGGAATGAGCAGAAGATTAAGGGTTTGCTCATCTTTGGCAAGCTTTTTTCGGGTCACGTCCCATTGGCAGCGCATTTCTCCCTTCCCGGGCAGTAAGGCGAGGTTTCGGGATGCATTGCGGACTGTAGTTCCGACAGGTGCAATCCGAAGCTTTGGCATTACGCACACAATTGCGGAATCCGCCATCAAACCCAGACTTGCGGGACCGCGAGGTGCCGGGTGATCCCTATCGGAGTCCTCGTCTTCTTCGCCGCGTTCTGGCAGTTTAGCTTTTTCATCAATTTCGGAGTCAGCTGCTTCGCTCACCGTTTCCATGTGCTTAGCCATCAAAGTGTCGGCCGGCGATGTTGCAGAGATATTGAATAACCTGCCTGCCACCGTATCAGAAATTACCATCAAAGATAAGGCTGCGGTCCACCATTTAGGGGGAAGTTCCTTGCTTCCAACCTCGTTATGTACATAATAACCGCAGTTTATAGGTTTATCCCATGCGTCGATGAGGACTTTCCACAGCGCATCTACCTCCTGAGGTGGTTTCGAAGTAGATTCGCATTCTTCACTGTTTTTTGGGTGATCGCTGCGACCTTCACGCTTTCCGCCCCGCCATTTCCAAACGCAATTATCAATTAAATCCCGGTCATCCTTGGTAAAGTGAAACTCTCCATGGTCGTCCCGTTCCGAACCGCGAACGCCCCCACGCGTTTGAGCATGTGGGTTGGGATCAAAAAAGCCCACGACGCCACCAATTTTGCACAGGTAGGCCGCCACCGCAAACAGATCTGTAGGTAATTTTGGAGTGAGAAGCCAATTCCTGCGGGTAATGTTCGGATCAGTATATGCTTTAACATAGAACCCTTCATTTGTTCCCTCGGGAAAGACCGCCATTATCACGGATCCGACGCTTGCAACGTTCGTTGCAGCCTTCTTCTTGGCGTTCATTCCATCTGTCACTTCTGTTTCGCCTTTTTTGTTGCAGCGTGCAGTCTGTGTAGGAAATATTAATCTTTATGATTGAACGTTCGGGGCGATGCTGGTTCAAGGACGTCAATCCACGCAAGATGTTTCCCGCGATTCTGGCGCGCTATGTTGCGTTACGGCAACATAGCGCGCCGTTGTGGTTGTGCAGGCTTGAGAATCTGCATTGCCACTATCAACTTGCCGGGAAAGGTCGGGATTCGGCGGGATTCTGCCGGTTTCGTGACATGTTGACCGGCGTTGGCGCACTGTGGCAGATTGTGCATAGTATCTGTGACTGCTACGCAGAGGGCTTGACGAATCAGACCAGTGTATCGTATGTAAAAGAAGGAAGATGGAATGTCATCTCAAGCTTCGGAAGACTTGATCAAATCGCGTATCGCGAACGGTCGCGGTTTTGAGGACAAGATTCAAAGTATGGCTGATGCTTTTATTCGGTCGCTTGACGACAGAAATGCTCTTAAGAAGAACCCAAGTTTCAGGGATAGTGTAGTTGCTGAAATGAGAGAACGATTCTTGATGGCTGCGTCTGATTAGGGTCGTAGCTCTGGCGTGTCTTGTACGGTAAGTTCACTTACTTTGTTTTCAAGGGGCGAGCCGTGATCCGCTTCTACCCCCGCGCCACCCAATACCACACCCCATCCCTGCCCGTCCGCGTCACCTCGCCCCGTGCCAGCAGGTGGTTCAGGTGGGCCACCGCCTCGACCAGTGCCAGGCCGTGCTCAGCCGGGCCGATCTGCCGCCGGAACAGGGGGGTGAAGCAGTCAATGGCGGTGCGGGGTTCGGTCAGGTAGGTGCGCAGGCGGGTGAGGGCCTGGTGGTGGTTTTCCGTCATCTGCGCCAGTCGCAGCGGCAGGCCGGTGTAGGGCAGTTTGTGACCGGGCAGGACGAGGTGGTTGTCGCGCGCGACGCCTTGGAAGGCGTGGCAGGAGGCGATCCATTCGCCCAGCGGATCGGCGGCGGGTTCCGTGGCATAGACCCCGATATTGGGCGAGATCGAGGGCAGCAGCTGATCGCCGCCCAGCACCAGGTCATCATCCAGGCTGAACAGCACCGCATGTTCGGGGGCGTGGCCGTGGCCGACATGCACCTGCCAGCGCCGCCCGGCGATGGTCAGCACATCACCTTCGGCAATCCGGGTATAGCCGATGGGCATCGCCGCAACGCAATCGGCGAAGTTGAAGGGGCGTTCCTGTGACTTTGCCGCAAGCTGATCGGGTGCCATGCCGGCGGCGCGCCAGAACGCAATCTGTTCCGCCGTGGGCAGCGCCTGTTCATCCAGCACCAGCATCCGCGCCAGCAGCCATGCGGTGCGGGTCATCAGCAGGCTGGCCCCGTTTGACTGGAACCAGCCGGCCAGGCCGACATGATCGGGGTGGTGGTGGGTGACGATCACGCGCGTCACCGGTTTGGCGGCAAGCGGGCCGTCCAGCAGCCCCTGCCAGATCGCGCGGCTGCGGCGGCTGTCCATGCCGGTGTCGATGATGGTCCAGCCGGTGCCATCATCCAGCGCATAGACATTCACATGATCCAGCGCCATCGGCAGCTGCAGGCGCAGCCACAGGATGCCGGGGGCAACCTCAATCCCCTTCCCCTCTGCCGGGGGTGACGGGACCGGATGACCAATGTCCCCTGCGGCAGGCATCACGCTGCCAGATCGCCGGGCGAGACATCGAACAGCCCGTCCGCCCCTTCGCGCGCCTGTGCCAGCAGGCCGATATGTTCCGGCATCAGGCGGCGGATCGCCACCCGCGCCAGTGGCTGGCGGCCGGCGTCGGCCATCGCGGCCCGCAGGTGCAGATGCCCGCCCAGAACCCGCGCAAAGGCGCGCAGATAGGGAACCGATCCGGCAAACCGGTCTTCCATCGTCTGCTCCACCATCCATTCCGTCGCCTTGCGCAGGCTTTCCGCCGCCGTCCACACATCACCGGCCAGATCGGGCAGGGTCTGGCGGGCGGCTTCGGCACCCGCCTGCACCTCGTCCAGCAGACGGAAGGCGGCTTCGCCCCCGTCCATCATCTTGCGGCCCACCAGGTCCATCGCCTGAATCCCGTTGGTGCCTTCGTAGATCGTCGTCACCCGCACATCGCGCAGGTATTGCGCCGCACCGGTGTCCTCGATGACGCCCATGCCGCCATGCACCTGAATGCCCATCGATGCCACGTCGACGCCCGTGTCGGTGCCGAAGGCCTTGGCAATCGGCGTCAGCAGGGCCGCCCGCGCCTGCCAGTCGGGCGCACCCGTGGCGCGGGCCATGTCGATGGCCACGGCACAGGACAGCGCGATGGCGCGGGCCGAAAACACCTCGGCCTTCATGGTGGCCAGCATCCGGCGCACATCGGCGTGGTTCACGATCGCGCCCGCGCCGCCCTGCACCCGGCCCATCGCATGACGGACTGCCGCCTGGGTTGCGGCATCGGCAACGCCGACGCCCTGCGCGCCCACGGCCAGGCGGGCGTTGTTCATCATCGTGAACATCGCGGCCATGCCACCGTTCGGCGCGCCCACCATCCAGCCCCTTGCCCCGTCATACTGCATCACGGCGGTGGGAGAGCCGTGCAGGCCCAGCTTGTGTTCCAGGCTCACGACCTGAAGCCTGTTGCGCGGCCCCGGATTGCCCGCCGCGTCCGGCAGGAATTTCGGGACCAGAAACAGGCTGATGCCACGGGTGCCCGCCGGGGCACCGGGCAGGCGGGCCAGCACCAGATGACAGGTGTTTGGCGTAAAGTCATTGTCGGCCCAGGTGATGTAGATTTTCTGCCCGGTGACGGCATAGGTTCCGTCGCCCCGCGCTTCGGCCCGGGTCCGCAGTGCGCCCACATCGCTGCCGGCCTGGGGTTCGGTCAGGTTCATCGTTCCCAGCCATTCGCCCGAAACAAGGCGCGGCAGGTACAGCGCCTTGACCGCGTCACTGGCGTGACGCTCCAGCGCCTCGATCTGGCCCTGGGTCAGCAGGTTGCACAGATGCAGGGCGATGCAGGCCCCCGACATCATGTCGTTCACGGCCGTTGCCAGGGTAACCGGCAGCCCCATGCCGCCAAAGGCCGGATCGGCCGCAACCGAAAACCAGCCGCCTTCGGCCATTGCGCGGTACCCCCCGGAAAAGCCCGGCGGGGTCCGCACAAGACCGTTTTCCAGCCGGGCGGGGTGTGTGTCACCCACGCGCTGGAGCGGGGCCAGCACCTCTTGGCACAGCCGCGCCGCCCCCGACAGAATCGCCCCGACCGTGTCGTCGTTGGCATCGGCGAAGCGGGCGGTTGCAGCGACACGGGAAAACCCCGCGACATGGGACAGCAGAAAGCGGAAGTCGGCAACGGGCGCGCGGTAGGGCATCTGAAACTCCGGGCACCTTGGCAAGGGGCGGGGGTGGGGGTATGGATCAAGGCGCGGCGATGGTGAACCCGGGGGCCGTTCCTTTCAAGGTCAACGCTGCGTCACATCATGGCAGTCACTGCATGTCTTGCCCCCACGCCTGACGGGATCGCGCAGGCGGCAGACCTTCTGCGCAAGGGCGGGCTTGTCGCCTTCCCGACCGAGACGGTTTACGGACTTGGCGGTGATGCCCGGTCTGACCATGCCGTGGCGCGGATTTTCGGGGCCAAGGGGCGCCCGCGCTTCAACCCGCTGATCGTCCACCTGCCCGATGTGGCGGCGGCGCGCGGGCTGGCTGTCTTCGATGCGCGCGCCGATGCGCTGGCGGCCCGGTTCTGGCCGGGGCCGCTGACGCTGGTCCTGCCGCTGCGTGCCGGGTCCGGCCTGTCCGGTCTTGTGACGGCGGGTCTGCCGGCCGTGGCGCTGCGTGTCCCGGCCCATCCCGTGGCGCGCGCGCTGCTTCAGGTCTTCGGCGGGCCGCTGGCGGCACCTTCGGCCAACCCTTCGGGCCGGGTCAGCCCCACGCGCGCCGCCCATGTGATCGAAAGTCTGGGCGGGCGGATCGACGCCGTGATCGATGGTGGCCCCTGCGCGGTGGGCGTGGAATCGACCATTGTCGGGCTGGATGGCGCGGCCAGGCTGCTGCGCCCCGGCGGCGTCCCGGTTGAAGCGCTGGAGACGGCCCTGGGCCTGCCGCTGCTGCTGCCCGAAGCGGGCAAGATCACCGCACCGGGGCAGCTTGCCGCGCATTACGCGCCGGGCGCGCCTGTGCGCCTTGACGCCGTCGCGGCGCGGCCCAATGAGGTGTGGATCGGTTTCGGCCCGCAGTCTGCCGGGGCCGCGCTGACCCTGTCCGGAACGGGCGACCTTGTCGAGGCGGCGGCCCGCCTGTTTCATACCCTGCGCGAGGCGGACCGTCTGGCAGGCCCCGGCGGCGCGATTGCCGTGGCCCCGGTCCCCGAAACGGGACTGGGCCGCGCCATCAACGACCGTCTGCGGCGGGCGGCGGCCCCGAAGGGGTAGTGCCGGGGCGGGTCGCCCTGCCTTCCGGGGCTTCACACCCGTACCCCGCAGGGGGGGTTGGCCTGCCCCTGTGTTCTTGCCACCCCTGTCATGCAGAAATCCCGCTGACAAACCCCTTTGATCTGTGTGATAGTCCGCACGACTTTGTGCAGAAGCGCAGGGCGAACCGGCCGGAACGGCCACAAAACAACGGGGGAACCGGCGGTATGTTCAACGAATTCAAGACGTTCATCGCGCGGGGCAATGTCCTTGATCTGGCGGTGGGGATCATCATCGGGGCGGCGTTTACGGCGATTGTCAATTCGATGGTGGCCGATCTGATCAATCCGCTCATCGGCGTCATCATCGGTGGCATCGACTTCAACAACATGTACCTGGTGCTCAGCGGCAACCCGCCCGACGGGGCAAGCCTTCAGGCTGCGCGCGACAGCGGTGCGGCGGTGTTTGCCTATGGGGCCTTCATCATGGCGCTGCTGAACTTTCTGATCATCGCCTGGGTGGTCTTTCTTCTGGTCAAGGCCATGAACCGGGCCAAGACGACGCTGATCAAGCAAGAGGCTGTTGCCGAAGCGGCCAAGGGCCCGACGCAGGAAGACCTTCTGACCGATATCCGCGACCTGCTGAAATCGCGCGCCTGACCCTGGGCAGCCGGGGTTGAAAAGCGCCCTCCGGGGCGCTTTTCGCAGGTTCCGCACGGCCCCGGGCATCGGGCGCGGCGGCAAAGACAAGGGGGGTCTGCGCCGGCGGCAAACCTACCAGCGGATGCCGTAGCGCAAGGCATCGTAGATGCCGGCATGGATGTTGCGCGACGCCACCGCATCGCCGATCCGGTAAATGCGGAAGCGACCGTTCGGGTTGGCGTCGGGAAAGATTTCGCCCTTGCCGGTCAGTGCGCCATGATCGACGGCCCCCAGATTGCGGCTGTGCGGTTTCAGCGCCAGATACAGCGCGTCCAGCGGTGCGGTGCCATGTTCCACCACCACCTGATCGATGTGCCGTTCCTCGGCATAGCCGGGCGCGAAATCCGATCCCAGCACCGCAATCAGCGCATTCCCGTCCCGGCGCACCGATGTCACGCGGGTTGCCACGGTCACGCGCACCCCGTTTTCCTGAAAGGCGCGCATATAGGGGACGTGGTTCATCCCCCCCACTTCGGGCGCAAAGAACCGCTCGGGGCTGATCAGTTCCACCTTTGCGCCGCTGCGGGCCAGAACCTCGGCGGCACTCATGCCCGGATGCGCGCCGTTGTCGTCATAGACCAGAACGCGGTCTGCGGCCTTCACCGCCCCCGACAGAATGTCCCAGCTGGACACGGTCAGGTCCGTGCCTGCCATCTGCGGCGGCTGCGGCAGCCCGCCGGTGGCGATCACCACCATGTCGGGATCAAGGGCAAGCACATCGGCAGGTTCGGCAAGAAGGTTGTACCGCAGACCGACGCCGAGCCGCGCCAGTTCCGCCAGCCGCCAGTCGACGATGCCGATCATCTCGCGCCGCCGCGGGTTCTTGACCAGCAGGTTGATCTGCCCGCCTGCGCGGTCCGACGCCTCGATCAGCGTCACCCGGTGCCCACGCTCTGCCGCGACCCTGGCCGCTTCCAGCCCGGCGGGCCCCGCGCCGACGATCACGGCCCGAAGCCGGTGCGCAGCGCGGGCAATCACATGCGGCATCCGCGCCTCGCGGCCCGTGGCGGCATTGTGGATGCACAGCGCCTCGCCGCCTTCGTAAATGCGGTCCAGGCAATAGGTCGCCCCGACACAGGGTCGGATGCGGTCTTCGGTGCCGGCCCGCACCTTGGCCACGATATGGGGGTCCGCCAGATGGGCGCGGGTCATGCCCACCATGTCCAGCTTGCCTGCCGCAATGGCGTGGCGGGCCGTGGCCACATCTGGGATGCGCGCGGCGTGGAAGACCGGAAACTTCGTCGCCGCCCGCACCTCGGCCGCGAAATCCAGATGCGGGGCTGACCGCATGCCCTGGATCGGAATGACCCCGGTCAGGGCGACATCGGTGTCGATATGGCCCCGGATCAGGTTCAGGAAATCGATCTTGCCGCTGGCCGACAGGCGGCGGGCAATCTCCATCCCGTCGGCTTTCGACAGCCCCCTGTCCCAGTCTTCATCGGCCACCAGCCGCAGGCCGACAATGAAACCGGGGCCGACAAGGGCGCGGACCGCATCCAGCACGCGGTGGGTAAAGCGCAGACGGTTGTCCAGCGACCCGCCGTAATCATCTGTGCGGCGGTTGGTGGCGGGCGACCAGAAACCATCCATCAGGTGGCCATAAGCCTCGAATTCGATCCCGTCCAGACCGGCGGCCTGCATGCGCTGGGCCGCTGCGGCGTAATCGGCGACGATCCGGTCCAGGTCCCAATCCTCGGCCTCTTTCGGAAAGGCGCGGTGTGCCGGTTCGCGCACCGGCGACGGGGCCAGCACCGGCAGCCAGTCGCCCTTGTTCCACCCGGTGCGGCGGCCCAGATGCGTCAGCTGGATCATCACCGCCGCGCCTTCTTCGTGGCAGGCATCGGTCAATTCCGCCAGCCAGGGCACGATGGCGTCATCCCAGGCGTGCAGGTTGCCGAAGGCCTGGGGGCTGTCGCGGCTGACCACGGCCGAACCTGCCGTCATCGTCAGGGCGACGCCGCCGCGCGCCTTTTCCTGGTGGTACAGCCGGTAGCGGGCCTTTGGCATGCCGTTTTCGGAATAGGCCGGCTCGTGCGAGGTGGACATCACCCTGTTGCGCAGCGTCAGATGTTTCAGCTGGTAGGGTTGCAGCAATGGATCGGTCGTCATCGGTCGGGTCTTTCACTGGCACGCCTGCCCGTTTGCCGGGGGCCGGTTCAGGGCACAAGACGCTGACCTGCGGTGATGCGCAAGTCTTGCCGGATGCGGCGGCCGGGCGGTGACGGAATCCCTCTGGTATTGGCGCGGCGGATTTGAAATCAACAGAAGCGATGCGGAAGGGGGACGGCATGGGTCTGATTGCGGAGCTGACGGCGTGCCTTGGGGCCGGGCATGTGCTGAGCGGGGCCGATACGGCGCGCTATGCCGGCGACTGGACAGGCAAGTACACAGCCACCCCCCTGGCGGTCGTGCGGCCGGGATCGACTGGCGAGGTCGCGCAAACGCTGCGCCTGGCGGCCCGGCACGGCATCCCGGTGGTTCCCCTGGGGGGCGGGACCGGCCTGGTTGGCGGGTCGATGACCGAAGGCGGGCTGATGCTGAGCCTGGAGCGGCTGAACCGCATCCGCGCGCTGCGCCCCGACGCGCGCCTGGCGGTTGTCGAAGCCGGCGTTGTGCTGTCGCGGCTGCATGATGCCGCCGATGCGGCGGGCTTGAATTTTCCGCTGTGGTTCGGGGCGCGCGGATCGGCGATGATCGGCGGGGTTCTTTCAACCAATGCCGGGGGATCGAACGTGCTGCGCTTTGGCTCCACCCGCGGGCTGTGCCTGGGGCTGGAGGTGGTTCTGGCCGATGGCCGCGTGCTGAACCTGATGAGCGAACTGCACAAGGACAACTCCGGCTACGATCTGAAATCGCTGTTCATCGGGGCGGAAGGGACGCTGGGCATCATCACCGCCGCCGTGATGAAGCTGGTGCCAAAGGCCCGTGCCCATGCCACCGCCACGCTGGCGGTGCGCAGCCTGCCCGATGCGCTGGTCCTGCTGAACCGCCTGCAAGAGGCAAGCGGCGGGCTGGTTGAAGCCTATGAATTCATGCCGCGCACCTACATGAACCGCCTGTCGGCGGTGCGGCCGGACCTGGGGCAGCCCTTCGGCACGGTGCATGATGTGACGATTCTTGCCGAACTGGGATCAACATCGCTGCGTGATACCGCACCGGGGCCGGACGGCAGCCTGCCGCTGGTCACGCTGATGGAAGACACGCTGGATGCGATGATGCAGCAGGGCATCGTCCTTGACGCCGTCCTTGCCACCACCGGGGCACAGCGCCAAGGCATGTGGGCACGGCGCGAGGCGGCGGCAGAGCTGACACAGGGCTGGCTTCCCTCGATCGATACCGATGTCGCCGTGCCGCTGACGGCGGTGGAGGATTTCATGCGGCAGGCATTGGCACGCCTGCGCGACATTGACCCGGGGGCGCAAACCCTGACGGTGGCGCATCTGGGCGACGGCAACCTGCATTTCACCGTCTTTCCGACAGGCGACGACCCGGCGCTGGCCGATGCGATCCTGACCGCGGTCGAAGACGTGGTCCAGGACCTTGGCGGCAGCTTTTCGGCGGAACATGGCGTGGGCCTGTCAAAGCGGGCGTCCATGGCGCGGCGCAAGGACCCTGTGGCACTTGACGTGATGCGCAGCCTCAAGGCGGTGCTCGACCCCGGCAATCTGCTGAACCCCGGCAAGATCCTGCCGTGACAGCCTCGCTTGCCCTGATCTGGCATCACCCGACGCTGCGGCTGATTGCCGGGCTGATGGTGCTTTTCGGTGCGGTCAACGCATCGCTTTTCCCCTATCAGTCCTATGTCGCGATCAACCGCATCGGCCTGTCTGACGCCCGCTTCGCCCTGGTGCTGCTGCTGGCCTCGGTGCTGGCGGTGGGGGCCTCGGTTTCGGCAGGGATCGTCACCGATCAAAGGGCGAACCGCAGGCAGGTGGCCCTGGCCACGGCGGCGGCGGCGGTGATCGGGCCGGTTCTGATGCTGGCGGCGCCTTCGCCGCTCAGCCTTGTGCTGTGCCACGGAATTCTGATTCCGGTCTCGGGCACGCTGTTCGGTCAGGGGTTTGCGCTGGCACGGCTGGCCTGCGCCGACCGGCCCGATCAGCGCGATGCCATCCTGTCGGGTCTGCGCGCCCTGCTGTCGCTGACCTTTCTTGTGGTTCTGCCGCTGTGGTCCCTGGCCTTTGCGGCTGGAACGGATGTGATGGCGATCTACGGCCTTGCCGCCGCCTGCGGCGCGCTGCTGATGCTGCTGACATGGCGCTACTGGCCCGTGGATGGCACAACCGCCTGGGCCGACCCGCCGTCGGGCCTGAGCCTGACCGGGTCGCTGCGTGAGATCGCCAGGGGCCGCGTCATGCTGCGGCTGGGCCTGCTGGGGGCAATCACGGCGGCGGCGGCCCTGTATATGGTGCTGATCTCGCTTGTTTTTGCGGCCACGCCCGGCCGGACCCCGGGCGACGTGGCCCTGTTCGTGGCGCTGGTCGCCGGGTTCGAGGTGCCGTTCATGCTGCTGCTGCCGCGCCTGCTGCGCTTTGCCTCGCGCAGCCTGCTGATCGCTGTGGGCGGCGTGCTTTATGCCTGCTTTCTTGCGCTGATGCCGGTTCTGGCGGCATCCCCGCTGGTCTGGCTTTTGCCGGTGCTGGCCGGCCTGTCGGGTGCCGCCACGCTGACCCTGCCCATCGCCTATCTTCAGGACCTGATGGCGGATCGCCCCGGCGCGGGATCCTCGCTTCTGGCCGTGCAGAAGGTTGCGGCGGATTCCATCTGTGCCGCTGTCTTTGCCGCAGGAATGACAGCCGGCGGATACGGGATCACGGCTTTGGCAGGCGCGCTGATCGCCGCCGCCGGGTCGGTCGCACTGCTGCTGGCGGATCGCCGGCGTCAACGCCGGGACGCCGCATAGCGGGGCGCTGAAAAAGCATCCCCGCCGCCTGGCAGACAGGAGTCATGCTGATCCGCCGGACAGGCGGTGACCGGTGCGGGTGAACAAGGAAACGCACCGCGTTCCGGCGCACGGTTGCAGGGTGGGCACCCTTCGGTCGTCTTGATCCGGGCGTGCTTCTTTTGAAGCGCCGGGCGCTGTGATCCTGTCTCTGCAACGATCTGCTGCCCAAGTGCATCGCTCCTGTCCAGCGGTATGGCCTTGGCAGTGCTGCGCAGGCGTTTGCCTTCACTCTCTTCGGGATGTGGTCTGAGCAGGTGCTGAAAAGTGCCGGTCACAGGGGCTGCCTGACCGAAAAGCAGGAATCACTTCCGCCTGCGTGCGCCTTTCGCATCCTGGCAGGGGCCATCGCCCCTGCCACAGCGCCACGCTGATCCTTGTCCAGCCGGGGGCCAAAGCCCCCGGCCAGCGCCCGACCAGCCCGTGGCGGGCGCTTCGCCCCCGCCGTGCCGGGCGCTGGTCTTCGGGAGTTGCCGGACCTGCCGGTCTGCAGGGCACCGTCGCGCAGGGGCGGGGGAAACGCGTTGCGTTTCCTGTTCCCGCCTGCACTGACGAAAGCAGTTTCACCGCTTCACTGTCAGGGGCCATCGCCCCTGCCACAGAGCAACGCTGATCCTTGTCCGGCCGGGGGCCCAAAGCCCCCGGCCAGCGC
>JADCEL010000084.1 GCA_020250125.1 Rhodobacter sp.
CAGCGTGGCGCTGTGGCAGGGGCGATGGCCCCTGCCATTGAAGCGGTGAAAGTGCCTTCGCCTCTCCGGGTGGGACCAGGAAACGCGATCCGCGTTTCCCCCTCCCGCGCGCGACGGTGTCCTGTAGACCGGCAGGTCCGGGAAAGACAAAGGCCAGCGCCCGACCCGGCGGCGGCGAAGCGCCCGCCGGGGGCGGGGTGGGCGCTGGCCGGGGGCTTTGGCCCCCGGCTGGTCCTGATCCCGGCGGGACGCTGTGGCAGGGGCGATGGCCCCTGCCAGTCAAGCGGTGAAGGTGCCTTCGCCTCTCCGGGCGGGACGGTGCCCTGTAGATCGGAACATCCGGGACCGCCGACAGGCCGAGGCCCGCCGGGGCAGGCGCTTGCCGGGGGGTCCAGCCCCGGCGCAGGTCGCGGACCAAGGATTGATTGCCTCGGACCCGCAAAAGCCATGATCGACCGGCGGCGCATGACACCCTGTTCAGCGCGTCGTGTGACGGCCGCCTCGCCCCCTGTCGCACGGCCCACACCGGCGGGACAAAAGCGCCCGGACGCCACAGAAAGCCTTGCGCAAGGCCACATCGGGCAGCCGGAGCGCCCCCTTCGGGCACAGGCGTCAGGGATATTTTGCCGTCAGCGCCGTGCAGACGGGCGGTGGCACGAATTTCGACACGTCCCCCCCCAGCCGCGCGATTTCCTTGACCAGTTTCGAGGCAATCGCCTGACGGCGGGCGTCGGCCATCAGGAAGACGGTCTCGATGCTGCTGTCCATGGCACGGTTCATGCCGACCATCTGGAATTCATATTCGAAATCGGCAACCGCGCGCAGGCCGCGGACGATGATCGTGGCACCGACATCGCGGGCACAGTCGATCAGCAGGTTTTCAAAGGGATGGACGACAATCTCGCCCCCCGTCCTGGCCAGGATCGCCGCAGATTCCGCCTTGACCATGGCGACCCGTTCTTCCAAGCTGAACAGCGGGCCCTTGTCGCGGTTGATCGCAACCCCGATCACCAGTCGGTCAACCAGCGCCATGGCGCGCTGGATGATATCGGTGTGACCCAGCGTCACCGGATCGAAGGTTCCCGGATAAAGACCGATACGCATGACACTCCCCTTGCCTGCCCGCGCACAGGCAACAATAGGGCGCAGGGCAATGCAAGCGGCAAAGCAAACCGGGCCGCTGGATGCTCAGAAGCCCTTGATCATGCCTTCCAGGGCGTCCTTTTCCATCGAAAGTTCGGACAGGCGGGCCTTGACGGCATCCCCGATGGAGATAAGCCCGGTCATCCGCTGGCCCTCCATCACCGGCAGGTGACGAAAACGCCCGTCGGTCATCTTCTGCATCACATCGGTCACCGGATCGCCCGGCGCGCAGGTGACGATCCTGGCCGTCATGACGCGTTCGACCGGAAAGGCCATGCAGGACGGGCCATGGCGGGCCAGTTCGCGCACCACGTCGCGCTCTGACAGGATGCCCGCAACCCCGGCCCCGTCTTCGGATACAACCACGGCGCCGATGCGGTGCTTGGCCAGAACCGCCACCGCTTCGGCAAGCGTCGCCGCAGGCGGAACCGTGACCACGCCCCCTGTGGCTTTCGATGTCAGGATCTGTTGAACCAGCATATCATCCTCCACCTTCCCCCGGCCAGCGTCCGCCCCGCGCAACTTTCTGTCAAGTCATTGCTTCCAGACGCAACACTTCGCGGCGCAGACCCTGGGCCAGCAGATCGGCGAAGCGGTTCATCCGGCCGGTCCGGCGGTCGTCGGCATGGCGGATCAGCCAGAAGGCGCGCGTCAGGCTGACCTCTGCGGGCAGAACCTTGACCAGTTCCGGGGCAGAGGGCAGGGCGAAATCATGCACCATCCCGATCCCTGCCCCGTGGCGCAGCCAGTTCAGTTGCACGGGCACGGAATTCGAGGCAAGCCGCACCTCGGACACCCCGATTTCGGCAAGATAATCCAGTTCCTTGTCAAAGATCATGTCGGGGATGTAGCCGACAATGCGGTGCGCGGTCAGGTCCGCGCGCCGCTGCGGGGTGCCGTGGCGGTCCAGATAGGCGCGGCTGGCGGCCAGGTGCAGGTGATAGTCGGTCAATCGCTGCACGGTCAGGCGACCGGCCGTGGGCGGCGAGACGGCAATGACCATATCCGCCTCGCGCCTCGACAGGTTGATGACGCGCGGCAGCGCCACGATCTGCACCTCCAGCCCCGGGTTGTCGTCACAGATCGCCGCGACAATCCGGGGCAGCAGGTAGTTGGCGCAGCCGTCCGGCGCGCCGATGCGGACCTGCCCCGACAATCCCCCTGACCCGCCGCCGCCGCGCAGGTCATCGGCGGCGGCCTGCAACGCCTGTTCGGCGGCTTCGGCATGGGGCAGCAGGCGCAGGCCCGCCTCGGTCGCGGCATAGCCCTGCGGGCTTTTGACAAACAGCCGTGTGGCAAGCGCCTCTTCCAGCTTGACGATCCGCCGGCCGACCGTTGCAGGGTCAAGGCGCAGCGCCCTGCCCGCAGCCGACAGGCTTTCCGTGCGGATCACCGCCAGAAACACGCGCAGATCATCCCAGTCGGCCATGCTTCCCCTGCAAAACTGCAAAACGCTTTTGAAATCTTGCCTCTTTCCCGCGCATTTCCGCAAGCCTATCCTGCGGACAGGCATTTTACCGGAGGATCGGATGCAGGACCTTACCCACTGGATCAACGGCGCGCATGTGAAGGGCACCTCGGGGCGCTTTGCCGATGTGTTCAATCCCGCCACGGGCGAGGTGCAGGCCCGCGTGCCGCTGGCGTCAAAGGACGAGCTGGACCATGCCGTGGCGGCAGCCTCCAGGGCGCAGGTCACCTGGGGGGCCACCAACCCGCAGCGCCGGGCGCGGGTGATGATGGAGTTTGTCCGCCTTCTGAACCGCGACATGGACAAGCTCGCCCAGGCGCTGAGCCGCGAACACGGCAAGACCCTTCCGGACGCGAGGGGCGATATCCAGCGCGGCCTGGAAGTGATCGAATACTGCATCGGCGCGCCGCAGATGCTGAAGGGCGAATTCACCGACAGCGCCGGTCCCGGCATCGACATGTATTCCCTGCGCCAGCCCCTGGGCGTGGCCGCCGGGATCACCCCGTTCAACTTTCCCGCCATGATCCCGATGTGGAAGATGGGCCCCGCCCTGGTTTGCGGCAACGCCTTTATCCTCAAGCCCAGCGAGCGTGATCCTTCGGTCCCGCTGATGCTGGCGGAACTGATGCAGGAAGCGGGCCTGCCCGACGGCGTGTTGCAGGTGGTGAACGGCGACAAGGACGCGGTCGATGCCATCCTCGACAACCCGGCCATCGCCGCCATCGGCTTTGTCGGCTCTACCCCGATTGCCGAATACATCTACGGGCGCGGCTGTTCCAACGGCAAGCGCGTGCAGTGCTTTGGCGGGGCCAAGAACCACATGATCATCATGCCGGACGCTGACCTTGATCAGGCCGCCGATGCGCTGGTGGGCGCGGGCTATGGCGCGGCCGGTGAACGCTGCATGGCGATTTCGGTTGCCGTGCCGGTGGGCGAGGCCACGGCGGATGCGCTGATCGAACGGCTGATCCCGCGCATCGAAAAGCTGAAAGTCGGCCCCTATACGGCGGGCAATGACGTGGACTATGGCCCGGTGGTGACGGCGGCGGCCAAGGCGAACATCCTGCGGCTGGTCGACTCCGGCGTGGCCCAGGGCGCGAAGTTGGTCGTCGATGGGCGGAACTTCCGTTTGCAGGGGTATGAAAACGGGTTCTTCGTCGGCCCGCACCTGTTCGACCATGTGACGCGCGACATGGACATCTACCGCAAAGAGATCTTCGGGCCTGTCCTGTCCACGGTACGCGCCAGCACCTATGAAGAGGCGCTGGCCTGTGCCATGGACCACGAGTATGGCAACGGCACCGCGATCTTCACCCGCGACGGCGACACGGCGCGCGACTTTGCCAACCGCATCAATGTCGGCATGATCGGCATCAACGTGCCCATTCCGGTGCCGCTGGCCTACCACACCTTTGGCGGCTGGAAAAAATCAGCCTTCGGCGACCTGAACCAGCATGGGCCGGATGCTTTCCGCTTCTACACCCGCACCAAGACCGTCACTTCGCGCTGGCCCAGCGGCATCAAGGAAGGGGCCAGCCTGAACTTCCGCCCGATGGACTGACAGAAGGGGGCAATCCTGGCAAGAACCGGCGGAAATGGTCTTGCCAGCGCGGCCGCACGCCAACCTGCCTTGCCGATCCAAGGCTGCGCCCTTCCGTCAGCCCGACGGAACAAGGCTGGATGGTGCCGCTCGCGCCATTCCCGTGGCAGGCAGCAAGGGCTCGCGACAGCGAAAGCTTGCAGCGGCGTAAAACAGGCAGATCCCGGCGACGGAACGCGCAGGCCAGACCGTTAAACTGACAGGATCAATAAGGAGAATGTCATGCGTCTGCGCGCGTTCACGGTTTTGACGATTCTTGTGCTTGCCTGCGGCGCTGCCGGATCAGCGCATGAGACCGGGCTGGAGACCGAAACAGAGGTCACGGGCGACGCCAAAATACGCGTCTTCGAAGGGGTCGCCGCGCCCAACCCGGCGGATGCTGGGGGATTTGACCTTTATGGAGCTTTCCCCAACGATCACGATCCTTTCCGCATCGACACAACAATCGCGCTGGGCATGGACGGCTTCGGATTGCGCGGCCCCGATCGGGGTCTTATGGGGGAATTGCCCGGTGCCGGCCCGGATTGGGTGTTGAACATGATCCCGTTCGGCGTAGCGATCGACGGCGTGATCATTGACCCATCCGGTCCATTCTACAGCGGGGGGGCTGCCGACCCGGAAAACCCGTTTGATCGGGCATGCACCGGCTGGGAGTACGAGGTTAACGACCCGCGCGTCCGCGCAATTGTCGGCATGCCTGACGAGGTGCCCGGCCATGTTCAGCCCGGCGGCATGTTCCACTATCACGGACGTCCGGCCCGCATGATCGCTGCGGCGCGGCAGCGTGCGGGCAACCCGGATGACATCTTCGTGGTGGGCTACTCGGCAGACGGCTGGCCCATAATCGACCACCGCCTGCGGAATACCAAAGGAGAGGTCATCGATTTGGTCTCGGGCTATCGATTGCGGCAAGGCCGGCGCAACGCGGTGCCGGGAACCGATCCGGCGCAGATACCGAAAGGTCGGTTTGACGGTCTTTATGTTCAGGACTATGTTTTTGACCCCGTGGGTGCCAAGGCGAAGGCACCCTCGAATGCCGTGGTTCTTGATGCGCGCAATGGCATTGTCCTTGGTGACGGTCTTCCAACGCTGCCCGGCTATCCCAGCCAACACTACGCCTATGTCATGACGACTGACTGGCCGCAGATTCCCCGCATGTTCGCTGGCCCGCCGTCGCCCAGCTTTGCAGCCGTGATCCCGCTTGATTCAACAGCCTTTCTGTCGCGCATGGCGGCAAAGCTGGGGCTGACCCTGCAGCCGGTCCGGCGCGCAATTTATGACAATTGCCCCGGAACGTTGCAGAACTTCCGCCTGCCCAACGGTCGAGCGCCCTATTGACCGGGGCCGGTCATGTCCACCGTCCGCGCCAGGACCTATGAAGAGGCGCTGGCCTGTGCCATGGATCACGAATACGGCAACGGCACCGCGATCTTCACCCGCGACGGCGATACGGCGCGCGACTTTGCCCACCGCATCAACATCGGCATGATCGGCATCAACGTGCCCATTCCGGTGCCGCTGGCCTATCACACCTTCGGCGGCTGGAAAAAGTCAGCCTTTGGCGACCTGAACCAGCACGGGCCGGACAGCTTCCGCTTTTACACGCGGACCAAGACCGTCACCGCGCGCTGGCCCAGCGGCATCAAGGAAGGGGCCAGCCTGAACTTCCGCCCGATGGACTGACCCGAACGGGGTGTCACGGCGCGGCCGCTGGCACCCCGGCGCGCAGGCGGCGGGAAAAGGTGATGCTGTCATCGCTGACCGGGCCGAAGGGGCGCAGCCGGGCCTGGGCCAGCACCTGATCCAGCGGGGTGCCGGGGCGGATGACCCCCAGGCCATGCAGGTAGTCCGGCAGATGCGCCGACAGCAGGATGCGCCAGTCCAGCGGCAGGCGCGGGTCAACCATGCGTGCCAGTTTCCACGGCACGGTCGTGCAATTGGCTGTAGCGGTGTTGTAAAACCGGGGGTTTTCCGCCAGATCATTGCCCATGTCCAGAAACTGCAGGAACAGCGCGCGGCGCTGAGCGGCATCAAGCGCCAGCGGAAAGATTGAAACGGTCTCCGGCGGGTTCTGCCGGGCATCGGTGCGCCAGGCGATGACATCGCGTTCATCTGCGGCAATCAGCACCAGGGTATAAAGGCGGAAGAACCCGCCAAAGGTGGAATAGACCTGCCCCACCCGCTTGCGCGTTTCCGCAGAAAACACCACATGCCGGCCATCGGCAAAGCCGAAGCTGATCATCACATGGGCAATGTTCGGATCACCCCAGACCGAGGTGAACAGATCCGCCCCCGTCAGGTCATCAAGATCATAGCTGCGCGTTTCCCAGACGGGCGGCGGGACGTAATCCCTGTCGCTGACCCATGAGAAATTGCGGACGTTATGCAACGTAACGCGGTTGCCCGTGATCTCTGCCGTCACCCCATGGGCAACGTCGGGCTGCCAGATACCGTCATTGCCGGGCCGGATCGTTGACCACCAGGCAAGGGCCGCGATCAGGATTGCGCCAGACCCAAGCCAGACCATCTGCCCCTGCCCGCGCCACCACAGGCCGCCCAGACCAAGCAGCACCACGGCAAGGCCCCCAAGCAGCACAGCGCGCAGGGGGCCGGAAAACTGGAACCACAGCGCCATTCCCAGCACCGCAAGGAACGGCAAAACCACCACCGCCTGCACGGAACGCGCCAGCCACCCGCTGCGCCGCCGCCGCCTGTCCGATCCCGGCCCTGTCATGCCATGCGCCCCGACCCTGTCCACGGGAAAGACGGTTGCAGACGCGGCGCGGCTGCGCCAGCCGATTCCGCTATTCCGCCGCCATGCGCCCCGGCTTCAGCATCTGTGCAAGATAGCGCCCGGTATGGCTGGCCTCAACCTTTGCGACATCTTCCGGGGTTCCGGTGGCCACGATCCGGCCACCGCCATCGCCGCCCTCGGGGCCGATATCGATGATCCAGTCCGCCGTCTTGATGACGTCAAGGTTGTGTTCGATCACAACCACGGTGTTGCCCTGTTCGACCAGTTCGTGCAGCACGTCCAGCAGCTTGCGCACATCCTCGAAATGCAGCCCCGTGGTGGGTTCGTCCAGGATATACAGGGTGCGGCCGGTGGCACGGCGGCTCAGCTCCTTTGACAGTTTCACCCGCTGCGCCTCGCCGCCCGACAGGGTCGTCGCCTGCTGGCCGACCTTGATATAGCCAAGGCCGACCTGCACCAGCGCATCCATCTTTTCGCGAATGGCGGGCACCGCCTGAAAAAAGCCCTGCGCATCTTCAACCGTCATATCAAGAACATCGGCTATACTTTTGTTCCTGAACTTTATTTCCAGTGTTTCGCGGTTATAGCGCGCCCCTTTGCAGGTTTCGCAGGTGACATAGACATCGGGCAGGAAATGCATCTCGATCTTGATCAGACCGTCACCCTGGCAGGCCTCGCAGCGCCCGCCCTTGACGTTGAAGCTGAAGCGCCCCGGCTGATAGCCGCGCGCCTTGGCCTCGGGCAGGCCCGCGAACCAGTCGCGGATCGGGGTGAAGGCCCCGGTATAGGTCGCCGGGTTTGAACGCGGCGTGCGGCCGATGGCGCGCTGGTCAATGTCGATGACCTTGTCCAGATGTTCAAACCCCTTGATGGTTTCGCAAGGTGCCGGGGTTTCGCGCGCCCCGTTCAGGCGCGTGGCGGCGGTCTTGAACAGGGTTTCGATGGTCAGGGTGGATTTTCCGCCCCCCGAAACACCGGTGACGCAGATGAACTTGCCCAGCGGGAAATCGGCGGTGACGTTCTGCAGGTTGTTTCCCGTTGCCCCCACCACCGTCACCTTCCTGCCGCTGCCCTTGCGGCGGATGCGGGGAATGGCGATTTCGCGGGCGCGCGACAGGTACTGCCCGGTCAGGCTGGCCGGATCAGCCGCCACCTGCGCCGGCGTGCCATGGCTGACCACCTGCCCGCCATGCACACCCGCGCCCGGCCCCATGTCAAAGACATAGTCCGCCTCGCGGATCGCATCCTCGTCATGTTCCACGACCAGAACGGTATTGCCCTGGTCGCGCAGGTTCTTCAGCGTGGTCAGCAGCCGGTCATTGTCGCGCTGGTGCAGGCCGATGGAAGGCTCGTCCAGCACATACAGCACCCCGGTCAGGCCGGACCCGATCTGGCTGGCCAGCCGGATGCGCTGCGATTCCCCGCCCGACAGCGTGCCGGCATTGCGCGCCAGTGTCAGGTAATTCAGCCCGACATTCACCAGAAAGCCCAGACGTTCGCGGATTTCCTTCAGGATGGCGCGGGCAATCTCGTTCTTCTGCGGCCCCAGGGTATCGGGCACCGTTCCGATCCAGGCATGGGCCTCGGCGATCGACATCTGCACGACCTGTCCCGCATTCAGCCCGGCAATCTTCACCGCCAGCGCCTCGGGCTTCAGGCGAAAGCCGTGGCAGGCACCGCAGGGGCGGTTGTTCTGATAGCGCTCGAATTCTTCGCGCACCCAGGTGGAATCGGTTTCGCGGTAGCGGCGTTCCATATTGGGAATCACGCCTTCAAAGACGCGGGAGACCTGATAGATGCGCCCGCCTTCGTCATAGCGGAACAGGATTTCCTCTTCCCCCGATCCGAACAGGAAGACCTGATGGACATGGGCGGGCAGGTCCTTCCACTTCTTTTTGCGGTCGAAGGCGTAATGTTTCGACAGCGCCTCGATGGTCTGCAGGAAATAGGGCGATTTCGATTTGGCCCACGGGGCCAGCGCGCCCTGCCCCAGTGTCAGCTCCTGATCCGGCACCACAAGGCGTTCGTCAAAGAAAAGCTCCACCCCCAGCCCGTCGCAGACCGGGCAGGCCCCGAAGGGCGCGTTGAAGGAAAACAGGCGCGGTTCGATTTCCGGGATGGTGAAACCGCTGACCGGGCAGGCGAACTTTTCCGAGAAGGTGGTGCGCACTGGCTCGCCCTCGCCCTCGGCCGGGGCGGTTTCCAGAATGGCGATGCCATCGGCCAGGTCCAGCGCGGTGCGGAAGCTGTCGGCAAGCCGGGTCTGGATGCCGTCCTTCACGATGATCCGGTCCACGACCACATCGATGTCATGGCGCAGCTTCTTGTCCAGAACCGGGGCATCCTCCAGCTCATGGAAGGCCCCGTCGACCTTGACGCGCTGAAAGCCCTGCTTGCGCAGATCGAGGAATTCCTTGCGGTATTCGCCCTTGCGGTCGCGGATGATCGGGGCCAGCAGATAGGCGCGGGTGCCTTCGGGCATCGCCATCACGGCATCAACCATATCCTGCACCTGCTGCGCGGTGATCGGCAGGCCGGTAGCGGGCGAAAACGGCGTGCCGACACGGGCGAACAAAAGCCGCATGTAATCATAGATCTCGGTCACCGTACCGACGGTGGACCGGGGGTTCTTCGAGGTGGTCTTCTGTTCAATGGAAATGGCCGGCGACAGGCCCGAGATATGGTCGACATCGGGCTTGCCCATCATGTCCAGGAACTGCCGGGCATAGGCGGACAGGGATTCCACATAGCGCCGCTGGCCTTCGGCATAGATCGTATCGAACGCCAGGCTGGACTTGCCAGAGCCGGACAGGCCGGTGATCACCACCAGCTGATCGCGCGGGATGCTGACATCGACGCTTTTCAGATTGTGCTCGCGCGCGCCGCGCACTTCGATGAATTTCTGCTCGGCCATGCCCAGCCCCCATAGTGCCAAGGGCAACACATAGGCCAGCGCGCCTGAGTCTCCAACCGGAATATGTGAACAAAGAATGAACGCCGGCAAGTTTATGGGCAGATGCCCAAGGCGGCATCAGCCGCGCCGGCGACGCCTTGCCTGAAGGCTGTGCAGGACGATCCCGCCAAGGCACAGCGGCACGGCAAAGCCCACCACACCCGCCGCGCCAGATCCGGCGATCAGCGCAGCAAGCAGTGGCGTGCCGGTGGTGGTGCCCAGATTGCCCAGCTGCGCCACCGCCCCCGCTGCCAGCGACCGGTCGCCTGCGCTGGCATTGAGTTGCGGAATGGCGGAAAACGACGCGCCCTGCACAATGCCCAGTGCCGCCGCCAGCAACAGCGCTGCGGCCAGCCGCAGCAGCGGCAGGTCCCAGCCCAGCCCCATGATCAGCGCGGCCAGCAGCGCCAGCGCAAAGCCCGCCTGCACCAGATGAACGGCGCTGACATGCGCCAGCAGCCAGACGCCCAGCGTCAGCGATACGGCGATGCTGACCAGCGGCATCGCCGTGGCGGCCAGCGCCCGGTCTGCCCCCAGCATCGGCGGCAGCAGCGTCAGCAGCGCGACATACAGGATGGTGTAAAAGAAAAACCCCGTCGCCGGCGCGGCAATGCGGGGTGAGCGGTAGATGATGCCATGCTGGCGGATCACACCGGCCAGCGTCAGCGGCGGCAGGTCCGCCGGGGCAAGGCGCGGCAGCAGCGCGGCCAGCAGCGCCGCGATGGCCAGCAGATACCCGGCATGGGCCAGAAACAGCGCCCTTACCCCCTGCCAGTCCGCCAGCCACGGCCCGATCACCGCCAGCCCGGCAAAGGACAGGCCAAAGAAGCTGGACCACAGCGTCATCGCCAGCCCCTGATGCCGCTGCGGCGCGGTCTGCGCGATCAGCACCGGGCCTGCCACGACAATGCCCAGATGCGACGCGCCTTCCAGAATGCGGCTGGCCATCATCACCGGATAGGGCGGCAGCAGCGCCTGAAACGCCGACAGCGCCGCCCCCAGCAGCAGCGCCCCCAGCAGCACCCGGCGCAGCCCGATCCGCTGCCCGAAAATCCCCGCCGTCGTGCCAAAGACCAGCCCGACCAGCCCCACCACCGACACCATGAAGGCAACGCGGCCCGGCGTGCCATAATCCGCCACCAGCAGATCAAAGATCACGCTGATCTTGCCAAACTGCGCCGCCGCGCCAAGGCCGGCTGCCCAGAGGGCGAGGATCAGGAGTGCAGGATGCCGGGTCATGCCCCTTGGGTAGCAAAGCGGGCGGGGCTGCGCCATGGGGAAGGGCGGTCGGGGCCGGATGTCGCCCGGTCAAATGCAGCGCCCGCCCTTAGCGACCTGCCCTGTGTCGCACAGCCTTGAATTGAGCGCGGCTTTGCCGCAGGTTTGGCGAGTGTTCGATCCCCTGCGGAAGGTTCCCCCGATGCACAAGCCCCTGTTGCCCACCCCGATGATGAACCGGCGGGCCCTGCTGGGGTCGCTGGGCGGGATGATGGTGGGGGGTGCGGCCATGGCCAGAAGACCTTCGGATGTCGTGTGTTCGGCCAATGCAGCGGATTACTGGGTTGAAGACAAGCTGTACTGGGTGGGCGAATCCTTTGTCTGGGCCGGTACGATGCCATGCGAAGGGTCGGTCCGCACTGCCCTGATCCGGCAGAAGCCGGGGCAGGATGCGGAAGTGATCCGGACCCTCGCCCATTATAAGATGTGCAGTACTGGCCTGGCGTTGGGTGTGCGGATGATTACTCCCGAAGGGATCGTACATGTCTATGATGCTGGTGGCGAATTCGTTCAACGCCTGATCAACCCGGACAGCAGCGCGACCAATCTGTGCCTGGTGTCGGCAGGAAGATTTGAGACAGAGCTTACGAACCGCGGCTATACCGATATCCAAACCCTGGCTGCGGGCATTCCGCGCATGACGGATCAGGGGGCGGCGGGCCCGGTTCCCTTTCTGGTGATCCGCTGGCTGCCCGACAAGTCAACCTCTGAACTGCTGCTGTTCAGGGGTGATGCCGAACCGCGCAGAATGACGGTTGACTTGCCCCTGGCGTCTTTCAGCCCGTTCATTTTTCCGGATTATCAAAGTGGCGGCTGGATCGCCTGGTCGGGCTCTGCCAGGAAGCTGACTGATCTGGGATATCCGGGCATGCCAGTCATACGCATTTCACCCGATTTCGACCTGAGGCTGACCTGGGTACCTGACCAGGACTGGATGAACCATCCTAGATTCTTTCCGGTCGGTGCCCGGCTGGGCGTCACGTCATCCCGCGCATCCCGGAATGACTGGCGCTACGACGGCATCTATCTTGAAACCGACTCCGGGTGGGAGCGCCGTTTTGCCAGCGACCTTGCGCCAGGCACGCTGAGCTACAGCCCGGATGGACGGTTCATCGGCTGGCAGGAATCCGTATCCTCGGACCTGTCTTTTGAAGGCGTAAGGTTCATCCCGCGTATCGAGGATTTGGCCGGCAGCTGAGCAAAAGCGACGCTGCACAGTGTCGGGGCCGCAAATCGCCCGGTCAGCCCGGTCAGAAATGAATCACCCGCCCGTAAGCATCCAGCACCGCTTCATGCATCATCTCGCTCAGCGTCGGGTGCGGGAACACGGTTTCGATCAGTTCCGCCTCGGTCGTCTCCAGGCTGCGGCCGATGACATAGCCCTGAATCAGTTCGGTCACTTCGGCCCCCACCATATGCGCGCCCAAGAGTTCGCCGGTCTTGGCATCGAAGACGGTCTTGATGATCCCCTCCGCCTCGCCCAGCGCAATGGCCTTGCCATTGCCGATGAAGGGGAAACGGCCGACGCGGATGTCGTGCCCCGCCGCTTTCGCCTTTTCCTCGGTCAGGCCGACGCTGGCGATCTGCGGGTTGCAATAGGTGCAGCCGGCGATTGAGCCGGGCTTGATCGGGTGCGGATGGCCGCCCGCAATCAACTCGGCCACCATCACGCCTTCGTGGCTGGCCTTGTGCGCCAGCCACGGGGCGCCGGCAATGTCGCCGATGGCATACAGCCCCTCGACCCCCGTGCGGCAGAATTCATCTGTCACCACATGGGTGCGGTCGATTTTCACGCCCAGCGCCTCCAGGCCGAGGTTTTCGGTGTTGCCGACGATGCCCACGGCGGAAATCACCGTGTCAAAGGCCACAGCCTCGGTCTTGCCGCCCTGTTCGATCTGCGCCGTCACGCCCAGGCCCGGCTTGCGGTCCAGTGATTTCACACCGGCTTTCTCAAGAATCGTCATGCCCTGCTTCACGAATTGCTTCTTTGCAAAGGCAGCAATCTCCGCGTCTTCCACCGGCAGGATGCGGTCCATCACCTCGACAACGGTCGTATCCGCCCCCAGCGTGTTGAAGAAGCTGGCGAATTCGATGCCGATGGCCCCGGACCCGATCACCAGCAGCCGCTTCGGCATCCTGACCGGCTGCAAGGCGTGGCGATAGGTCCAGACCAGATCGCCATCCGCCTCCAGCCCCGGCAATTCCCGCGCCCGCGCGCCGGTGGCCAGGATGATCACCGGGGCGGTCAACTCTTCGGCCCCTTTGTCGGTGGTCACCGTCACGCGCCCCTTGGCGGCGATGGTCGCCACGCCCATGAAGACGGTGATCCTGTTCTTCTTCATCAGGTGGCCGATGCCGCCGGAAAGCTGTTTCGCCACCCCGCGCGACCGGGCGACGACGGCGGGCAGATCATAGCCGATTCCATCCGCCTTCAGCCCGAATTCCTTTGCCCGGTGCATCAGGTGAAACACCTCGGCAGACCGCAGCATCGCCTTGGTCGGGATACAGCCCCAGTTCAGGCAGATGCCGCCCAGGGTTTCCCGCTCGACAATCGCCACCTGCTTGCCCAGCTGCGCCGCCCGGATGGCGGCAACATAGCCGCCGGGGCCGGACCCGATCACGATCACGTCAAAGGATTTGGCAGCCACGGTCCCCTCCCCCGGAAAACGGTTTACCGGTAAACCATTCTGCGCGCCCCGGCAACAAACGGCCCGGTCATGGCGCAATGCGCCTAGTGCATGGCTTCGGCCTTCAGCCTTTGCACCACGGCACCATAGCCGCCCTCGGCAAGAAATGCCTCTTCCCCGGCGGCAGAGGTGCGGCCCAGCGCGGCATTGCGGAACGGAAAGCGCCCGAAGCGGCGGATGATCTCGCGGTGCGCGCGGGCGTGCAGCAGGGTTTCCGCCCCGCTTTCCGGCAGGCGTTCCTCAATCAGCGCCACCGCCCGGTCCTGATCCGCCAGCACTTCGCTGTGTTCAAAGGGCAGGTAGAAGAACTGCCGGTCCGGTTCCGGTGCGCCGAGGTCCCAGCCCGCATCGACCGCCCGCTTTGCCGCAGCCAAAGCCCGCGCATCGGTGGCAAAGGCCAGCGCCGTACCCCGGTGCATGTTGCGCGGCAACTGGTCGGTCACAATCAGATAGGCCAGCGTGCCGACCGTGCCATCCACCCAATGGTCCAGCCCGCCGCCGGCCGCGGCCTGCCACAGGTCCAGAAAGCGCAGCCGGCATTCGGCATCGATCGCCGCCCCCCCGGCATACCAGCCTTCGGGGCCAAGCTCGCCGATCCAGTAATCCAGCACCTCGACCGGGTCCGCCATGCCGTCCTCCGCGCGTTGACACCGCCAACCCTGACAGGTCGCCTGACCCATCGCAAGACGGATGCAGCCCGCCCGGCGGACGGACTCAGGCCGCGCGGTCCCGCACGGCGTCCACCGCCATGACCGAGGCAGACGGAACGATGGGGGCAAAACTGCCCCCCGCCGGTGCCGCCGGGCGGCGCGTCATGCGCCAGCCGGCATAGGCCGCCAGCGCCCCGAACAGCAGGCCCATCAGCAGGAAGAACCCGCCCGGGCCGACCTGGGCCATCATCCAGCCGGTGACGACCGGGCCGCCAATGGCCCCCAGACCGTTGAGAAAGATCATCCCGGCACTGGCCGCCGCCATGTCTTCCCTGGTCAGGCGGTCGTTCGTATAGGCGATCAGCAGCGAATAGAGCGGGTTGATCACACCGCCCAGCACCACGGCAGAGCCGACCTGCACCGCAAAGGGCAAGGGCAGCGCAAAGGTCAGCAGCATGGCCACCGCCCCCGCAACAGACAGCCCCAGGATCAGCTTGCGCCGGTCGATCCGGTCTGACGCCCAGCCGATGGGATATTGAAACACCAGACCGCCCAGATACAGCGCGGCCACGAAGATGGTGATCTGCCTGACGCTCAGCCCCACCATCGTGCCCCAGACTGCCGCCATGCCGAACATCGCGGCAAAGATGCCGCCCGTCAGCAGCATACCCGCGCAGCCCAGCGGAGAGATCTGGAACAGCCGGCGGAACGGCAGCGGGCGGATGGTATCGAACACCGGGGCAGGGGTGGCCGCCAGCAGGATCGGCATGAAGGCGAGCGACACCAGCACCGAGGGCAGGATGAACAGCACAAACCCCGAAGGGTCGGGGATGTTCAGCAGCGCCTGGCTGGTGATGATGCCGATCATCTGCACGATCATGTACAGCGACATCGCCTGCCCGCGCGTCTCGTTCGTTGCGGTGTTGTTCAGCCAGCTTTCCGCCGTGACATAGACCCCGGCAAAGCAGAACCCGATCACTGCCCGCATGATCGACCAGGACAGCCAGTCGGGCACCACGGGGTACAGGACCAGAACGGCGGAAATCAGCGAACCGAGGGCGGCAAAGACCCGCACATGGCCGACCCGCCGGATCATCTCGGGTGCCATCCGCGAACCCAGCAGGAAGCCCAGGAAATAGGCCGACATGACAAAGGAAATCTCATAGGTGGAAAATCCGCCCGCCGTCCCCCGGATGCCCAGCAAAGACCCCTGCATGCCGTTGCCGACCATCAGCAGCATGACGCCCAGCAGCAGGGGCCAGGTGGTGACAAGAACCTTCAGCATCCCGATCTCCGCGTCCCGTGCCCCGCAGGGCCTGCCCGGCCCCGCCGCGTCACGCCCCGCCCCTGTCGGGAATCAGCAGGGACGCATCGCCATAGGAAAAGAACCGGTACCCCTGATCTATGGCATGGGCGTAAACCCGGCGCATCCTGTCTTTGCCCATCAGCGCGGAAACCAGCATCAGCAGCGTCGATTTCGGCAAGTGAAAATTGGTCATCAGTGCATCGGTGATCCGGAAGGTGTAACCGGGATAGATGAAAATGTCGGTCGTGCCCTGCCAGGCTTGCATCCGCCCGTCCGGGTCGGCGGCACTTTCGATCAGGCGCAGCGCCGTGGTGCCGACGGGAATGATCCGCCCGCCCTCTGCCCGCGTGCGGTTGATCAGCCCGGCTGCGTCTTGCGTCACCTCGCCCCATTCGGCATGCATCCGGTGGGTGGTGACATCTTCCACCGTCACCGGCAGAAAGGTTCCTGCGCCGACATGCAGCGTCACTTCCGCCAGCCGCACGCCCCGGTCCACCAGCGCGCGCAGCAAGGCCGCATCGAAGTGAAGCGAGGCGGTCGGGGCCGCCACGGCCCCGGCATGACGCGCGAACACCGTCTGATAATCATCGGCGTCGGCAGCGTCGGGTGCCCGCCTGGCGGCGATGTAGGGCGGCAGCGGCATCAGGCCCGCCGCGCCCAGGGCCGCGTCAAAATCCTCTCCGGTCAGGTTGAAGACAAGCCGCAGGTCCGTCTTGCCCTTTTCGGCGACCACGGCGGACAGATCGGGGGAAAACACGATCTCTTCGCCGGGCATCACCTTGCGCAAAGGCTTGGCCAGCGCGCGCCAGCCGCCCTGTGCGGACGGCTCCATCAGGGTCACTTCGATGCGCGCCGCGACCGCACCCTGTCCGGTCATCCGTCGGCGCGTGCCCGTCAGGCGGGCCGGGATCACCTTGGTGTTGTTCAGCACCAGAAGGTCGCCGGGGCGCAACACCGCCGTCAGGTCGCGCACATGCAGATCGCGGATCGTGTCCCCCGTCGCCAGCAGCAGCCGGGCGGCGGTGCGCGGGCGGGCGGGGCGCGTGGCAATCAGCGCCTCGGGCAGATCAAAGTCGAAATCCGACAGCTTCATGTCGTCATCCCCCGGGCGGTGCGGCGCGGAAGATATCGCGGAACATCCCCGGTGTCAGGATCGACAGCGGATTGACCGACACAACCGGATCATCCGCCGTACCGGTCAGTTGATAGCTGAAGCCGAACAGCCCCTCGCCGGGCCGGGTCAGGACCGTGCCGATGCTGTTCAGCAGGTAGATCGGCGAAATCACCCCCTGCATGTTCAAGCCGCGGGTGGTCGAATTGAAGCTGCCCGACAGGCTGACGCCCAATGATGCCCCCACCGCCGACCCGCGGGTGACCGATACGCCCGCAGGCGACGTGCGGAACCGGGCCTCGACCGTGCTGAACACCAGACCGGAGTTGTTCAGTTGGTCCAGCAGGCCGACCACGCTGATCGCATTCAGCAATTCGGCAAGGATCGGCACGCCGCGGATTTGGATGTCCGTAACCACGGCACTGCCGTCATAGACGCCCCTCGCCCCGCGCGGCCAAAGTGTCAGGTCAAGCGCGCCCCCCCGTACCCGGCCGGAAATGCCGGCCGCAGCAATGACCGCCCCGGCATTGTCCGACAGGATGCGGGCCGCCGTGCCGTCCTGTGTGGGCAGGACAGACCCCGAAACCCGCGCCTTGCCATTGACCGATCCGGTGAATTCCCCCTTCAGGCCGTCGCCGTAGCCGCCGCTGAACAGGCCCTGAAATCCGGTCAGGGAAATGCCTTGGGTCACTGTCAGACGGTCCAGCGCCACGGTCAGCGGCAGGCCGCCGGAACTGCCCGACGAGTCTTCCGGCAGGTAGCGCAGGTCGGCCGTTCCCCCGGTTACGGCAATGCCCACATCGCGGCCCGCGCCGTTGCCGGTCAGCTCCACCTGCGCATCCAGCCAGTCGCCGCTTTTCACCGTCCCGAAGCGCGCCAGCGCCAGCCCCCCGTCCGGGCGCAGCGTGACGCTGCCCTCGACAGTCACATCGCCGCTGGTCAGGCGCAGCCGGTCAATGGCCGCCGGGCGGCCCAGGCGGCCCTCAACCGTGATCGCCGCGCTGTCGTTCGGGCCCTTGGCAAGGCCGATCGACGGCACAAACAGCGAGACCCCTGCCAGTGCCGAGTCCAGCCGGAAGGTGCCGCCCTCCTTGACAAGGTCCATCTCCAGCCGGGCCGTGCCCTTGCCCGTCATGCTGTCGGCCGGCAGGCGGACCCCGAACTCTTGCAGCGCGGCGTCCGAGACCTCGGCCTCGCCTTCGATCCGGCTGATGCCCTTGAAGGCGGGGCCGAACCTCTGCGTCCAGGTCGCGTCGAACGGGGCATTGCCCAGCCGCGCCTTGCCGCTGATCCGCAGCGCCGCAGTGTCGGCCCGAAGCGCCAGCCTGTCGGCGCGCAGCGTCTTGCCCCTGACCAGCCCGGTCGAGGTGACATCGCTCAGCGTTCCGGTCACGTCAAAGACCACGTCCTGCGCCTGCACCCTCGGTTGCAGCGGCAAGCGAAATGTCGCGGTCATTTCAGCCTGCCCCTCTGCCAGCGACACGGGAAAGCCCGCCTTGGCCGGAAAACCGAAGGGCGGCTCATCCAGAAGCGACATCGCGGCGGTGATCGAGCTTTTCGTCTTCAGGATGATCTCCGCCCGCGCAGGCATTTGGGTGATGTCCGGCACCCGGATGACCGATCCCGCCACATCGATCCGCCCGCCTTCCGGCGGCGTCACCCCGCCCCGGTCCAGAACCGTGGTGTGGGTGGAATCGAGGATCGTGGAATAGCCGTGGGCATCCCTGACCGGCGGCAGCGTGCGCATGAAGCGCACCTCAGCCCCCGCAAAGTCATAGCCCAGCGACAGGCGCGGTTCCTGCCCCGGCCTCAGGCGCACCCCGCCCTTCACATTGGACAGAACACCTTCCTGCACATTGGTCACCAGCCAGGCCCGGGTTTTCGGAACCAGACCCAACGGCCACAGCGCCAGCAGCCGGTCGTGGCGGATTTCGTTCAGCGCCACGTCCAGCGACAGGTTCCACCCTGCGGGTTCGGCCAGCGCCACCCCCTTGACATGAAGTCGCCGCTTGCCTTCGTTCAGCGCGATCTGGCCGATGTCGATCCGGAAGGGATCAAGACGCAGCCGCGCGTCCGCCGACCCTTCGGTAAAGACCACCGGTTCTTCAAAAAGACCCGCAGGATCAACGCGCAGATCACGGATCTTCATCTGACTGATGAAGGCACTCGGCTGGCCTTTGGCAAGCCCCGGCACCCTTGTTATGCCGCTTGCCGTCAGACGCAGCGAGGTGCTTTCCACCGACAGACTGGTCAGGGTCAGCACTTCGCCCTGCGTATCCAGGGAAAAGCTCAGCGCGGCCCGGTCAAAGGCCACGGGCAGCGTGCTTTCGTTCGGGTGCAGCGCCCCGGCCCCGATTTCCAGCGTCCCGTCGGTGCCGGTCAGCCGGCCCGCCCTGTCCAGACTGGCCGAAAGCCGCCCCGAAATCGGCGCATCCAGCACGCCCAGCCAGGCCAGGGCCGGCGCCTGGGATGCGATGTCTGCCGCAGCCACCCCGGTCACCGTGGCACGGATGCGGGCCGACGAATCTGCCTTGGTGCTGATGAAGGTCAATGCGGCCTGCGCCGGGGCGGTTCCGCCCCCCACAAGTCCGAAGGCCAGCGCCAGGGCAAGCTCATCGGGGCGGTTGACGATGGTCACGCGCCCGTCCCCCACTTGCCAGAGGCGGTCCGCGCGGCGGTCATCCAGCGTCAGCGTCAGCGCGTCCGCCTCGATCCGGTCCAGCGCGGACAGGGCCGGCAGGTCGAAGACATGCTCGATCCGCTGCAAAAGTTCCGCCAGACTGGCGGGCGGCGGCCCTGCGGCATCCGCCCCGAATTCCAGATCGAAGCGGCCGTCCGACAGCCGCCGCAGCGTTGCCTGCGCCCCGGCGACGCGCAGGGCGCGCAGGCGGATTTCGCCCTGCAGAAGGTGCCCCGGATCAACACGGGCATCCATCTGCGGCAGCATCACGATGGTGCGGCCCGCGCCATTGATCAGGCGCAGGTCCTGCAGCTCCAGCTGTGGGACCCCGCCCGGTCCGACCGACACCGCCGCCCCGCCCAGGGTCAGGGACGCGCCGGGTTCAAGCGCGTTGCCGATCAGTCGGTTCATCCGCGATTCAACTTCGGCCACGGCCCAGACCGGCAGGTGAAACGGCCGCCCCGCAAGACCCGGCAGCGCAACTGCGGCCAGCGTCACCACGGCCACAAGCACAAGCGACAGCCACAGGCCGGATCGCCGCCGCCTTGCCCTGCGCCCCGCAGCGGGACCGGGGTTCTGCGGTTCTGGCTGACCGGGCTGTGAAATCGCGCCTCTCCCCGATGATGGATCATCATCCTTGCGAACCTGCGGTTGCCTTTATCTTTCCCGCAAGGCAACTAAAACTCAAAAGCACGTCACCAGTTTCGCACATCTGCACAAAGGAGCCGCCTATGCCTGCCGCCGGTCAGCCCGCCCCCGATTTCACCCTGCCCCGCGACGGCGGCGGCCAGGTTTCACTGTCGTCCTTCCGCCCCGGAAAGGTCGTCCTGTATTTCTACCCCAAGGATGACACGCCCGGCTGCACCATCGAGGCCACCGACTTTACCGCAAGGCTGGCCGAATTTGCCGCAGCCGACACCACGGTGATCGGCATTTCGAAGGACAGTGTCAAAAGCCATGACAAGTTCCGCGCCAAGCACGGCCTTGCGATCATCCTCGCCTCGGACGAGGGCGGCACCGTCTGCGAGGACTGGGGCGTCTGGGTCGAGAAAAGCATGTATGGCAAGACCTATATGGGGATCGAACGGTCAACCTTCCTGATCGGCGGCACCGGCACGGTGGCGGTCGCCTGGCCGAAGGTCACGGTCAAGGGGCATGTCGACGCCGTGCTCAAGGCGGCGCAGGCGCTGTGACCGCGACCCTGGCGCAGATGGCGGTCGACGTGCTGACCACGGCCGACGGCCGCGCCAAGACCGCGCTGGGACGCCGCCATGCGGCGGCCTGGCGCGCGGCGCGGGCGGCGGGCACCCCGCTTCCCCTGGGGCAGGCGCAGCCCCCCGCGCGCCCGGCGCGCCCCGCCGCGCCCGAACTTCTGGCCCCGCGCGATATGCCGCGCCGCCGCCCCGGCACGGCGGCCGGGCGCATCGCCCTGCTGCATGCCGTTGCCCATATCGAATTGAATGCGGTGGACCTGCACTGGGACATCATCGCCCGCTTCACCGATACGAAGATGCCCATCGGCTTTTATGACGACTGGGTGAAGGCCGCCGATGAGGAAGCCAGGCATTTCAACCTGATCTGCGATTGTCTGGAGGCCCTGGGCAGCCATTACGGGGCCCTGCCCGCCCATGCCGGAATGTGGCGCGCGGCGGAAGATACCGCCGGTGATCTGCTGGGCCGGCTGGCCGTGGTGCCCATGGTGCTGGAAGCGCGCGGGCTGGACGTGACGCCAGGCATGATCGGGATTTTCCGCAACGCCGGCGACACGCAGGCGCAGGAGGCGCTTTCCGTGATCTATGCCGAAGAGGTGGCGCATGTCGCCTATGGCTCCAAGTGGTTCCATTTCCTGTGCGGGCGCCAGGACATCGACCCCAGGGACGTGTTCCATGATCTGCTGCGCAGATATTTCCACGGCGCGCTGAAGCCGCCCTTCAACGAGGAAAAGCGGGCGGAAGCCGGCATTCCGCCTGATTTCTACTGGCCGCTGGCGGAACAGACCGCGCAGCGGACGCGCGGTTGACCCCGCGTCGCATCGGCGACATTTCGCCGATTTTCGGCACTGTTGGCGGCATTCGGCGGGCGGCCTTTCAAAGGCGTTGCGACAGGACCTTGCCCTCTGTTAGCTGCCCAAGGGCGACATCATGGGAATGGTTGCGCCGGCTTCGGGGCTGACCGCCCTGCACCCTTGGGCAAACAACACGGGGCGTTCACGTGACGGGGCATCTTTCCTACCGGCTGAATGCAGCGCTTGAGCGCGTCTTTCCGGAACAGCGGCTGTTCCTGAAATCCGATCAGGATACCCGGTTCATCCGGCTGCGTCCCATGACCCAGGCTATCGCCGCCGTCGGGGGTGCCCTGCTGATGGCATGGCTGATCGTTGCCTCTGCGATCCTGCTGATGACATCGATTTCCGCCGGATCAGCCCGCGAGCAGGCCCAGTTGGCCGGACAGATTTACGAGCAGCGCCTGAACGACCTGTCGCAGGACCGCGATCAGCGCTCTGCCGAGGCGATGCAGGCGCAAGAGCGGTTCAATCTGGCGCTCGATCAGGTGTCGCGGATGCAGTCTGCACTTCTCGCCTCGGAAGACCGCCGGAAAGAACTTGAGACCGCCATCGAGGTGATCCAGAAAACCCTGCGCCGCACCATTGCCGAGCGCGACGATGCCCGCAGCGACGTGCAGCGCATCGTCCTGGCGATGACAGAGCAGACCGGCTCCGGCACAGGCGAGGCGTCACGCAGCGAAGATGTGCTGGCCACGCTGAAGGTTCTGACCCGGACACTGGGCGACACCGCTGAAGAGCGCGATTCGCTTTACGCCGACGCCGCCCTTGCCCGTGACGAGGCGGCAGAGACGGCCCTTGAAATGCGCCTGATGGAAGAGCGCAACGATCTGATCTTTGAACAGCTTGAAAATGCGGTGTCCGTTTCGATGGAACCGCTGGACGAGATGTTCAAGGCCGTGGGGCTGCAACCCGAACGGGTGCTTGACCAGGTGCGCCGCGGATATTCCGGCCAGGGTGGCCCGCTGGTGCCGCTGAGCCTTTCCACAAAGGGAAGCCCCGCAGAATTGCCAAGCCCTGAAGAGATTCGGGCCACTGCGGTGCTGAAGGACCTGGACCAGATGAACATCTACCGGATCGCCATCAGCAAGGTGCCGTTCGCCCATCCGGTAAAGACGGCCGTGCGTTACACATCGGGCTTTGGCGGGCGCAATGACCCGATGGGGCGCGGCCACCGCATGCACGAGGGTCAGGACATGGCGGGCAAGCATGGCTCTGCCATCTATGCGACTGCGGACGGCGTCATCACCTATGCCGGCTGGGAAAGCGGCTATGGCAGGCTGGTCAAGATCCGGCATGATTTCGGTATTGAAACCCGTTACGGCCACCTTTCCAGAATCCGCGTAAACGTCGGAGAGAGGGTATCGCGCGGTGACCGTATCGGTGATATGGGAAATACCGGCCGGTCAACCGGCACCCATCTTCACTACGAGGTCCGGCTGAGCGGCACTGCCGTAAACCCGATGACCTACATCAAGGCGGCGCGAGATGTTTTCTAAAAGCAGAATCAATGAACCCGGTCCAAAGGCAGGCGGCGAGTCCGAACGCCCGAAAACGGCAGAGGACAAAGCGAGAAACACCATGGACTATTCCCCCTCTTCACCAAAGGCAAAACCGGCTGTGTCTGTGCTGTCATCTGATCTGACCGTTGTCGGCAACCTGAAGACCAGCGGCGACATCCAGATCGAAGGCACGGTCGAGGGCGACATCCGCGCGCATCTGCTGACAGTGGGCGAAACCGCCACGATTCGCGGCGAAATCGTGGCCGACGACATCGTGGTGAACGGGCGCGTCATCGGTCGGGTGCGCGGGTTGAAAGTGCGGCTGACCTCAAGCGCGCGGGTCGAAGGGGACATCATCCACAAGACCATCGCGATCGAAAGCGGTGCGCATTTCGAAGGCTCTGTCCAGCGTCAGGATGATCCGCTGGCGACGGGCCGCGCGGCCCTTGCGGCACCGGCAGCGGCCCTTGCAGCCCCCGCGACCAAGCCCGACACGATCTGAGCGGCGCGCGGGGCGGCAGCCCTGACATGAAGCCCTGACGCAACCCGTCAGGGCTTTATCTTTCTTCCGGTGTCAGGCCAGCGCCCGCCGGTACAGATGCCATGTCGCATGGCCCAGCACCGGCAGGACGATCAGCAGCCCCAGAAAACCGGGCAGCATTGCCGCGAAGACCAGCAGGGCAATGAAGGCCCCCCATCCAAGCATCACCGTCGGGCTGGCCTGCACCGTCTTGAAACTGACGATCATCGCGGTGACGAAATCAATTTCGCGGTCCATCATCAGCGGCAGGCTGACCACGGTGAGCGAAAACAGAAGCGTGGCAAACACCGCCCCCACAGCCGTTCCCACCGCCAGCATCGCCAGTCCGTTCGGTGTCAGAAAGACCGACAGCGAAGACGAGACATCGGTCATGGTCGACAGGCCCATGAACAGGGCGAAGATCATATGGGCAAGGAAGTTCCAGAACAGGAAGAAGACCACGATCACAACAGCGATCGAGGGGATCTGCCGGTTCTTTTCGGCCCAGACCACCCCCAGGACCGACCGCCAGCCCAGCGGCGTGCCCTGTTCAATCCGCCGGCTGACCTCATAAAGACCACAGGCGATGAAGGGTCCCAGAATGGGAAAGCCCGCCGCTGCGGGCAAGGTCCACCACAGCTGGCCCGAAACCGTCAGGGCAAGATACATCACCCAGCCGCCCAGAACATAGACCGAAGCAAAGAACAGCCCGAACAGCGGGGCCCGGGTGAAATCGCGCCAGCCAAGCCGCAGGGCAGCGGTCAGATCGGCCAGGGTGACACTGTTGATCGCGGGGACCGCCGATGCGGGAACGACCTTTTGCGTCATGCCAGGCCCCTCCATCCGGGCAAGGGCTGGCGCAGCCGGGCCTTGCCGGCCAATCCCGGTCGACGCAGCGGCGGGTCAGTCGGCATTCGCCTCGGCCCGGCTCTTGCCCGCCACATCCATCGCCAGCGTCGCGGCCATGAAACGGTCGAGATCGCCGTCAAGAACGCCCTGCGTGTCAGAGGTTTCCACGCCCGTCCGCAGGTCTTTCACCATCTGGTAGGGCTGAAGCACATAGGACCGGATCTGGTTGCCCCAGCCGGCATCGCCCTTGGTCTCGTGCGCCGCATTGATCGCCGCTGTCCGCTTGTCCAGTTCCAGCTGATACAGCCGCGAACGCAGGGCATTCATGGCAATCTCGCGGTTCTGGTGCTGGGATTTCATCGATGAGGTGACAACGATGTTGGTCGGCAGGTGGGTGATCCGCACCGCCGAATCCGTGGTGTTCACATGCTGGCCGCCCGCACCGGAAGACCGATAGGTATCGATGCGGATCTCGCTGTCGGGGATGACGATTTCGATGTTGTCATCCACCACCGGATAGACCCAGACCGAGCTGAACGAGGTATGGCGCCGCGCAGCCGAGTCATAGGGCGAAATCCGCACAAGGCGGTGTACGCCGGACTCTGACTTCAGCCAGCCATAGGCATTCGGCCCGCTGATCTTGTAGGAGGCTGACTTGATTCCGGCCTCTTCGCCCGCACTTTCCGACATCAGTTCAACGCTGTAGCCTTTCTTTTCGGCCCAACGCACATACATGCGTGCCAGCATGCTGGCCCAGTCACAGCTTTCGGTGCCGCCCGCACCTGCGTTCACTTCCAGGAAGGTATCGTTGCTGTCCGCCTCGCCGTTCAGCAGCGCCTCCACCTCTTTTGCAGAGGCCAGCGTCACCAGACCCCGCAGCGCCTGTTCGGCCTCTGCCACGATCTCGGCATCGCCTTCGGCCTCGCCCAGTTCGATCAGCCCGACATTGTCGCGCAGGCCGGATTCGATCTGGCCATAGGTTGACAGCGCATCCAGCAGCGCCTGCCGTTCACGCATCAGCTTTTGCGCCCGTGCAGGGTCAGACCACAGGTCGCCATGTTCCAGCAGGGCGTTGAATTCTTCCAGCCGGTGCGATGCCGTTTCCCGGCCCATCCGCTGGCCCAGCAATTTCAGCGATTTTTCAATCGCCTCCACATTGTTCTGCGTCTCGGCGCGCATCGGTCTTCTTCCGTTTCCTTTGGTTCAGCGCGGGGTGATACCGGGTCGGGGCCGCCGCGGCAAGGGCGGGGCAGACCCCGCCTGCGTCAGTACAGCCCGCCCGAACTCATCGTGCCGAAATCGGCCTTTTTCGGGATCACCCTGGTCTCGCCGGTCGAGGTTGTCACCGTCTGCTCCCCCTCCGACCCGTCGGTTTCGCCATAGGCGAACAGCGGCAGGTTGGACCCCATGGCAAAGCCGCCATCCACCACGGCCATCCCGTAGTGCGAATCCTGACCGTCGCGGAAATATTCGGCGACGACATTGTCGCCTGTGGCATCGTCGTAAAGCATGGCACCGGTGAACCGGTCGATCTTCTGGAAATAGCCGCCCGGCGGCACGGCAAAGTCGGTGCCGCCATATTTTGCCACGGCCTTGGTCATGAACTCCTGAAACACGGGGCCGCACAGCCCGCCGCCCGACACCGATCCCAGACTGCGCGGCTGGTCATAGCCGATATAGCAGCCCGCCACGACGTTGGAGGTATAGCCGATGAACCACACATCCTTGGCGTCGTTGGTTGTGCCGGTCTTGCCCGCAACCGGTACCGGCAGATTGATGCCGCGCCCCGTTCCGCGCTGGATCACGCCTTCCATCATCGAGGTCAGCTGATAGGCCGTGATCGGGTCCATCACCCGGTCGCGGTTCGACAGGATGCGCGGCGCTTCGCCGGACGTCAGGCTTGCAAGCTGACAGTCGGTGCATTTGCGCTGGTCATGGCGGTAAATCGTTTTGCCGGACCGGTCCTGCACCCGATCCACCAGCGTCGGCGCCACCCTTTCGCCGCCATTGGCGAACATGGCATAGGCCGCCACCATCTTGAACAGCGTGGTTTCCTGCGCGCCCAGCGCGTTTGCCAGAAAAGGCTTCATCGGCTCGTAAACGCCAAAGCGTTCGGCGTAGCCCGCGACGGTGTCCATCCCGATTTCCTGCGCAATCCGCACGGTCATCAGGTTCCGGCTTTGCTCGATGCCGGTGCGCAGCGGCGCGGGGCCATAGAACTTGTTCGACGCGTTCTTGGGCTTCCACAGCCCCTCGGGCGTGTTCACCTCGATCGGTGCGTCGATGACGATGGTCGCCGGGCTGAAACCCGAATCCAGCGCTGCGGCATAGACAAAGGGCTTGAAGCTGGATCCGGGCTGGCGCTGCGCCTGGGTGGCGCGGTTGAATTCGGATTCCTGAAAGCTGAAGCCACCCTGCATGGCCAGAACCCGGCCCGTGTTCACGTCCATCGCCATGAACGCGCCGCCGACCTCGGGCACCTGGCGCAGCGACCAGTGAAGAAAGCTGCCATCATCGTCGCTGGTCACGGCCCGCACCAGAACAACATCGCCGACCGACACAAGATCAGCGACTTCGTCAGCCTTGGGCCCCAGCCGACCGTCCGCCTGGCGCTTGCGCGCCCAGGTCACATCCTCGGCCGGAATGAAATGGCCGTCTTCGTTTTCTTCGATCCCTTCGATGCCGATGCGTGCTGCGTCCCCCGTGACCGACAGCACCACGGCGGGATACCAGCCCTCGACATCGCGCGGCACTTCGGCCTCGGACAGGGCGCTGCGCCAGTCGGCCTCGCTGCCCAGCCTGTCGGGGGCGATGACCTTGCGGGTTCCGCGCCAGATGCCCTGCGCGCGGTCGAATTTCTCCAGCCCGGCCCGCAGCGCGCGGGCGGCTTCCTGTTGCAGGTCCGGGTCGGCGGTGGCCCGAATCGTCAGGCCGCCCGTGAACAGCTCTTCCTTGCCGAAGGTGGTCGACAGCTGCCGCCCGATTTCGTCGGTGAAATAGTTGCGCGGGGGAAGCGACTGGCGGAAGGCGGGGAAATCGCCGTTCTGAACCGACAGAAGCGGCATATCCCTTTCCCGAAGGAAGGTCGCCTCATCAAGATAGCCGTTCTGCCACATCTCGCGCAGCACGTAGTTGCGCCGTTCGGTCACGCGGGCCTTGGCGGTGACGGGATGAAACTTGCTTGGGGCCTGCGGCATCGCCGCCAGCATCGCCGCCTCGTGCGGGGCCAGGTCTGCCAGCGGCTTGTTGAAATAGGTCTGGGCAGCGGCGGCAACCCCGTAGGAATTCTGGCCAAGGAAAATCTCGTTCAGGTAAAGCTCAAGGATCTTTTCCTTGTTCAGCGTCTCTTCAATCCGCGAGGCAAGAATGATCTCCTTGATCTTGCGCTCGCCGGTACGCTCGCCGCCCAGAAGAAAGTTCTTCATCACCTGCTGCGTGATGGTGGACGCCCCGCGCAGGTTCTGCCCGCGCGAGACGATGGCATCGCGCGCCGCAGCGGCGATGCTGGTCACGTCATAGCCCTTGTGGTGGTAAAAATTCTTGTCCTCGGCGCTGATGAACGCCTCTTTCACCAGATCGGGAATATCCTCGATCGGCGTGAACAGCCGCCGCTCTTCGGCGAATTCATCGATGATCCGCCCTTCGCCGGAATAGACCCGGCTGATCGTGGGCGGGGTATATTGTGCAAGGCTTTCATGGCTGGGCAGGTCCCGGCCATACATCCAGAACACCGCCCCCACTGACAGTGCGGCAAAAAACAGCCCCAAGGTCAGGGCAGAGAATATCGCCCCCAGAAAAGACCCGACGAACCTGACCAAAGCACACTCCCGCCTGTGTGCGCATCCTATACAGGGGAAGCGGCCGGCGGTCAAAACCCGAGCGCGTGATCCCGCCGAAGCCTACTTGCGGCGCAACTGCTGCCGGGCCGCATCCGCAACCGACCAGTCCTGCAAACCTGCCGCTATCGCCTCGGCCATGCGGGCCCGCCAGGTGCTGTCGCGCAGCCGTTCAAGATCGCGCGGGCTGGACATGAAGCCAAGCTCGATCAGCACCGAAGGAACTTCCGGCGATTTCAGCACGGAAAATCCCGCCTGCTGCACCGGAAGGCGATGCATCCTGATCCCTGCCGCATCCATTGCCCCGCGCAGTGTCTGGGCCAGAAGCAGGGTGCGCGGCAGGGTTTCGGTCCGGGCCATGTCCATCAGCACTTCGGCCACCAGATCATCCTGTCCTGTCAGGTCAACCCCGGACAGAAGATCATCCCGGTCGTGCCGTTCGGCCAGGATGGCCGCTGCCGCATCGCTGGCGTCGGCGGCCAGGGTATAGATGGTGGCCCCCACCGCTTCGCCTTCGGCCAGCGCATCGGCGTGCAGCGACAGGAACACCGTGGCCCCTGCCATCCGGGCGATGGAAATGCGGGTTTCCAGCGGCACGAAGACATCCTCGTTCCGTGTCAGCACCACGGTAAAGCCACCGCTGCGCAGCAGGGTTTCCTTCAGTTCGCGGGCGAAGGTCAGCATCAGGTCGGCCTCGGACAGCCCGGCACGCTCGGCCCCCGGATCGATCCCGCCGTGCCCCGGGTCCAGCACCACCACCACCGGCCCATCGCCGCGCTGTTCCGGCCGGGCCAGATCGGCCGCCTTCGGGGCGGCCCACTCTTCGGGTTCCGGCAGGGCGGCCTTTGCGGCAAAATCCGCCCGTGACGCCGGTTCCAGCCGAAGCAGCAGCCGCACCGATCCGGCGTCGGTGCGCATTTCGGCCTGATCCACCAGGAAGGGTCCGTTCATCTCCATCACCAGCCGCGACCAGCCGGGGCGAAAGACACCGGCGCGCAGGCCCGTCACACGCACCGAGGCGCGCGGAACCTCTGCGATGCCGCGCCAATCCACCTCGCGCACATCCAGCACCAGCCGGGGCGGCGCATCCAGCACCCGCAGCCGCCACGGCACCGGCTGCGACAGGGCCAGCGACACGGCAAACCCATCGCCCGTGTCGCCGATGGATGAAGACTGTGGGTCAAGCCGGGCCAGCGCGGTCAGGTCCTGGGCCAGGGCACTGCCCAGCACCGCCCAGACCGCCACCACCGCTGCCACGATCATCCGCATCATGCGCCGTTCCCTGCCCGGCGCACAGTATTCCCGCGCAAGGGAGCGAAGTCCACCGGCCAGATGCCCGCCTGACCGGATCACAATTCCGCGCAGGCCCGCATCGTCTGCGCGGTCTGCCTTGCCGCCGCGCGGCGATCTGCGATGCTGGACAAAACAAAGAAGGAGCGTGCCGTGGCCCGACTGATCGTTGCCAGCCTTTTGCTGGCCCTGTCCTGTGCAGCCCCGGTCAGGGCCGACCTGACCGCCATGACCCCCGCCGAGAGGGAAAGCTTCCGGGCCGAGGTGAAGGCCTATCTGCTGGACCATCCGGAACTGCTGATCGAGGCAATGGATGTGCTGAATGCCCGGCAGGCCGAACTGGAGGCGCAGAACGATGCCGCCCTTCTGCAAACCCATGCCGCCGAGATCTTCAATGATCCGGCAAGCTGGGCGGGCGGCAATCCCGAGGGCGATATCACGGTGGTGGAGTTCACCGATTATCGCTGCGGCTACTGCCGCAAGGCCTATGACGAGGTGGCAGAACTGGTGAAATCGGATGGGAACATCCGTTTTGTCGTCAAGGAATATCCGATTCTGGGCGAAGGGTCGCTTGCCTCTGCCCGCTTCGCCATCGCGGTGCGCCAGGTTGGCGGCGACGCGCTGTACGAAAAGGCGCATGACGCGCTGATCAGGCTGCGCGGCGATCCGACGCCGGAAACGCTGGGCCGCCTTGCGGGCGATCTTGGGCTGGACCCCGCCGCCATCCTGGCAAGGATGGACAGTGACGAGGTTGGCACCGTCATCGCCGCCAATCACGCCCTGGGTGACGAGCTGGGGATCACCGGCACCCCGACCTTCGTGATCGACGGGATGATCGTGCGCGGCTATGTTCCGCTGGACGGGATGCGCGAGATCGTGCAGGCGCAGCGCGAAGGCTGACGGTTACTCTGCCGCTTCGGACGCGGTCTTTGCCTCAAGCTCCGCCGCCTTTGCCTCGACCAGTTCGACGATATGGTCGATCATCCGGTCATTGCCCAGCTTGTGGCTTTGCTTGCCCGCCAGATAGACCATGCCGGACCCGGCCCCGCCGCCGGTAAAGCCGATGTCGGTCATCAGTGCCTCGCCCGGCCCGTTCACCACGCAGCCGATGATGCTCAGGCTCATCGGGGTGGTGATATGCGCCAGACGTTCCTCCAGCGCCGCGACCGTCCTGATCACGTCAAAGCCCTGCCGCGCGCAGGACGGACAGGATATGATCGTGACGCCCCGGTGCCGCAGGCCCAGTGACTTCAGGATCTCGAAGCCGACCTTGACCTCTTCCACCGGATCGGCGGACAGCGACACGCGGATCGTGTCGCCGATGCCCATCCACAGCAGGTTGCCCAGACCGATGGCCGATTTCACCGTGCCCGACAGCATCCCGCCCGCCTCGGTAATGCCCAGATGGATCGGGGCATCGGTGGCATCTGCCAGCTGCTGATAGGCGGCAGCGGCCAGGAACACGTCCGATGCTTTCACGCTGATCTTGAATTCGTGGAAATCGTTGTCCTGCAGGATGCGGATGTGGTCCAACCCGCTTTCGACCATGGCCTCGGGGCAGGGCTCGCCGTACTTTTCCAGCAGGTGCTTTTCCAGGGAACCGGCATTGACCCCGATGCGGATCGAACAGCCATGATCCTTTGCGGCCCTGATCACCTCGCGCACGCGGGAGGCATCGCCAATGTTCCCCGGATTGATCCGCAGGCAGGCGGCACCGGCTTCGGCGGCCTCGATCGCGCGTTTGTAGTGGAAATGAATGTCGGCCACGATCGGCACGGGGCTTTCGGCGATGATCGCCTTCAGCGCCTGCGTCGACTCGCGGTCGGGTGTGGAAATCCGGACAATATCGGCACCGGCCACCGCACAGCGCTGCACCTGTCCGATCGTGGCGGCCACATCGGTGGTCAGCGTGTTGGTCATCGTCTGGACCGAGATTGGCGCATCCCCCCCCACGGCCACCCGCCCGACCATGATCCGGCGCGATTTGCGCCTGTCGATGTTGCGCCAGGGGCGAATGGGGTTGTGCGGCATGGGCAGCCTTTCAGGGTCCGGGATCACGCCCCAAGATAGACGGCGGCGCACCATTGGGCAACCGCCACGGCGCGGCGCTTCCCCCGGCAGGGTACCGAAGACGTGCCGACCGCAGGGGCGGCCTGAGCGCACGGCGGCAAACACTTGCATCTGCGCGCGCCCTGCGCCCCCCTGGCAGGGGCCCTCGCCCCTGCCGTGGCGGCAGGCTGATCCCCGGCGGGCGCTGGCCTTCGTTGTTCCCGGACCCGCCGGGCTTCGAGGCACCGTCGCGCGCGGTCATGGGAAACGGGAGGCGTTTCCGGCTCCCGCCCGGAGGGGCGAAAGCACCCTCACCGCTGCAATGGCAGGGACCATTGCCCCTGCCATGTCGCCACGCTGATCCTTGACCAGCCGGGGGCCAAAGCCCCCGGCCAGCGCCCGACCCGCCCCCGGCGGGCGCTTCCCGCCCGCCGGGTCGGGCGCTTGTCTCTATGATTCTTGCAGATCCTGTCGTCTGATGGGGTTGGTCCGGGGGGACGGTGGCCACCGTC
>JADCEL010000085.1 GCA_020250125.1 Rhodobacter sp.
GGTCATAGGGCTTGAATTCGCCGAAATACTTCGTGATCGCGGCCGTCAGCGTGGTCTTGCCGTGGTCAACATGGCCGATCGTGCCGATGTTCACATGCGGTTTGTTCCGTTCAAACTTTGCCTTTGCCATGATGGCCTCCTCAATATCGGGTCCTGACGGTGCGCGCGGATGCACCCTGCGGGGCAGCGCCGCACTTATCGACTGGAATCGGGGAAATCAAGCTCTTGCGCGCGGGTCACTCATTTGTCCGGCCAAGTCCGGGCGGGCGCGGCAGGGGGCGCAATACCGGACCTGCGGGTTCCACTGCCGCCAGCGGCGCGGAGGAGATTGCCTCAGGTGCCGCCCCTGCCGGTGCGCCCGACACCACACGCGGCTGCGGGGGCGGTGTGGACAGATCGGGGGCGTCGCCGGGAATGGCCCCGGCCGGGTCGAACCATTGCGGATTTTCCAGGAACCAGCCTTCCAGCGCCTTGGCGACATTGTAGGACAGGGCTTCGATCTGCTGGGTCTTGGTGCTGGTCAGACCGGTGCCGATCACGCTTTCGCCCGACAGGCTTTCAAAGATCGTGAACTGGCGGGCTTCGGGGTTCAGCCGCTGCTGATTGGCATCGTCCCAGATGTTGGCGCTGACCACGACGACCGACTTCGGCGCGGCCACCACGGGGATGCCCGGCGGGGCCAGCGCATAGCCGTCGATGTTGATGCCGATGTTGTAAAACCTGTCGCCGTCATACCGGGCCGGACCGAACCGGTTTGCGATCGCCTTCGTCAGGCCGGTTTCCCATTCTTCCGCCGTCGCCTCGCGCGAGATCGGCACCTTCTGCATGGTGTCGGTCACGACAATGTTCAGGCCCAGACGGAAGGGACCCAGATCGACAGGCGGTTCCTCCAGATCCCGCGCCCCACAACCTGCCGCCAGGATCACGGTACAAACGGTGCCGGCCAGCCTCAAGACACGCGCAAAGCTCATTCGTGCGACCCTTCAGAAACCATATGCCGAAATACCGTGCCGGACAGACCGGCGCAACGCCCGTGCTTGCACGGCGGCAAATGCCCCGGCACCCCTCTGCCTTGGGATGGTCAAGGCGCATGTCTGCCGCAGCACCGGTGACAGGTGCGGCGGCGTGCCACCGCCCGACGGGAAAACCAGCCGGACGCAAGGGCGTTCCCGGATATTCGGCAAAGGCGACTGATCGCGTCGCAATCGCAAGGGGGGCCGCCAGCCTGCCGGGCCGCGCACCGGGGCGGGCGGCCCGCCAAGGATACAGGGTTTGGCGGTCTGCTGCCCCGGTCGCCGCGCTACCTCGGGGAACAGAACACGCCCCCCCCCCGCAGCGGGATGCAGCCTGGCCCGCCCAAGGGCATCACCCTTGCCATCACACCCGGTCCAGCCCGACAAAACCGCTGCGGCGCGGTACCTGCGCGCCATTGCCACGGCCCTGCGCATGGCCCGGCCCCCGTTGTGAACGCCCTTCACGCCCGGCCCGCCGTGCCGCGCTGCGCGGTCCTGACCCGTCAGGTGAAGCGGTTGTCGCGCGGAAAACCGTGGGGCGGGGCCTTGCCCATGCCCGCACGCCGCGCGACCCATTCGGAAATGCCGGTTTCGCGCCGGGTCTGGCCATTGGGCATCGACCAGCACAGACCCTCGGCCAGATGGAAGGTGGTGATGTCCGACAGCCCGCCATCCAGTTCCAGGACCCCCTGCTTGCCGCGCAGCGACAGGTATTTCTGCAGCCGCACGCCTTTCCCGCGGGCCATTTCCGGCAGTTCCGTCACGGGGAACACCAGCAGCTTGCGGTTTTTCGACACGACGGCAACATGATCGCCCTGGACTCGGCGGCAGGCCACCAGGCGGGCCTCGTCCGACAGGTTCATCACCGCCCTGCCGGCCCGCGTCTGGGCCATCACCTCTTCCGAGGGCACGATGAAACCATCCCCGGCGCTGGAGGCCAGAAGCAGCTTTTCGCCCGCACGCCAGACCGTCAGGTCCACGATCTCGGCCTCGGTCGGAAGATCGACCATCAGGCGCACCGGCTCTCCCATGCCGCGGCCGCCGGGAAGGTTTGCGCCAAGAAGGGTATAGAAGCGCCCGTTCGAACCAACGAGCAGGATCTTGTCGGTGGTTTCGGCATGAAACAGAAAGCGGCCCCCGTCGCCGTCTTTGAACTTGACCTCCGACTCCAGCGGGACATGCCCCTTCATCGACCGGATCCAGCCCATCTTTGAACAGATGACTGTGATCGGCTCGCGTTCGATCATCGCCTCGATCGGCACGTCTTCCACGTCGCCCGCCTCGGCAAACCGGGTGCGGCGCGCGCCAGCCGGTGTGGATTTGCCGAACTGCGCCTGCACGGTGCCAAGCTCTTGCCCGATCCGCTGCCATTGCAGGCGGTCAGAGCCAAGCAGATCATCCAGCCCGGCCCGTTCCTTGAGCAGGGCATCATATTCCCGGCGCAGTTCGATCTCTTCCAGCTTGCGCAAGGACCGCAGGCGCATGTTCAGAATGGCTTCGGCCTGCGCCCCGGTCAGTTCGCCTTCGGCGTCTTCGCCGCGCGCCGGGGGCGGCACATAATCTTTCTCGGACAAGGCGCGCGGATGCGCCACGCCCCAGCTTTCGGCAATCAGCGCGCGTTTGGGATCGGCATCATAGCGGATGATGTCGATCACCCGGTCCAGGTTCAGAAAGGCAATGATGAAGCCTTCCAGAATCTCCAGCCGTGCATCGATCTTTTCCAGCCGGTGCCGGCTGCGCCGCCGCAGCACGTCGCGGCGGTGATCCAGAAAGGCGCGCAGCACCTCTTTCAGCGAACAGACGCGCGGCACGCGCCCGTCGATCAGCACGTTCATGTTCAGCGAAAAGCGGATCTCAAGATCGGAATTGCGAAACAGCATGCCCATCAGCATGTCGGGGTCCACGGTGCGGGCGCGCGGTTCCAGCACGATGCGCAGGTCTTCCGCCGATTCGTCGCGCACATCGGCCAGCGCCATCACCTTTCTGGTCTGGATCAGTTCGGCCAGCCGTTCGATCAGCTTGGATTTCTGCACCTGATAGGGAATCTCGGTGACCACGATCTGCCAGGTGCCCCGGCCCAGATCCTCGGTGGCCCATTTCGCGCGCAGCCGGAAGGCGCCGCGCCCGCTGCGATAGGCGTCAAGGATCGCGCCGCGCGGTTCCACAATGGTGCCGCCGGTGGGGAAATCGGGGCCGGGCACCAGCGCCACGATGGCCTCGTCGGTGCAGTCAGGCTCGCGCAGCATCAGCTGGCAGGCGTCGATCAGCTCGTGCAGGTTATGGGGCGGAATATTGGTGGCCATGCCCACGGCGATGCCGGACGATCCATTCGCCAGCAGGTTGGGAAAGGCGGCGGGCATGACGACAGGCTCTTGCAGGGTGCCGTCGTAGTTCGGGCGGAAATCCACCGCGTTTTCGTCCAGCCCTTCCATCAGCAGTTCTGACAGCGGGGTCAGGCGCGCCTCGGTGTAGCGGCTGGCGGCGGGATTGTCGCCGTCGATATTGCCGAAGTTCCCCTGCCCGTCGACCAGGGGGTAGCGCAGGTTGAAATCCTGGGCGAGACGCGCCATCGCGTCATAGATCGCCATGTCGCCATGCGGGTGATAATTGCCCATCACATCGCCGGAAATCTTGGCGGATTTGCGAAAGCCCCCCGTGGGCGACAGGCGCAGCTCACGCATCGCGAACAGGATGCGGCGATGGACCGGCTTCAGCCCGTCGCGCGCGTCAGGCAGGGCGCGGTGCATGATGGTGGACAGCGCATAGGTCAGATAGCGCTCGCCGATCGCGCGGCGCAGCGTTTCAGAAACCAGCACAGGCTCGATCCCGGGATCATCAGACGGTTCGGACATGGCGGCGGTGTAGCGCCCCGCGCGGGCACGGTCCAGACGCAACCGCAGCAGGCGGATTGCCGATTTTGCGGGGCACGCCGGATGCGCCGTGATAAGCTTTCTCCCTGTTGCGGAATCGGACCCATGTTCAAGCTGATCTTCCTGTTGTGCGTTTTGATCGTGGCAACGCTTCTGACGCTGGGCGGGCGCAGGGATGCGCCCCTTCGCGACGGTCTTGCGGGCAAGTATACCCCGCTTCACTACAAAGACCCCGGTCCGGCCCCGCCGCAGCCGACCCCTCTGGCAGCAGCCGGGCAAGGCCCCCGGCCTTTGTCGCCGGGCATTGATCCGGCCCCGGCGCGCGCCGTGCCGCAGGCACGCCCCCAGCCCGAGCCTGCGGTCAGCCCTGCGGTTTCTGCCGCTTTCGCAACCGCCGGTTCCGCGCCCGAAGATGCGCAGACAGCGCCGGGCCTGACGCTTGCCCTGCCCCCGGCACAGACGGCAGACGGGGGCGATCCGGCCAGTCAGCCCCCTCAGCCGGCAGCGGCCAACGCCGATGCCGCCCCGCAGCTGCAATATGTGCTGGCCGACACGGTGAATGTCCGGGCGGGGCCGTCGGCCGGCACCGACTCTCTGACCAGGCTTGATCGCGGTGAGGCGGTGCAGGTGCTGCCATCCGACACGCCGGGCTGGTCAAGGGTCCGCCTTCAGGGCGACGGGCAGGAGGGGTATGTCGCAAGCCGCTTTCTGGGCGATCTGCCACGGGACGGGATTTTCACCCCCGTGAACTGAAAGCCGTTTGCCAGCCCCGCCCCCGCCCCCTAAGAGCGGGGCAGGGGCACTTGGGGGCAGGCATGACGGCGAAATCAATTCTGATCACCGGCTGTTCGTCCGGAATCGGTCTGGACGCGGCGCGCGGGTTGACGGCGCGGGGATGGCGCGTCTTTGCAACATGCCGTCAGCTGGCGGATTGCGACCGCCTGCAGGCCGAAGGGCTGGAAAGCTTCGCGCTTGATTACGCCGACCCGGCCAGCATCACGCAGGCGGTTCAGACGGCCCTGCAGCGCACGGGCGGCACCCTGGACGCCGTCTTCAACAACGGGGCCTTTGCCTGCCCGGGTGCCGTCGAAGACCTTCCGACCGAGGCCCTGCGGGCGATCTTCGAGGTCAACCTCTTTGGCTGTCACGAGCTGACGCGGCAGATCATTCCGGTCATGCGCGCCCAGCCGGATGGCGGCAGGATCATCAATTGCTCTTCTGTTCTGGGTCTTGTGGGCGCGCCCTGGCGCGGGGCCTATGTGGCGACGAAATTCGCGCTGGAAGGGCTGACAGATGTGCTGCGGGTCGAGATGCGCGGCACCGGCGTGCGGCTGATCCTGATCGAACCGGGGCCGATCACCTCGCGCATCCGCCAGAATGCCATTCCGCATTTCGAACGCTGGATCAACTGGCAGGCCTCGCCCCGCGCGGCGCAGTACCGCAGAACGCTGGTGCGCCGCCTGTACGAAGACCGCGGCCCGGACCGGTTTGAACTGCCCGCCTCTGCGGTCACGCAAAAGCTGATCCGCGCCCTGGAAGACCGGCGTCCGGCCGCGCGGTATTTTGTGACCACACCCACCTACCTGATGAACATCGCGCGGCGCATCCTGCCCACGGCGGCGCTGGACTGGATTCTGGCGCGCGGCTGAGGCGCGATTCCCCTTCGCCTTTCGGACTGCCCCCGCTACATCACCCGCACAGGGAACAGGACAAAGATCATGCTGGACGACCCGCTCTTCATTGTTGCCGCCGTTGCCGTGCTTGGCGTTCTGGTCATCCTGATGATCGGGATCGGCGGCTTTGCCCGTGGCGGCGATTTCAACCGCAAGCACGCCAACCGGATCATGCGCTACCGCATTTACGCGCAGGCCGCTGCGATTGCGCTGATCCTGCTGTATGTGGCCTTGCGCAGATACATGGGTCCGTAAGGCCGGGGGAAGACATGGTTGTCCTGTCAAAGATTTACACCAAGACCGGCGATGCCGGGGAAACCGCGCTTGGCAACGGGGCGCGGGTGGCAAAACATTCGATCCGGGTGAACGCCTATGGCACGGTCGATGAAACCAATGCCACCGTCGGTATGGCCCGGCAGCATTCGACCGGCGAAACCGATGCGGCACTGGCGCGGATTCAGAACGACCTGTTCGATCTGGGGGCCGACCTTTGCCGCCCCGACATGGAGCGCGACCATGAGGCGGGCTATGTGCCGCTGCGCATCCTCGACCGCCAGGTGCTGCGTCTGGAAACCGAGATCGACGCGATGAACGCCCGGTTGCAGCCGCTGCGCAGCTTCATTCTGCCGGGCGGATCGGCCCTGGCTGCGCATCTGCACCTGTGCCGCACCGTCAGCCGCCGCGCCGAACGCCTGACGGTGGAACTTGCCACCATGGAAGCAATCAACGCCGAGGCGGTGAAGTACCTGAACCGCCTGTCCGACTGGTTCTTCGTGGCGGGCCGGATTGCCAATGACGATGGCAAGGCCGACGTGCTGTGGGTGCCCGGCCTGACCCGCGATGTATAGACGCGACGTCCGGGCGTCGTTCTGCGTCGATTTTGGCCTGTTTTCGCCGGGGCGAAGCGGCTAACAACAGGACGAGGGGCTTGGGCACCCCCCAGGGGTGCATGATACGGGAGTGTTCCGCCGATGAAGGTCTTGGTGCCGGTCAAACGGGTGATCGACTACAACGTGAAGGTCCGCGTCAAGGCGGACGGGTCCGGGGTTGATCTGGCCAATGTGAAGATGTCGATGAACCCCTTTGACGAGATTGCCGTCGAAGAGGCGATCCGCCTGAAGGAAAAGGGGCTGGCTGACGAGGTGATCGTCGTTTCCATCGGCGTCCGGCAATGCCAGGAAACGCTGCGCACCGCGCTGGCGATGGGGGCCGACCGCGCCGTTCTGATCGAAGCCACCGCAGACGTGCAACAGGATATCGAACCGCTGGCCGTGGCCAGGCTGCTGGCCGGCGTGGTGCGGGAAGAGGCCCCCGGCCTGGTGATCTGCGGCAAGCAGGCCATCGACAATGACATGAACGCCACGGGCCAGATGCTGTCGGCCCTGCTGGGCTGGAGCCAGGCGACATTCGCCAGCGAACTGGCGGTCGAAGGCGACCATGCCGTGGTGACGCGCGAAGTGGACGGCGGTCTGCAAACGATCCGGGTGAAGATGCCGACCATCGTCACCGTCGACCTGCGCCTGAACGAGCCGCGCTATGCCAGCCTGCCCAATATCATGAAGGCCAAGAAGAAGCCGCTGGAGGAAAAGACGCCTGCCGATTACGGCGTGGATGTGACCCCGCGCCTGACCGTTCTGAAAACGGTGGAACCGCAGGGCCGCAAGGCCGGCGTCAAGGTGGCAAACGTTGCTGAACTGATTGCGAAACTCAAGGACGAAGCGGGGGTGATCTGATGGCCGTTCTTCTGATTGCCGAAGTGACCGGTGGCGCGCTGGGCGCAGACAGCACCGCCAAGGCGCTGACGGCGGCAAAGCCGCTGGGCGAGGTGCATCTGCTGGTCGCCGGTGACGGCGTGGCGGCGGCCGCCGCGCAGGCCGCGCAGTTTGCCGGCCTGTCCAGGGTGCTGACGGCGGATGATGCCGCCTACGGGCGCGGGCTGGCCGAACCTCTGGCGGACCTGATCAAGGGCCTGTCGGGCGGCTACAGCCATATCCTGGCACCGGCCACAACGGCGGCCAAGAACGTGATGCCGCGCGTTGCCGCAATGCTGGATGTGATGGTGATTTCCGATGTGACGGCGGTGATCGACGCCGATACCTTTGAACGCCCGATCTATGCGGGCAACGCGATCCAGACGGTGAAGTCGTCGGACGCAAAGAAGGTTGCCACCATCCGCACCGCCGGATTCGAGGCCGCCGCCAAGGGCGGTGCCGCCCCCGTCGAAGCCGTGGCTGCCGCCGGAAACGCCGGCCTGTCGGCCTGGGTGGAAGACAGGGTCGCCACCAGTGACCGCCCGGAACTGACCTCGGCCGGGATCGTGGTATCGGGCGGGCGCGGCGTGGGATCCGAAGACAACTTCGCGCTGATCGAAAAGCTGGCCGACAAGCTGAATGCCGCCGTGGGTGCAAGCCGTGCAGCCGTGGACAGCGGCTATGCCCCGAATGACTGGCAGGTGGGGCAGACCGGCAAGGTCGTGGCCCCGCAGCTCTACATCGCCGTCGGCATTTCCGGCGCGATCCAGCATCTGGCGGGCATGAAGGACAGCAAGGTGATCGTCGCGATCAACAAGGACGAAGAGGCCCCGATCTTCCAGGTGGCCGACTATGGTCTGGTGGGCGATCTGTTCACCCTGGTGCCGGAGATGATCGAAAAGCTGTGACCCGGCCGGAACGGGAACGGCAGGGCAACGGGCAGCGATCATCGGTGCCCGGCTTTCGCCTGTCCCGGCCCGAATGAACCCGGTGGACGTGCTGCCGGCTGACGCCGCAGTCCGGCTTCTGCCCGGCCCCACGGACTGCCCGAAGGCAGAAGGGCGGGGCCGCACCGGACGCCAGGGAAAGCGCGCAGCCCGTGCCGGTGATTGGTGCCTGGTCTGGCGCGGCCATCGCGACGGTCGCCGGATGCATCCTTTGGACCAAGGCAAAAGGTCGATCCCCTGATCGACTGCGTCCATTCAGCCCGTCCTGGCTGCGCCTGGTTTCCGGAACTGCTTCTGCAGGCCCCGGGCGCGCACCGTTGCCGCCAGACCCCGGCCGGTGCCAGGCCCCGGCAGGGAAGGTGCGGATGGGGCGGGGCCGCAGGATGTCCGGGCGGCGGGGGCATGGCGCGGTCTGACCGGACCGGCCCCGCCGCGCAGACCTGCCGGGGCGGCGCGCCGCATGTGCAGCGGGCGCTGTCACGCAGGCGCGACACCGCTTCGCGTCAGGCAAGGGTCACTGCGCCGGTTCAAGATGGGCCCCAAGGCGGGTCATCAGCGGGGTGAAGACCGGAAAGCTGGTATTGATCGGCGATGCATCATCGACGGAAACCGGCTGTTTCGATGCCATGCCCAGGATCAGGAAGCTCATCGCGATGCGGTGGTCAAGATGGGTCGTGGCGGTGGCCCCGCCGGGCACGCCGCCCGGACCCATGCCATGGACGATCAGCGTATCCTCGTCTTCCTCCACGCGCACGCCGCAGGCTTCCAGCCCGCGCGCCATGGCATCGATCCGGTCGGATTCCTTGACCCGCAGTTCCCTGACGCCCCGCATCACGGTCGTCCCTTCGGCAAAGGCGGCAACGACCGACAGGATGGGATATTCGTCGATCATCGACGGCGCGCGTTCGGGCGGCACCTCGATGCCCGACAGCGGCCCGAAGCGCACCCGCAGGTCGGCCACCGGTTCGCCGCCCTCTTCACGCGGGTTTTCGAACATGATGTCCGCGCCCATGTCCACCAGCGTCAGGTACAGGCCGTTGCGCGTCAGGTTCTGGCTGACGCCGGGCACGAAAATGTCGGACCCTGCGACCACCAGCGCGGCACAGACCGGGAAGGCGGCCGAAGACGGATCGCGCGGCACCGCGACCGTCTGCGGGCGCAGCTCTGGCTGGCCGGTCAGGGTGATGACATTGCCTTCGGCGGTCTTTTCGACATGCACGCGCGCGCCAAAGCCTGCAAGCATCCGTTCGGAATGGTCGCGCGTCGCCTCGCGTTCGATCACCGCCGTCTCACCCGGCGCGTTCAGCCCGGCCAAAAGCACGGCGGATTTCACCTGGGCCGACGCCACGGGCGTGGCATAGCGCACCGGCACCGGCGACGCGGCCCCCACCACCGTCATCGGCAGCCGCCCGCCGCTGCGCCCATAGGCGCGCGCCCCGAACAGCGACAGCGGATCGGTCACGCGGCCCATCGGGCGCTTGCGCAGTGATGCATCGCCCGTGAAGGTCGCGGTCATGGCCGTGGTGGCCATGCAGCCCATGATCAGCCGCACGCCGGTGCCGGAATTGCCGCAGTCGATCACATCCGCCGGTTCGCCAAATCCGCCCACCCCCACGCCATGCACGCTCCACGTGCCTGCGCCATGGCGCGTCACTTCGGCCCCGAAGGCGCGCATCGCCCTCGCCGTATCCAGCACGTCCTGGCCTTCCAGCAGGCCGGTGATCCGGGTTTCACCCAAGGCCATCGCGCCAAAGATCAGCGCGCGGTGGCTGATCGACTTGTCGCCCGGCACTTCGGCGCGGCCCGTCAGCGGGCCGGACTTGCGGGCGGTCATCGGTTGGGCGGTGCCGTGGCCTGACATATGCGGTGTCCTTTTCTGGTCGGGGCCTGATAGCGCAGGCTGCGGGCCTGGTCCACGGGGCGGACAAACACCGGCGCAGGCTTTCGGCAGATTTCCTTGCGGGCATCTGCCGAAAGCATATGTCAGCCGCGCAGGAAGGTCAGGTAATGCGGCACGCGGCCTTCGCGCAGGGCCTTGACCTCGTAACGGGTGGACCGCCAGTCGTCCCAGGGTACGGGGCCGTCCCGGACAAGGCGGAACCCGGCCACGGGCACTTCGGCCCTGGCCTGGCGGATGTAATCGGGAATGTCGCTGGCGATGCGGAACTCGGCCCCCGGCCGCAGCGCGCGGGCCAGCGGCACCAGATGATCGCGGGTGACAAAGCGGCGGCGGTGGTGGCGGCGCTTGGGCCAGGGATCGGGGTAGTTGAGAAAGGCTTTCGCGACCGAGCCTTCCGGCAGCACATCGAACAGGTCGCGCACATCGCCGGGATGAATGGCAAGGTTGGCCACAGCGGCGCTGCGGATGCGGCCCAGCAGCATGGCCACGCCATTGATGAAGGGTTCGCAGCCGATCAGGCCGATCCCGGGATAGGTCGCGGCCATATGTACCATATGCTCGCCGCCGCCAAAGCCGATTTCCAGCCAGACCGGCCGGTCGTCGCCGAAGACCCGCGCCAGATCCAGCGGGATGCGGTGCGGGTTTTCTGCGGTCAGGATACCCTGGGGCCGCAGCGTGCCAAGGTCTTCCGCCAGACAGGTCTTCTGGCTGGGACGCAGGGTCTTGCCAAAGCGGCGGCCATAGAAATTGCGCCATTCCGGCTGGGGGGTGATTGGGTCCGACATGCTGTGCCCCGCTTTGGCTCGGGGCGGAGTATCGGGGGCGGCGCACAGCGTCAAGCGGCAGGGCGGGGGGCTGTCTGCCCCCCGCACCCCCCGAGGATATTTCTGAACAGAAAATGGAACAGGCGTGCCTGTTTGCGTCACACTGCGCGCTTCAACGCCCCGGTCAGATCGGTCTTTTCCCAGCTGAAGCCGCCGTCGGCCTCGGGCGGGCGCCCGAAATGGCCATAGGCCGCCGTACGGGCATAGATCGGGCGGTTCAGGCCCAGATGCGTGCGGATGCCGCGCGGGGTCAGGTCCATCACCTCGGCCACGGCCCGCTCGATCTGATCGTCGGGCACCAGGCCGGTGCCGTGGGTATCGACATAGATCGACAGCGGTCTGGCCACGCCGATGGCATAGCTGACCTGCAGGGTGCAGCGCCGCGCCAGACCTGCGGCAACAACGTTTTTCGCCAGATAGCGGGCGGCATAGGCGGCCGAACGGTCGACCTTGGTCGGGTCCTTGCCGGAAAACGCCCCGCCGCCATGCGGGGCGGCACCGCCATAGGTATCGACAATGATCTTGCGCCCCGTCAGGCCTGCGTCCCCGTCGGGTCCGCCGATCACGAAGGTTCCCGTCGGGTTGACCCACCATTCGGTCTTTGCGGTGATCCAGGCCGAAGGCAGAACCTCGCGGATATAGGGTTCCACGATGGCACGGATATCGGCGCTGGTCTGGCTTTCATGGGCGTGCTGGGTCGACAGGACGATTGATGTCACCTCAACCGGAGTGCCGCCTTCGTACCGCAGCGAGACCTGGGATTTGGCATCCGGGCGCAGGGTGGGTTCCTGACCGGATTTGCGCACCTCGGCCAGGCGGCGCAGGATGGCATGGGCATATTGGATGGGTGCCGGCATCAGCTCGGGCGTCTCCACGCAGGCATAGCCGAACATGATGCCCTGATCCCCGGCCCCGTCCCGGTCAACGCCCTGCGCGATATGGGCCGATTGGGGGTGCAGCAGGTTCTGCACCTTCAGGGTGTTCCAATGGAACATCTCCTGTTCATACCCGATGTCGCGCACGCAGCCGCGCACGATGTCTTCGACGCGGGAAAGATGTTCGGCCCGTTTCGCCTTGTCGCTCAGCCCTACTTCGCCACCCACGACCACGCAGTTGGTGGTGGCGAAGGTTTCGCAGGCAACGCGCGCAGTCGGCTCTTCGGCAAGAAAGGCGTCAAGGACGGCATCCGAAATGCGGTCACAGACCTTGTCCGGATGGCCCTCCGAGACGGACTCGGAGGTGAAGGTGTAGTTCAGACGTGACATGGGGAACGCTCCGTTGAAAATCCCCGTCACGCCAGGAAGCCGTTGTGACGGTTCGATGCTGCGGGGGTAACGGCCCCCGACCGGCAGGTCAAGCCTGCTTGCGCCCTTTCCGGAACGCCAGGGTTGCGGCAAAGGCAGCCAGAAGCGCCAGGACCGGCCCGTCACCCCAGCGCGCATAGGGTGTTGCCGCAAGCGCAGGGGGAAGTGCCTTATCAAGAAAGGCGGCTTCGCCCAGCGGGATCGCGGCAAGAACCCGCCCTTTGGCATCGATCACCGCCGAGACGCCGGTGTTGGCCACCCGCACCAGGGGCAGCCCCTGTTCAATGGCGCGCAGCCGCGCCTGGGCAAGGTGCTGGAACGGGCCGGTCAGGGTGCCGAACCACGCGTCATTGGTGATCTGCACAATCCAGTCCGCCCGGCCGGGGGCACCCCGCACATCCTGCGGGAAGATCGCCTCGTAGCAGATCAGCGGCAGGACCCGGCCGATCCGGGGGCCAAGGTCCAGGATCGCCGGTCCCGGACCGGCGGCATAGCCATTGCCCTGCCGGGCCGCGAAGGCAGAGATGCCAAACAGGGCATAGGCCGTATCGCCGAAGGGGATGTATTCGCCGAACGGCACCAGATGATGCTTGTCATAGCGCGCGGCAACCTGAGCATCGGGTCCGATCACGATCAGGCTGTTGAAGTACCGCGTGCCGTCCGTGCTTTGGATTCCGGTGACGACCGGCACGCCCTGTGCCGCTGCCGCGATCATCGGGGCCAGTTCGGGCGCATAGTCCAGCATGTAGGGTACGGCGGTCTCCGGCCAGATCACCAGATCGGGGCGCGGTGCCGCCGCCGTGAATTCCAGCAGCCGGTCAAGAAAGGCGCGGGCACGGACGGGGTCCCATTTCGCGCCCTGTTCGGCATTGGGCTGGACAAGGCGCAGCATCAGCGGCCGGGCAGGCGGATCAGGCTGGGCCAGCCGCCACGAACCGCCGCCCGCCGATGCGGCGATCAGCACGGCGGCAACGGCAAGGCCCCGGCGGCCAAAGGCAACCGGCAGGGCGGCGGCCCCCGTGGCCACAAGGGTCAGCGCCAGCACCCCCCCAAGGCTGGCAAGCTGCGCCATCGGAGTGCCGATGAAGATATGCCCGATCGTCGCCCAGGGAAAACCGGTCAGGACATGGCCGCGCGCGAATTCTGCCAGCGTCAGGGCCAGGGCCAGGGCCAGGGGACGCCGCCAGCCCGTCACCCGCCAGGACAGGGCGGCAGCACCGGCCCAGAACAGCGCAAGGCCAAAGGACATGAACAGCACGGCAAAGGGTGCCATCCAGGCATGGGTTTGGGCATCAATCAGAAAGGGCTGGACCAGCCAGCTGAGCGCCAGCATGAAATGCCCGGCCCCCGCGAACAGGCCCAGCCAGGCCGCAGCCGCGGCCCCGCGCGCGCGCGCCAGCAGCGCGGTCAGCGCCGCCAGTCCGGCCAGTGCCAGCCACCAGAACCCCAGCGGAACCTGCCCCGATGCGACCACGGCACCAAGGCCAAAGGCAAGCCCCGCCTCGGCCCCGCCGGGCCAGCCCAAGCGCATGGTCAGTCCTTTGCAGGCGGCAGAAGGGCGGCGGGGGCGGCCTGCGCCCCCGGCAGACGCAGGCGCAGCCGCTTGATGCGGCGCGGATCGGCGTCGATCACTTCAAAGGCCACGCCACTTTCATGCGGCACGATTTCGCCCCGGGCAGGCACGCGACCCGTGCGCAGAAAGACCAGCCCGCCCAGGGTGTCGATCTCTTCATCATCCTCGTCGGTGCGCAGGCGCAGACCGATGGCGGCCTCGATCTCTTCCAGGGGCGCGCGGGCATGGGCAAGATAGACGCCGGGCTTTTCCATGATCCACAGGGCTGCGTCGGCCTCGTCATGTTCATCCTCGATCTCGCCGATGACCGTTTCGATCAGGTCCTCGATGGTGACCAGACCGTCCACGCCCCCGTATTCGTCGATCACCAGGGCCATATGCACCCGATCCTTCTGCATTTTCTGAAGCAGGACCCCAACCGGCATTGACGGCGGGGCAAAAAGGACGGGCCGCAGCATCTTGCGCAGGTTGAAGCGGCCATTGCCCTGGCCAAAACCGAATTGCAGCGCAAGGTCCTTCAGCAGAACCAGACCCAGCGGCTTGTCCAGGGTTTCCTCATAGACCGGCAGGCGCGAAAACCCGTGTTTGCGGAAGACCGCGACAAGCTCTTCCCTGCCGATATCCACGGGGACAGCGGTGATTTCGACCTTGGGGATTGCGACATCATCCACACGCAGGCGCCGCAGGTTGCCGATGCCGGGCACGCCGGGCACCGCTGGCGCTGCCGGTGCTGCATCGGCCTGCCTGGGATCCTGCGCAGGTTCGGAAGAACTGAGGGCGTTGATGATGCGGCTGAGAAATCCGCGCTGTCCATTCCCGGTCGGGTCGTCCTCGGCGCCAGGCGCGGCATCTGACCCGTCGTTGCTGCTGCCCATGTGTCCTTTCCTGAATCAACCCGCCCGCAGCACTGCCGGACGATGAGCGGTTCAATATGGGTTCGTCACCCCGAGTTTGGCAAGCACCCTGATTTCGGTGTCTTCCATCAGGGCCGCATCGGCATCGTCGGCATGGTCATAGCCCAGAAGATGCAGAACGGCATGAACAATCAGATGGGTGACGTGATCGTCCATGGATTTGCCTTGCTCTGCCGCTTCGCGGGCGCAGCTGTCATAGGAAATGGCGATGTCGCCCAGTTCCCTGGCATGATCGGCCTGGCCCCGGGGAAGCTTCGGCATGCCCCCCGGGGCATCCGCCGCGCGATCCTGGGATGGCCAGGACAGCACATTGGTGGCAACAGGCTTGCCACGGAATCCGGCGTTCAGCGTGGCAATGCGGGCATCATCGCAGCCCATCACCACAATTTCGAACCGGGCAGGATCAAGGCAAAGCGCCGCCAGGGTGGCCCTGGCGGCAGAGTCGGCCAGCGGCGGAAGGCTGCCCTCCCACCGCGGGTCTTCCATGACTGTGTCAACCAGAGGCTCCATCGTCGCGCTCATACGCTTCGATGATGCGGGCGACAAGCGGGTGGCGCACCACATCTCTGGCGGTGAAGTAGTTGAAGCTGACGCCTTTCACCCCCTTGATCAGCCGTTCGGCATCGGCAAGGCCGCTGGCGGTGCCGCGCGGCAGGTCGATCTGGGTGCGGTCGCCGGTCACCACCATGCGGCTGCCTTCGCCGAGGCGGGTCAGGAACATCTTCATCTGCATGGTTGTGGCATTCTGCGCCTCGTCCAGCACGACAAAGGCATTCGACAGGGTGCGCCCGCGCATGAAGGCCAGGGGCGCAATCTCGATCCGCTTTTCCTCCATCAGCTTCTGCACCTGCTTTTGCGGCAGGAAATCATTCAGCGCGTCATAAAGCGGCTGCATGTAGGGGTCGACCTTGTCCTTCATGTCGCCGGGCAGAAAGCCCAGCCTCTCGCCCGCCTCGACCGCCGGGCGTGACAGGATGATCTTGTCGACATGGCCGCCGATCAGCATGGTGACCCCCACGGCGACCGCAAGATAGGTCTTGCCGGTGCCGGCGGGGCCGATGCCGAAGGCCAGTTCGTGGTCAAACAGGTTTGCCACATAGGCCTTTTGCGCCTCGGTCCGGGGTTGCACCGACTTGCGGCGCGTGCGCAGCTCATACTTTGCGCCGCTGAACATCTCGATCTGTTCATCGTCGCGCGGAACGTCGCGCATCGGCCGGCCCATGCGCAGCGCGCCGTCAATGTCGCCCGCCACCACGCCCTTGCCTGTTTCCAGCCTGGCATAAAGCGACCGCAGCACGGCTGCCGCCTGATCCCGCGCGCCCTTGTCCCCGATCACCGCCAGCCTGTTGCCCCGCCGCAGGATATGCACACCGGTCTGGTGTTCGATCTGGGCCAGGTTGCGGTCAAATTCGCCGCAGAGGTCGATCAGAAGACGATTGTCAGGAAATTCCAGAAGCGTTTCGACAACGTCTTCCGAACGGGACGGGGGTTTCAGCGCGCTGATGCCCAAGGGCGGCTCCTTCTGTTGGCCTGGAACGGGGCTGGGGGGATTTGGCGAAGCTGTGGTGCCTTCTGCAGATGCGGTTACAAGGGAAAGTGTGCGGCGGGTTTGACGTGATGGCAAGAAGAATGGCGTGGCCGGGCCGAATATCGGGTGTGACTGCACGAAAAACCATCACGCCGCGACGCGGTTCCTGCCGGGCGTGACGATTGCGCGACAGCACGGAAACGGCTGTGTGACGGTTCTGCGCCGGGGCGCGTCATCAGGCCGGCAGGCGCAGGCCCGCCAGCGAGTTCGCCGCGCTGTCCACGATCCGCACGCGGATCAGCTCGCCCGGCGTGCCGGCGGGGTCGGTGACATGGACCGCGTGCAGATGGTCGGACTTGCCCACCATCTGGCCGGGCATCCTTCCTGCCTTTTCGTAAAGGACCCCCACCTCGCGGCCGACCATGGCCTGCTGTGCCGCGCGCTGCCGGTCGGTGATCAGCGCCTGCAGCACCTGCAGGCGGGCGTCGGCGGTGGCGGCATCCACCCCCGGTCTCTCGGCGGCGGGGGTGCCCGGACGGGGCGAATACCTGAAGCTGAAGGCAGCACCAAAACCGACATCCCGGATCAGCGCCAGCGTGGCCTCGAAATCGGCATCGGTCTCGCCGGGGAAGCCAACGATGAAATCGGATGACAGCAGAATGTCGGGACGCGCCGCCCTGATCCGCCCGACCAGCCGCAGATAGTGATCAACGCTGTGCCTGCGATTCATCGCCTTCAGGATGCGGTCAGACCCCGACTGCACCGGCAGATGCAGAAAGGGCATCAGCTTGGCCTCGTCGCCATGCGCTGCGATCAGGTCTTCTTCCATGTCATTGGGGTGCGAGGTGGTGTAGCGGATGCGCTCCAGCCCGTCGATCCGCGCCAGATCGCGGACAAGGCGCGCCAGGCCCCGGCCGTCGGCGTGATAGGCGTTGACGTTCTGGCCCAGCAGCGTGATTTCGCGCACGCCGCGCGCCACCAGGTCGCGCGCCTCGGCCAGCAGACGGTCGGGCGCGCGGCTGACCTCGGCCCCGCGGGTATAGGGAACCACGCAGAAGGCGCAGAATTTGTCACAGCCTTCCTGAACGGTCAGAAAGGCGGTCGGCCCGCGCAGCATCCGGCGGTCCGGCAGGTGATCGAACTTGTCTTCGGCGGGAAACTCGGTGTCGATGGCGCGCGCGCCCTGCCCCACGGCCCGCAGCATGGCGGGCAGGCGATGGTAGCTTTGCGGTCCCACCACCAGATCGACGACCGGGGCACGCCGCAAAATCTCTTCGCCCTCGGCCTGGGCGACGCAGCCTGCCACGGCGATCTTCATGCCGGGTTTCGCCTGTTTCAGCGGCTTCAGGCGGCCAAGGTCGGAATAGACCTTTTCAGCGGCCTTTTCGCGGATGTGGCAGGTGTTCAGCAGGACCATATCGGCGTCTTCGGCATGATCGGTGGCGACATAGCCCTCGGTGCCCAGCGTCTCCGCCATACGTTCCGAGTCGTAGACGTTCATCTGGCAGCCGTAGGTCTTGATGAAAAGCTTTTTCGCCGTTGTCATGCGCGCGCGTCCTGTGGTCAGGCCTGTTGTCTACACGATGGCAGCGGGCCTTCGCAACGCCGGGATGGGCGGTGCGGCGCGTGACGGCGGGGCCAACCGGAACGCCCGGCGCGGGAAAGGTCAGAGCGATGCCTGATCCGCATTATTCTGTTGGCACATGTCCGGGGGGTGATAAGCGATCACAAACCCTCCGGCGCGGGGTCTGCCCCCGGCATTTCACCGGCAGGAAGGCTGCGGCGGTGTCAGACCCGGCGCAGGCGGATCACAACATCCACCCGGCTGATTTCCGTCCCCCCGGGGGCGGCGGGAAGGCCCATAATCTTCAGGTCTTCGGCCGGCGCGTCGGTCAATTCGCCCCGGTCTTCCCAGTAGAAATGCGGGTGATCATCCATGCGGGTGTCGAAATAGCTGCGGTGGCCGTCCACGGTCACCTCCTGCATCAGACCCGCCTCGCAAAAGGCGCGCAGCGTGTTGTAGACCGTGGCAAGGCTGACCCTTTCACCTGCACCGACACTGGCAGCATAAAGGCTTTCAGCGGTCACATGCCGGTTTTCGCCATCCCCGACCAGAAGCCCGGCAAGCGCCACACGCTGGCGCGTGGGGCGCAGCCCGCCCCGTGCCAGCCAAGCCGCGCTTCGATCCGCATCCATTGCCGCCATTGTCCTGCCGATCCCATCCGTCCATCCGACATATAGGGCGCGCGGGGGGGCATTTTCAAATGAAAATCCGCTGCAACTGCCGCTTGGCGGAACCGGCCTGACGACGCGGGGCGTCCGCCGCCCTTGCCTGTGCTTCCCTGCCGATGGTAGAGGGTTTGCAACATGGCGAAACACCGCGTGACCGGCAGCGTTGGCGGACCTGGGGGGACTGAGGCGGATGGCGGGATTTCCGACAAGCTTTACCAAGGAAGACCTGCTGAAATGCGCGCGGGGCGAGTTGTTCGGCCCCGGCAATGCCCAGCTTCCCCTGCCGCCGATGCTGATGATGGACCGCATCACCGACATTTCGGGCGATGGCGGCGTGCATGGCAAGGGCCATGTCGTGGCCGAATTCGACATCACGCCCGACCTGTGGTTCTTTGCCTGCCATTTTCCCGGCAATCCGATCATGCCCGGCTGCCTCGGCCTTGACGGGCTGTGGCAACTCACCGGGTTCAACCTGGGCTGGCGTGGCTGGCCGGGCCAGGGCTTTGCCCTGGGCGTTGGTGAAGTCCAACTCAAGGGCATGGTGCGGCCGGACCGCACGATGATCCGCTATTTCGTCGATTTCACCCGCGTCATCGACCGGCGCCTCAAGATGGGCGTGGCCGACGGCAGGGTGGAAGCGGACGGTGAGGTGATCTATCTGGTGAAGGATATGAAGGTTGGGCTTGCGGCTGCCGCCGCCTGAAGTCCGAAGTCGGGAGAATACGCCATGCGCCGCGTCGTCATCACCGGGATCGGGATCATCTCGCCCATCGGAAACTCGCCTGCCGAGGTTGAGGCAAGCCTGCGGGCGGGCAAGTCGGGCATCGTCTATGCCGGGGATTATGCCGAGCATGGCTTTCGCTGCCGGGTAAAGGGCCAGCCGAACCTCGTGCTGGAAGACGTGATCGACAAGCGCGACCTGCGCTTCATGGGGGACGGTGCGGCCTATAACTTTGTCGCCCTGCGCGATGCCATCGCCGATGCGGGGCTGGAGGCGGCAGAGGTATCACACGAACGGACCGGGCTTGTCATGGGGTCCGGCGGGCCGTCGACCAAGTCGTTCTACCGCGCACATGCAATCGTGAACGAAACCGGCAGCCCCAGGCGGATCGGCCCCTTTGGCGTGACCAAAGGAATGTCATCCACCAACTCGGCCTGCCTTGCCACACCGTTCAGGATCAAGGGCGTGAACTATTCCATCACCTCGGCCTGCTCCACATCGGCGCATTGCATTGGGAACGGAACCGAACTGATCCAGATGGGCAAACAGGACATTGTCTTTGCCGGCGGCGGCGAGGAACTGGACTGGACCCTGTCCTGCCTGTTCGACGCCATGGGCGCGATGAGCAGCAAGTACAACGACTCACCGCAAACCGCCAGCCGCCCCTATGACGCCACACGCGATGGCTTTGTCATCGCTGGCGGCGGTGGTGTGGTGGTGCTGGAGGAGCTGGGCCATGCTTTGGCGCGTGGCGCAAAGATTTATGGCGAAGTGACAGGGTATGGGGCCACATCAGACGGCTATGACATGGTGGCCCCCAGCGGCGAAGGGGGCGAAAGGTCGATGCGGCTGGCCGTTTCCACCCTGCCGCAGGGGCGCAGCATTGATTATATCAACAGCCATGGCACCTCGACTCTGGCGGGTGATGTGCCGGAAGTTGAAGCGATCCGGCGGGTGTTCGGTCGCGGCACGACGCCGCCCATCGCCTCGACCAAATCGCTGACCGGCCATTCGCTGGGCGCGACGGGCGTGCATGAGGCGATCTATTCGCTGATCATGATGAACAAGGGCTTCATCGCCGCTTCGGCCAATGTCACCACGCTGGACCCCGCGCTTGACCCCGGTGAGATTGTGACAGTGCTGCGCGACGGGGTGAACATCGACTCGGTCCTGTCCAACAGTTTCGGGTTCGGCGGCACCAATGCGACGCTGGTGATGAGCAAATATCTGGCCTAGGCGCCGGACAAGGGAGGGGGGCCATGGCCGATCTGCTGAAGGGCAAGCGCGGGCTTGTCATGGGCGTCGCGAACGACCGTTCCATCGCCTGGGGCATCGCCAGGGCGATGGCACAGGAAGGTGCCGGACTGGCCTTTTCCTATCAGGGCGAGGCCTTTGGCAAACGCGTGGAACCCCTGGCGGCATCGGTCGGATCGGACTTTCTGGTGGATGTCGATGTGATGAACGACGCCTCGATGGAGGCCTGTTTCGCCGCCCTGCGCGACCGCTGGGGCACGATCGATTTCCTGGTCCACGCCATCGCCTTTTCCGACAAGGCCGAGCTGACGGGGCGGTTCATCAACACCTCGAAGGAGAACTTCAGGAATTCGCTGTGCATTTCCTGCTACAGCTTCATCGACGTCTCGCGCCGCGCATCCGAATTGATGCCCGATGGCGGTACCCTGCTGACGCTGACCTTCCAGGGGTCGAACCGCGTCACCCCGAATTACAATGTGATGGGCGTGGCCAAGGCGGCGCTGGAATCGGCCGTGCGCTATCTGGCCAATGACCTTGGCCCGCAGAAGATCCGGGTGAACGCCATTTCGCCCGGCCCGATGAAGACGCTGGCCGGGGCCGCCATCGGCGGGGCACGCGCCACCTTCCGCCAGACCGAGGCGAACGCCCCCCTGCGGTCCAACGCCACGCTGGAGGCGGTGGGCGGCACGGCGGTTTACCTGGCCTCCGATTGGGGGGCCTGCACCACAGGCGAGATCGTGCGAGTCGACGGCGGCTATCACGTGCTGGGGATGCCCCAGGCAGAGAACCTCTGACGCTGCCCCCGGGACCGTTGCGCGCGAAAGACCTGGCAGCGGCAGGCCCCGCAGGGCGCACGCGGCCTGACGCGCGCCGAAGGCACCGGCGCAGAAAGCGGTGATCTGCCCGACTGGCGGGTTCCGGACCCTGGCCTGTCGCGGTCAGGCTGCCCTGCACCGGCCTGGTCTTTACCTGCCTTCTTGCCGGTGGCAGCGGCGGCCTGCGGGAACGGTCAGGGCACCGGTCAGGGCACACGGGCGATTCGCGGGCCTTGCGGCACAGGCGGCCCGCAGACAGACCCAAGGGCCAGGTCCGGTCCCGGCACCAAGCGGAAACGGATCCTCGCCACCCCCGGCGGCACATCCCGCACCCCGGTCCGGACCACCCCCTGCCACCGCTGCGGGCAGCCGGGGTCAGCCGCGCGCAACGGGGGTCATGATGCCCAGCGCTGCCCCTGCCGGATCGGTGATGATGGCGATGCGGCCGGTATCGGGAACCTCGAACACATCCTTCATCACCCTGCCGCCTGCGGCACGCGTGGCCGCAACGGCCGCGTCCACATCATCAACGGCGATATAGGTGAACCAGTGCGGGGGCAGGTTTTCCGCCCCCGGCATCTTGCCCATGTCCATGATGCCCGCAATCGGCACGCCGTTGCGGCTGGCGATGTGATAGGTGTCTTCGCCCATCGGAACAGCGGAAAAACTCCACCCCGCCAATGCTTCATAGAAGCTGCGCGCAGCCGCAACATCGCGGGTCATCAGTTCCGACCACCAGATCATGCCATGCGTGCTGTCCATCGTCCGCCTCCCTGTTGAAATGGTCAGCCCGGCATAGCACGAGTTGACACAAGGCAAAAGGACGCGACCGCGCGCGATGGCCCGCAAAACCGGGTGGCAGACTTCGTTGCGCTCATTGCCTGAAACTCGGTGATTCTTCTCGCAGACATCGTCCGTGCCGCGCGGTTCCGCACCGGATCTGCTGGAGCGGGCGGCGGGAATCGAACCCGCGTCTCTAGCTTGGAAGGCTAGGGTCTTACCATTACACAACGCCCGCTGTGCCGAAAGGGTAGGTATGCCACCGCCCCCGGCCCGTCAAGACGGTGTCGATGCGGTCAGGCCCGCCGGCCGGCGGCGCAAAGGTGCAGGGTGTGCCGCCCCGGACCCGCGGCAGGCCATAAGCCGCCCCCCCCACCCCCCGTGCCCGGCATCACGGTCATGTCCGGCCACGGCACGGTCCGGAGTTTGCGGATGATCCCGGTATCGTCCGGCACGGGGCGCCTTCCCTAGATGTACCAAGGGGGAACATGCGGGGCAGGATGGGGTTGCGAAGTGGGGCTTCGGTTGGCCTGCCCCCTGCGCAATGTGCGCCGCAACACTGTGGTTCCTGACGGATTTGACCCGAGTCAAGTCGGGGAACTGCCCCAACGCCCGCGCCTGCCTGCTCCCGGCAGGCGCGTTGCCGCGCCCGCCCAGGCAGGCGCGGCCGGATCTACAAACGTCAGGACGGTGGCAGGCCCCTTGCCGACGGGCTTGCGCCCTCCGGCAACGGCCCGGCGGGGCTTCCACCGGAAGCCCCGCCGATCGGGCCGGGCGCTTTGGTGCGGGGGTGGGGTACTGCGGTTGGGTTCAGGCCGCGCCAGACCGCCGGGAGGGCGCGACGGTTGGGGCACTGCCCCGACGCCCGCGCCGGAACATCGGGTGCGCATTCACGCGCAACGTCCCGAGCAGAAGTGCCCCGGCCCGACCAGCGGGGCTTCCAGTGGAAGCACCGCCGGGCCGTTGCCGAAAGCGCGCAAGCGCGCTGGCAAGGGGCCATCCGCTGGCGCTGTTGCCCGGTTCAGGCCGCGCCAGACCGCCGGGAGGGCGCACTCGCGCCCGCCCGAGGGGGCGGTCGGGCGCGGCCTGATTTGACTGGGGTCAAATCAGGCGAAGAACTCTCAAAAGGTATATCGTGAAGGTTTCATTAATTATTGGTCGGGTCGGACCCGATAAGTTTAAGGCGGGACTGAACCTCGCTTTCTTCCATTGAAAGCAAACGGGCAAGCGTCAAAAGCAACTCGCCATAGTTACTACATTCAAACTCGACGTTTTAATGATTGAAGACAAAGAAGGAACCGCCCAATCCATGATCACCTCGGCTATAGGGCCTCTTCCTGTGGATTTCCACTTGGAACGCTCCATTGGAAAGAACATATTTCTCGATTATTAAATCCACTCACTCACCCATCCATCTTCAACGCATTGATAAACGCCTGCTGCGGGATTTCCACCTTGCCGAACTGGCGCATCTTCTTCTTGCCGACCTTCTGTCCTGCCAGAAGACGCATATTCAGGTCAAGTCGCCTCCCCCGCTCGGTCCTCCCGCGCGTGAAACACGCGGGCGACGAGCACCATATGATCCCTCACCTCATAAAGGCAGACATAGCCGCCTTTGCCGAAGCGCACAATCAGCGCGCGCAGGGAGGAGGCGGGGAGGGGGCGGCCGGAGAGGGGGTGGGAGGTGAGGCGGGTGAGGGCATTGGTGATCGCCGTCAGCATGCGGTCGGCGGCGGCGGGGTTCCTTTGGCGCAGGAATGTGTCGAGGCGGTCGAGGTCGGCCAGCGCACCGGGGGTCAGCGCAAGGGTGCAGGGGGCGGACATGGGGCGGCGGGATCGCCTGCCCGGGCGGCGGACCATTGGCGCAGGGCGTCGAGGGTGTGGCCGAGGCCGTCACGGTCAAAGGTGGCAAGCCGGGCTTCGGCGAGGCGAAGCTCGGTTTCGGGGATGATCGGGGCGGGGTCGGCGGTATTCATAACGGAAGGATAGCGCGCGGGGCGTCAGGAGTCCATCTTCAACGCATTGATAAACGCCTGCTGCGGGATCTCCACCTTCCCGAACTGGCGCATCTTTTTCTTCCCCGCCTTCTGCTTGTCCAGCAGCTTGCGCTTGCGGCTGGCGTCGCCGCCGTAGCATTTGGCGGTCACATCCTTGCGCATGGCGCTGATGGTTTCCCGCGCGATCACCCGGCCGCCGATGGCCGCCTGGATCGGGATCTTGAACATGTGGCGCGGGATCAGCTCTTTCAGCTTTTCCACCATCGCGCGGCCGCGCGCATCGGCGCGGTCGCGGTGGACCATCATCGACAGGGCATCGACCGGTTCGTCATTCACCAGCACCGACATCTTGACAAGGGAATCCTCGCGATACCCCGTGATCTGATAGTCGAAGCTGGCATAGCCCTTGGTCACCGATTTCAGCCGGTCGTAGAAATCGAACACCACCTCGTTCAGCGGCAGGTCATAGACCACCATCGCCCGGTTGCCGGCATAAGACAGGTCAAGCTGGATGCCGCGCCGGTCCTGACACAGCTTCAGGATATCGCCCAGATATTCATCGGGGACCATGATGGTGGCCTTGATGCGCGGCTCGTCGATATGATCGACCAGGGTCAGGTCGGGCATATCGGCGGGGTTGTGCAGCTCCATCATCGTGCCGTCGCGCAGGTGGACATGATAGACCACCGAGGGGGCCGTGGTGATCAGGTCGATGTCATATTCCCGCTCCAGACGGTCGCGCACCACTTCAAGGTGCAAAAGGCCCAGGAACCCGCAGCGAAAGCCAAAGCCTAGCGCGGCAGAGGTTTCCATCTCGTACGTAAAGCTCGCATCGTTCAGCGCCAGCTTTTCGATGGCATCGCGCAGGTCTTCGAATTCATTGGCATCCACCGGGAACAGGCCGCAGAACACCACCGGCTGCGCCGGCTTGAAGCCTGGCAGCGCCTGGGTAGCACCCTTGCGCTCGTGGGTGATGGTGTCGCCGACGCGGGTATCGCGCACCAGCTTGATCGAGGCTGTCAGCACGCCGATCTCGCCCGGCCCCAGCTCGTCGATATCGACCATCTGCGGTTTCAGCACCGCCAGCTTGTCGACGCCATAGGTCGCGCCGGTCTGCATCATGCGGATGCGGTCGCCCTTTTTCACCACCCCGTCCATGACGCGGATCATCACGACAACGCCCAGATAGGCGTCATACCAGCTGTCCACCAGCATCGCCTTCAAGGGTGCCTCCCGGTCGCCCTTTGGCGCGGGCAGCCGGGTGACGATGGCTTCCAGCACATCGGGAATGCCAAGGCCGGACTTGGCCGAGATCAGGATCGCGTCCGAGGCATCAAGGCCGATCACATCTTCGATCTGGGCGCGGATGCGGTCGGGTTCCGCTGCGGGCAGGTCGATCTTGTTCAGCACTGGCACAATCTCGTGCCCCGCATCCAGCGCCTGATAGACATTGGCCAGGGTCTGCGCCTCGACCCCCTGGCTGGCATCCACCACCAGAAGCGAGCCTTCGACCGCCCGCATCGAGCGGGACACCTCATAGGCGAAATCGACATGGCCGGGCGTGTCGATCAGATTGAGGATATAGGTGTTCCCGTCCCTGGCCGGATAATCGATCCGCACCGTGTTGGCCTTGATGGTGATGCCGCGCTCGCGCTCGATGTCCATGCTGTCCAGAAGCTGCGCCTTCATGTCACGGTCTGCCACCGTCCCGGTCGACTGGATCAGCCGGTCGGCCAGGGTCGATTTTCCGTGGTCGATATGGGCCACGATCGAGAAGTTGCGGATCAGGGAAAGCCGGGTCATGCGCGGCATATGAGCAGGAATTGCCGGGGGGTCAAGCGTGGTGGGCCGGGGTCGGGCAGAAGCGGCCCTGCCGCGTGATCTGGTAGGGCCGCCAAGGGCGCACACAAGACGTAGCGGAAATCCGCCCATAACTGCCCAAATCACTGCACCTATTGAAGTTTTTGCGCCGAATCGTCATGATGCATGGCACAGAAGCAGTGGGTTAACCCACGCAACAAAGGCATGAGGCAGTGCGAATGACGAAACCTTTCCTTGCGGCCGCCCTGATGGCGGCTCTTCTTCCCCTGACGGCCACTGTGGCCGCGGCCGGCCCGATCGAGAAGGCCTGCCTGAATTCGGACCGGCGCGGGGCAAGCCGGGCCATGTGCAACTGCATTCAGGAGGCTGCCGATATGACCCTGCGCGGCGCGGATCAGCGGCGTGCAGCCAAGTTCTTTTCTGACCCGGAAGAGGCGCAGCAGGTGCGCATGTCAGACCGCGAAAGCGACAACGCCTTCTGGGACCGCTACAAGGCCTTTGGCGACAGCGCCCGCGCCCTTTGCGCAGGCTGAAAGGCTTTTCAGACCCTGAAATGACACAAGCCCCGCCATTCCGGCGGGGCTTTTGTTTTGCACTGCGGCCACAGATCAGGCGGCGGCACGGGCCTTGTCGATTTCCTTCTTGATCTTCTGGGCCTTCAGCGACAGATCGTCCTCCTTGGCCTTGGCAAGAAAGGCATCAAGCCCGCCGCGATGGTCGACAGACCGCAGCGCAGCGGCAGAGATGCGCAGCCTGAAGGACTGGCCCAGCACATCCGAGATCAGGGTGACTTCGTTCAGGTTCGGCAGGAACCGGCGACGGGATTTGTTGTTGGCATGGCTGACCGTGTTTCCGGTCATCGGGCCCTTACCGCTGAGTTCGCAGACGCGCGACATGGTCGGAATCCTTATCAAGAAGACATGGCAGGCCACCCCAGGCCGGGGCACCCGAATTTCTTGCAGGCCGTTTAGGGACAATCCCCGGCGGCGTCAAGCGGTTCACCGCAGAAAGCGGGGGCTTTCCGCCAGCCCCCGGCCCCTGCCGGGCCTGCCGCCGAGGGATATCTCCGAACCGAAAATCACAGGGAAACGCGCTAAAGCATTCCGCCGTGAACGCATGGGTGTCAGATCCCGGGGTCGGTGCCATGGTTCGCGGCAATTCCCCTTTGCTGCCGGAATGCCGATGAACCGGACAGAACCGGGCAGGTGTGACGCCGCCGGTCACCCGCTGAACAGGAAATGCAGCACGTCGCCGTCCTGCACCTCATAGGTCTTGCCTTCGACGCGGAATTTGCCGGCTTCCTTTGCCCCGGCCTCGCCCTTGCCTGCGATATAGTCGGGGTAGGCGATGGTTTCGGCCCGGATAAAGCCCTTCTCGAAATCGCCATGGATCACGCCCGCCGCCGCCGGGGCCAGCGTGCCCCTGGCAATCGTCCAGGCCCGCGCCTCTTTCGGGCCGACGGTGAAATAGGTTTGCAGGCCGAGCAACTTGTATCCGGCGCGAATCAGCCGGTCGAGGCCCGCCTCCTGCAGGCCCATTTCCGCAAGGAACATCGCGGCTTCGTCCGCGTCCAGCTGGCTGATCTCTTCCTCGATCCTGGCCGAGATCACCACCGATGCCGCCCCCTGCCGCGCGGCCATCTCGGCGACGCGGGCGGATTGCGCATTGCCGCTGGCCGCCGAGGCTTCTTCGACATTGCACACGAAAAGCACGGGTTTCGCGGTGAGCAGCTGCAACAGCCGCCAGGTGCGCCGGTCATCCCCGGCCACCTGAACGCTGCGGGCGGGACGCCCCGCCTCCAGCGCCGCCATCGCGGCGCGCAGCAGGCGGTCCTGATCCAGCGCCTCTCTGTCGCCGCCCTTCAGCTTGCGCGACAGGTTCGCCAGACGCCGCTCGACCGATTCCATGTCCGACAGCATCAACTCGGTCTCGATGGTTTCAGCATCCGCAATCGGGTCGATCCGCCCCTCGACATGGGTCACATCGCCATCCTCGAAACAGCGCAGCACATGGGCAATCGCATCGCATTCGCGGATATTGGCCAGAAACTGGTTGCCCAGCCCCTCACCCCTCGACGCGCCGCGCACCAGGCCCGCAATATCGACAAAGGTCATCCGAGCGGGAATGATCTGCCTTGACCCGGCAATCGCCGCCAGCTTGTCCAGCCGGTCATCGGGCACCGCCACCTCGCCCACGTTCGGCTCGATGGTGCAGAACGGAAAATTCGCCGCCTGCGCCGCCGCCGTCCGCGTCAGCGCATTGAAAAGCGTGGACTTGCCGACATTCGGCAGCCCGACAATGCCCATCCTGAAGCCCATGGCGTTTCCCCCGAGGTTTCGGGCGCTTTTAGGCGCGGCGCTGTCCCGCCGCAAGACGGCCCCATCCCTTGCGGGGCATTGATTTTCCGTGCCCCTTGCCGCACACCGCACGGGCAAGCAGGGGGATGCCAGAAAATGACCAGAATTGACCGCCAGTTCGCTCGTCTTCGGGCCGAAGGCAGGAAGGCCTTTGTCACCTATATCATGGCCGGCGACCCGGATTTTGAGACCTCGCTTGCGCTGATGAAGGGTCTGCCCGCCGCCGGTGTGGATATCATCGAACTGGGCATGCCCTTCACCGATCCGATGGCGGACGGCCCGACAATCCAGCGCGCCGGGCAGCGGGCGCTGGACGGCGGGCAGACGCTGGCCCGGACCCTGGCCATGGCGGCGGAATTCCGCAAGGTTGACCAGACCACCCCGATCGTGATGATGGGCTATTACAACCCGATCTATTCGCGCGGCGTGGACCGGTTCCTGCAGGAGGCGCTGGCGGCGGGCGTTGACGGCCTGATCGTCGTGGACCTGCCGCCCGAGGAGGATGACGAGTTGTGCCTGCCCGCGCAGGCGGCGGGGCTCAACTTCATCCGTCTTGCAACACCAACAACCGATGCCAAGCGCCTGCCCAAGGTGCTGACTAACACATCGGGCTTTGTCTATTACGTCTCGATCACCGGGATCACCGGGGCGGGGGCGGCTGCGGCGGGGGATGTCGGGCCGGAAGTGGCGCGGATCAAGGCGGCCACGGACCTGCCGGTGATCGTGGGGTTTGGCATCACCACGCCCGATGCGGCGGCGGCGATTGCCGGGGTGGCCGACGGCTGCGTGGTGGGATCGGCCATCGTCAAGGAAATCGGCGCGGGAAAACCGGTTCAGGAGGTGCTGGCGTTTGTGGCCAGGCTGGCGGCCGGGGCGCATTCCGCCTGACAGGTCAGGTCTGATCCGGCGACGGGTCGTCGCGCATGGCGTCGAGGATCCGGCGCAGTTCGGTCAGCGTCGGCAGCACCCCGGCAAGGCGCGATGCGGGAAACAGGTCGCCCATGGCGCGGATGTCGGGGGCCAGCGCGGCGCGCGATGCCTGCAGGAACGCCCGGCCCTCTGCGGTGATGAACGTGAATTTTGACCGGCCATCCAGGGGGTTGGGGGCCAGCCGGATAAGGCCGTGCCGCTCCAGCACGGTCAGGCTGTGAGTCATTGAGGTTTTCGGAACCTGAAAGGCCCGCGCCAGTTGCAGCGGCGTACCGCCATCCCCGACACGGACCAGGTGATTGAGCACGGTGAACTGCGACACCGAAATGCCCGGCGGCAGCCGCAAGGAAAACAGGGCGCGGCTGAGCTGGGCCAGAATGCCCACCTCCAGAAAGAAGGCGCTGAAGATGTCGTCCGGGGCGGGCGGATCGTCAGGCATTCACGATTTTCGCATCCAGCGGCCAGCGCGGACTGTTGTTCACAACCGGGCCATAGCCGATGCGGGCCAGCATCTGAACCGTCCCGCCATCGGGCGCAAGCTTTTCATGCACCTGACGGAAAAGCTCTGCCATTTCGGGATATTCCTGAAGCGCCTGGCTCAGCGGATGAAAGGCCACTCCGGCGGCGGTTGCGGCCAGATTCACCCGCAGCCAGTCGGCCCCGCTTGCAAGCTGATCGGGGCGGCTGTTGCCCTGGCTGACCAGCCAGACATGCCCCATGGCCGTATCGGCATTCGCAAAGACCGCATCCATCCCGGCCTGAAAGGCCGGAGATGTCGTGTCGAACGCCGACTCGCGGGTGAACAGGCCCGTGGCCGCCATCACCTCGAACATCGGGCCGGTGAAATGGATACCGTCGGGATTGGCGTCAACCTCGTTCCTGCCGATACGGAACAGGTCCACCGATTCCTTGTAAGTCAGCGGTGTCACGATCTCGATCCGCAGCGCCTCACGCGTGAAGGCGCGCCATTCGGCCACCTCCTGCGCATCAATCGTGCCGCCAAAGCGCGTTGAAACGGCGGTATCAAGTTGTGCCAGAGTGTCCGCAGGCAGCGGGCGGGCGGTGTCGAAGGGTTCTTTGTTGGACCGGCGGTCAAGGGCATAGGCAAACAGCGGGTCGGGGACCACAGAAGGATCGGCTGCGAACACCGCCCGGGCAATCGGACGGGCATCCAGCGTGCGGTCATCGAACCCCTCGGGGAAGGGCGTGATTGTAACCCTTTGGCCGTCATGGCTTGCGGCCATGCGCATCAGTTCCAGAAAACAGCCCAGTCCGATGGTGATCTGGCGGTTGTAGGGATCGGTATGCGGCAAAAGCTTGTTCAAATCGACATAAAGCGTGACAACGTCCGGCTCGGACAGGTCAACCAGCCAGGGTTGAATGTTGTGCGGATTGGGTGCCAGCAGCGCATAGCTCAGCGCCCGGCGGCGCGCGTCTTCGCCCTGCCCGGCGGCTGCCCAGGGCAAGAGGGCCGTCTGCGGCTGGCGGGTGGCGACATATCCAAGGCCGGCAGTGGCGGCAAGGATGACGCCGCCACCGATCACGGCCAGCGTCTTTCTGCGGGACATCGACATGGTGTGCTCCTGTTTCAATACGATGCCGCACTATCTAGTGCGAAACCGCACCAAATGCAAGCCCCTTTGTCAGCAGTCGCCATGCGCAGGCGCGCATTGCCAAGCAGCGGCCATTCCCGGTAGGAAAACCTGACCGGACCGGACCGAAGGAAAGCGCACATGCCCGTCATCACCTGCATCGACGATCTGAAGCGGATTCATCGCCGGCGTGCCCCGCGCATGTTCTTCGACTATTGCGAAAGCGGCAGCTATACCGAGCAGACCTTCCGCGACAACTCCTGCGATTTTGCGCAGCTGCGCCTGCGCCAGAAGGTGGCGGTTGACATGACCGGCCGCACGACCGCCTCGACCATGGCGGGTCAGCCGGTGTCCATGCCGGTGGCGCTGGCCCCCGTGGGCATGACCGGCATGCAATGCGCCGACGGCGAGATCAAGGCCGCCCGCGCGGCGGAAAGGTTCGGCGTGCCCTTCACCCTGTCCACCATGTCGATCTGCTCGATCGAGGATGTGGCCGCCCACACCACCAAACCCTTTTGGTTCCAGCTTTATGTGATGCGCGACGAGGACTTTGTGTCGGGCATGATTGCGCGGGCCAAGGCTGCGGAATGCTCGGCGCTGGTGCTGACGCTGGATCTTCAGATTCTGGGCCAGCGGCACAAGGACCTGAAGAACGACCTGACCGCCCCGCCCCGCCTGACGGTGAAGAACCTGCTGAACCTGGCGACAAAACCGCAGTGGTGCCTGGGAATGCTGGGTACGAAACGCCGCAGCTTCGGCAATATCGTGGGTCATGCCAGGGGCGTGGGCGACCTCAGTTCGCTGATGAGCTGGACAAAGGAACAGTTCGACCCGCAGCTGGACTGGGACAAGGTGCGAAAGATCCGCGACGCCTGGGGCGGCAAGTTCATCCTCAAGGGCATCCTTGATGTGGAAGATGCGCAGCGCGCGGCAGATTTCGGCGCGGATGCGATCATCGTCTCGAACCACGGGGGGCGGCAGCTGGACGGGGCACTCTCGTCAATCCGGATGCTGCCATCGATTGTGCGCGCGGTCGCGGACCGGATCGAGGTGCATATGGACGGCGGCATCCGGTCGGGTCAGGATGTGCTGAAGGCGCTGGCCCTGGGTGCGACAGGCACCTTCATCGGGCGCAGCTACATCTATGGCCTGGGGGCGATGGGCGAGGCCGGGGTGACAGCCGCGCTGGACGTGATCCGCAGGGAAATGGACACCACCCTGGCCCTGATGGGCGAGCAGGATGTCAGACGTGTCCGGCGCGAGAATCTTCTTGTTCCCAGGGGTTTCGAGGGCGACTGGGCCTGAGCGGGGCCCTGCCCCGCACCCCGGGGTATTTTCTCCAAGAAGAAACCACGGGAAACCCTGCCCGCCAGGACGGGTTTCTTTTCGGCTGAAATACCCCGGGGGTACGGGGGCTGGCCCCCGCCGTCGCGCCGGGACCGCGTCAGCCGACCGCAGCGGCGCGCCGCTCGGCCCGGACCAGGATCGGGGTCAGAACCAGGATCACCAGCAGCATAACCGCGGCAAAGACAAAGGCCATGCGCAGCCCGAAGGCCCCGGCAATCACGCCAAGGGTGGGCGGCCCGAAGAAGTAGCCGAAATACCCCAGCAGGGTCGCGCGCGCCACAGCGCGGGCGCGGGCCTGCGGATCGGCCAGGCGGCCCACAAGCGAAAACGCGGTCGGGGCGATCACCGAAGACCCGATGCCCATCACGATGAACCCGGCATAGGCCATTGCCGGGGTCGAGGCCATCGCGGCGACCAGGGCGCCTGCGGCCGAAATCAGCGCCCCGCCCTTGAGCAGCGTGACCGGGGTCACGCGCGCGGACAGCCCCTGCCCCGCAAGCCGCGCGAAACCCATGGTCAGTGCCAGGACGGCCGGCCCCATCGCCCCCTGCGCAGGAGAGCCGCCCAGAGAGTGCTCGATATGCAGGGCAGACCAGTTTTCGGCCGCATTTTCGGTCAGAAAGGCAATCAGCACGATCCCGCCGCCGATCACGGGGATCAGGCCAAGATGACCCGGAGTGCCATCCCTGGGGCGGCGCAGGCCCCGGATCGTGCCGTCTTTCTCGGCTGCCAGAAGGGCCAGCACCAGTGCGGCAAAGGCCATGGTCCCCATCACCCATCCCGGCGGCCAGTCAAGGCTGCGCAGCACGCCCGTGCCCAGCGCGCCTGCGGCATAGCCAAAGGAATAAGCCGCATGGCTGAGGTTCATCAGGTACAGCTTGTGATCGTTCTCCAGCGTGGCGACGCGGGCATTCATCAGCACATCGGTCAGCCCGGTCGCCGCCCCGCAGCACATCATGGCCAGCGGGAACAGCCAGATCACCTGCGTCTGGCCCGGCAGCAGGAAGGCAAGGGCCATCAGCCCGGTCGAGACCGGCAGCGCGATCCGGCCAAGGCGCGCACCGATGCCCGGTGCCAGCAGCATGGCGACAACGGCAGCCAGCGGCGTGAACAGCATCAACAGGCCAAGACGGGCCTCGTTCACGCCAAGCATCGCCTTCAGATCAGGCAGCACGGCCGCGAAGGTTCCCCAGACGATGCCCATGGCGGCAAAGGCCGCCACCGCCGGACGGGCGATGCCAAGGGTGGAAAGGAACGGCATCTGGACGGCCCCCGTGCGTGCCTGCCGGACCTAGACCGGCCCGCCATCCGCAGCAAGGGCATGGGGCGGCATTTCGGGCTTCCCCTGCCGGAGAATCGCCTGTATAGCCCCCCGGTCACGCCGCACACCCTTGGAGGGCGGCGGACTTAGCTGATGGAGACCCTCAAATGGCTGGTGAAATCCCTGATTTTCACGCCGAGGTACGGACGGGGACAGGCAAGGGGGCCGCCCGTCAAGCCCGGCGTGAGGGCAACGTACCCGGAATCGTTTATGGCGGCGGGCAAGACCCTCTGGCCATCAGTATCAACTACAACACGCTGCTGAAGCGGCTCAAGATGGGCCGCTTCCTGTCAACGCTGTTCAACCTCAAGGTCGAAGGCCAGGATGACACCCGCGTCATCTGCCGCAGCGTTCAGCGCGACGTTGTGCGCGATGTGCCGACGCATGTCGATTTCATGCGCCTGCGCCAGACCAGCCGGATCAACCTGTTCATCCATGTCACCTTCATCAACCATGAAGCGGCACCGGGGCTGAAACGGGGCGGCACGCTGACCGTGGTGCGCCCCGAGGTCGAGTTGGAAGTGACCGCGGGCGATATCCCCGATCACATCACGGTGGACCTGAAAGGTCGCAACATCGGCGACGTCATCCACATCAGTGACGTGGTGCTTCCCGAAGGTGCCGTGCCGACGATCAGCCGGAACTTCGTGATCGCCAACATCGCGGCCCCCTCGGGCCTGCGGTCGGCCGATAACGAAGGCGAATAAACCCGCAGCGGACCCGGGCAGTATCAGAAGACGCGAAGGGCCCCCCTTCGCGTTTTTTCCTGCGCCGTAACGGTCAGGCCCCGATGTGCTGGACCGAGGTGAACACCTCCAGCTCCGGCGGGCCAAGATAGATGTCGCCATGCCCGCCGGCGCCCCGGTGCGCCGACCGGAAAGCCTCGGACCTTGTCCAGGCGGTGAACGCCGCTTCGCTGGCCCAAAGCGTGTGCGACAGATAAAGGGTGTGGTCATGCTTGCGCGCCCCTTTCAGCAGGTGGAACGACACAAAACCCGGCACCTGCGGCAATTGGCTGTCACGGGCGGTCCAGACCGCTTCAAAGTCCGCCTCCCGTCCCGGCCTGACCCGGAAGCGGTTCGTCGTGAGGTACATCATGGGGTCCTGCCTTGTGCGTCGCATCCCCGGCAGCCTGGCCCGGCCCGGCGGCCCGGTCAAGCGTGCGGGTTGCGGCAGGGGATGCGGCGCGTTACCTGATCCGCAGCGGCCAAAGCGCGGGAGGCGGGCATGAAACTATTCGTGGGTCTTGGCAATCCCGGGGCGAAATATGCCGGCAACCGGCACAACATCGGCTTCATGGCCGTGGACCGGATCGCGGGCGATCACGGCTTCGGTCCGTGGCGCAAGGCGCATCAGGGCATGACCGCAGAGGGTCGGCTGGGGGATGAGAAGGTGTGTCTTCTGAAACCCGGCACCTTCATGAACCTGTCGGGACAGTCGGTGGGCGAAGCGATGCGGTTTTTCCGGCTGACCCCGCAGGACGTGACCGTGTTTCATGACGAACTTGATCTGGCCCCCGGCAGGCTGCGGCTGAAACAGGGCGGCGGCCATGCCGGGCACAATGGCCTGCGCTCGATCCACGATCACATCGGCGACGCCTATGGGCGGGTCCGCCTCGGCATCGGCCATCCGGGCCACAAGGATGCCGTGGCTGCCTATGTGCTGCATGATTTTGCCGGGGCGGATCAGGGCTGGCTTGATGACCTGCTGCGGGGGCTTTCCGAAGGGGCTGTCATGCTGGCGGCGGGGGACGGGCCGGGTTTTCTGAACCGGGTCGCCCTGCGCATGGCACCGCCGCGCCCGCCCGCCGGGCAGGGGCCTGCCCCTGCCGGCGTGCCGCACCCCGCTACGGACCGGCCCGGCGCGGCGGAAGCCGGTTCTGCGCTGCACCGGCTGGCCGGACGGTTCCGGCGGGACTGAACCTGTGGCGTTGACAGGGGGCCGGGGCTGACGCAGGCTTTGTGCCTGGCAGGGGGCGGGCGATTTGGCGGGACAAAGCACACACAGAATTCCGGTCTGGGCGGTGCTGGCACCTTTTGCGGCCGGCGGGGTTCTGGCGTTGAAGCTGACAGGGATGATTTCCGCCACCGCGCCCGCAATTCTGGCGCTTGCCGTGGCGCTGCTGGGGATCAGCGTCTTTGCCGCCGTTCACCATGCCGAGGCGCTGGCCCTGAAAGTGGGAGAACCGTTCGGATCGATCCTGCTGGCCATCGCGGTGACGGTGATCGAGGTGGCGCTGATCGTTTCCATCCTGCTGTCAGAGGCGCCGGGCAGCAGCGCCGTGGCACGCGATACGGTGTTTTCTGCCGTGATGATCGTGCTGAACGGTGTGATCGGGCTGTGTCTGGTTCTGGGGGGGCGGCGGCATTTTCAGCAAAGCTTTCAGGTGGAAGGCGCTTCGGCCACGCTGGCGGTGCTGGGCACGCTGGCGGTCTTTGCGCTGGTGATGCCGAATTTCACCGATGCCACACGCGGCCCGAATTACGCGCCGGTGCAGCTTCTGGTCGTGGGTCTGGTGTCGCTGGCGCTGTATGTGGTGTTCGTATTTGTGCAGACCGTGCGCCACCGCGAGTATTTCCTGGATGAAACCGTCGCGGTTCCGGCATTCATCGCGCCGTCGGATGCGGTGGCGGCCGCAAGTGCCGTGCTGCTGATGCTGTCGCTTGCTGCGGTGGTGCTGCTGGCCAAGCTGCTGTCATTCCCGCTGACGCTGGCGGTGCAGAACGCGGGGCTGCCGCTGTCTTTCGTGGGCGTGGTCATCGCCGCCGTTGTTCTGCTGCCCGAAGGGCTGGCGGCAATGAACGCGGCGCTGTCGAACCGCCTGCAAAGCAGCATCAACCTGGCGCTGGGGTCGGCGGTGGCCAGTATCGGGCTGACGATACCGGCGGTGGCGGCCGTGTCGCTGATCTTCGGTGTGCCGCTGGTTCTGGGCCTTTCGGATGAAGACATGGTGCTGCTGATGCTGACCCTGTTCGCGGCCACGCTGACCCTGGGCACCGGGCGCACCACCGTTCTGCAGGGGGCGGTGCATCTGGTGATCTTTTCGGTGTTTCTGCTGTTATCCGTCATCCCGTAGGAGTGTTGCATGGACCCATCGCTGAATGTGCTTGGCGCGCCGCTGGAACCCTGTTCCACAGCCCCGCTGACCGGCTTTTTCCGCAATGGCTGTTGCGACACCGGCCCGCAGGACCGGGGGATGCACACGGTCTGCGCGCTGATGACGGCAGAGTTTCTGGCCCTGTCGAAATATCTGGGCAACGACCTGTCCACCCCGCGCCCGGAATACGGCTTTGCCGGGCTGAAACCGGGCGACCGGTGGTGCCTGTGCGCCAGCCGGTTCCTGCAGGCGCATGAGGAAGGGGCGGCGCCGAAGGTAAGACTGGCTGCAACGCACCTGCGCACGCTGGACATCGTGCCATTGGACATTTTGCAGGCCAGCGCTGACGGCTGACCTTTCGGGTCAGATCTTCATGTCAAAGCCCAGATGCTTTGCCACCGTGAAAATGTCCTTGTCACCGCGCCCGCACATGTTCATGATGATCAGGTGGTCCTTCGGCAGACCGGGGGCGATCTTCATCACATGGGCCAGCGCATGGCTGGGTTCCAGCGCCGGGATGATACCTTCCAGCGCGCAGCACAGCTGGAACGCCTCCAGCGCTTCGGCATCGGTGATGGAGACATATTCGGCACGGCCCACGTCATGCAGCCAGGAATGTTCGGGGCCGATGCCGGGATAATCCAGACCGGCGGAAATCGAATACCCTTCCAGAATCTGGCCATCCTCATCCTGCAGCAGATAGGTGCGGTTGCCATGCAGCACGCCGGGGCGCCCCCCGGTCAGGCTGGCGCAATGTTCCATGCGGGCGTCCACACCCTTGCCGCCCGCCTCGACCCCGATGATGCGCACCGATGTGTCGTCGAGGAACGGGTAGAACAGCCCCATCGCGTTTGATCCCCCGCCGATGGCGGCGATGATCGTATCGGGCAGGCGCCCCTCGCGGTCCTGCATCTGCTGTCTGGCTTCCTTGCCGATGATCGACTGAAAGTCACGGACCATGGCCGGATAGGGGTGCGGACCGGCGACAGTGCCGATGCAGTAGAAAGTATCGCGCACATTGGTGACCCAGTCGCGCAGCGCATCGTTCATCGCATCCTTCAGCGTGCCGCGCCCCGAGGTGACGGGAATCACCGTTGCCCCCAGCAGGCGCATGCGGAACACGTTCGGGGCCTGCCGTTCCACATCATGCGCGCCCATGTAGACCACGCATGTCAGGCCGAACTTGGCGCAGACCGTGGCGGTGGCCACACCATGCTGGCCCGCGCCGGTTTCGGCGATGATCCGGGTCTTGCCCATGCGGCGGGCAAGGATGATCTGGCCCAGCACATTGTTGATCTTGTGCGCGCCGGTGTGGTTCAACTCGTCGCGCTTCATGTAAATCTTTGCGCCGCCCAGATGCGCAGTCATCCGCTCGGCGTGATACAGCGGGCTGGGGCGTCCGACGTAATGCGTCCACAGATCGTGCATTTCCGCCCAGAAGCCGGGATCGGTCTTGGCGAATTCGTAGCGCTCTTCCAGTTCAAGGATCAGCGGCATCAGCGTTTCGGACACAAAGCGCCCGCCGAACAGGCCGAAGCGGCCCTGGTCATCGGGACCGGTCATATAGCTGTTGAGGTGGTCTTCGGGCATGGCATCCTCCTGCGCGGTTCACAGGGGATGTAGCGCCCGGAACGGGCGGGGTAAAGCGCGGCGGCGGGCCTTGGCACCGCGCTGATCTGCGCGGCGGTTACCGGATTCTCCGTGATGCCAGGCGTGACGCAGTCTGCGGACGCGCAGGCTCACGCATCCCGAAGATCCAGCACGAGCCTCCCCTGTACGCCCCCTGCCTCAAGCATTTCGTGCGCCTGCCTGACCTCGTTCAGTCTGAAGACGCGGTCGATGCGCGGCGAGATCCGTCCCTCTTGCAGCAATGCGAACAGGGTGGACAGATCGTCGTGGAACCAATCGGGATGCGCGGCGCGGCGTTCCGAAATGTCATAGAAGGTGATGCGCCGCGTCTGGCGGGCACGGGCGGCCAGCCACTTGATGCGCAGGAATTCGAGTCCGAACTTCGCCTTGCCGATGATGCTGGCGATTCCGTTCCCGGCACCGCCGGCGCTGCGGAAGGGGGCGCTGAAGCCCAGCGCGACAAAGCGCCCCCGTGGCGCCAGCCGCGACAGGACCCGCGACAGCGGCTCACCCCGTGCCGGATCGACAACGGCATCGAAGCCCCCCCGCTCGCGCGACAGCCGATCAAGCTGTGCACCGGCGTCGGGTGCGTCATAGGCAACGAAATCGGCGCCCCTCGCGGTCACGGTCTCGCGGCTTCGGGACGACGCGACACCGACCGCGCGCAAACCAAGGGCAAGGCACAGATCGAGGGCGGCATTCCCCACGGCTCCGCTTGCGCCATAGACGAGCACCTTGCCGCCCGCAGGCACCTCTGCCTCACGGACAAGCGCCTGGTAGGCGGTCAGGTAGCTCAGGATCAGGGGTTCGGCGCGCGTGGCATCGAGGTCAGGCGGGACGCGGACAAGACCGGATGCGGGCCGAACCACATGGGTCGCGTTCGAGCTGATCTGCGTCAGGTCCGCGACCCGGTCGCCAACGGCGATGCCGGTCACCCCCGGGCCGAGCGCGTCAACATGGCCGACGAGATCGTAGCCGAGCGTCAGCGGCAAGGTCAGCTTCAGGACGGGATAGAGGTTCCGCCGGATCAGCATGTCCGTGAAGACGAGGCTCGATGCCTCGACCCGGATGCGGACCTGGCCCGCACCCGGCTCCGGCAACGCCAAGTCCTCGACGACGCGGATGACGTCCGGCCCACCGAACGACCGCAGTTCCACACGTTTCGGGGTCATTCGCCGTCCTTCCTTTTGGCTGGCAAGCGCCTTGTGAATCGATCATGTTGTCGTCATCAACATAGGCGGATGAAGGATGTTGTCAATGCCTACATCGCAGGCTGGTCGCGGCGGCATCGCGCCGTATCATCACGGCGACCTGCGGGAGGAACTGCTGCGCGTCTGCCGCAACCAGCTTCGAACCGGCGGACTCGACGCGATTTCGCTGCGCAAGGCGGCGCAGGACATCAAGACCGCGATGGACATCGCCCGGAACGGCACTCCTCATTCAGCGGCAAGGTCGGCGGCAGAATCCCAGCCGGAAATCGCCTTGACCTCAAGGAATTCCTCGATGCCCCAATGCCCGCCCTCGCGGGCGCGGCCCGATGCCTTGATGCCGCCGAACGGTGCCCCCGCCCCGCGCGACCTGCCGTTCATCTCGACCATCCCGGCGCGAAGCTGCCGCGCCAGGCGGTTGCGGCGCGGGCCGTCCTGGCTTTGGACGTAGTTGGTCAGGCCGTAGGGCGTGTCATTGGCGATGCGCACCGCCTCTGCCTCGGTGTCAAAGGGGATGATCGACAGCACGGGGCCAAAGATTTCCTCGCGTTCGATCGTCATGCCGGGCACGACATCGGCAAAGACCGTGGGCTTGACGTAAAATCCCCGGTTGAAGCCTTCGGGCAGGCCCGGCCCGCCGGCCACCAGACGCGCGCCTTCGTCGATACCCTTCCGGATATAGCCCTGGATCTGCTCCCACTGGCGGCGGTTCACCACCGGGCCGATGTGCTTGCCCGCCTCATGCGCCGAACCGACCCTGATGCTGCCCGCAATGTCGGCGGCAATCCCGACCGCGCGCTCATAGGCGGGGCGTTCCACCAGCATCCGCGACGGCGCGTTGCAGCTTTGGCCCGAGTTGTTCATCATGTGGCGCACGCCGCGTTCCACCGCCCGGTCATCGGCATCGGCAAAGATCAGGTTGGCCCCCTTGCCCCCCAGTTCCAGCGTGACGCGCTTCAGTGTCTCTGCCGCAGCCTTTGAAATGGCCCGGCCCGCGCGGGTGGAGCCGGTGAAGGAAATCATGTCCACATCCGGATGCGCTGAAAGCTGGCTGCCCACCCCGGCCCCGTCGCCGTTGACCAGGTTGAACACGCCGGGCGGCACGCCGGCATCATGGCAGAATTCGGCGAACAGCAGCGACGACAGCGGCGATTCCTCGGACGGTTTCAGCACACAGGTGCAGCCCGCCAGCAGCGCCGGGATCACCTTCAGCGTGACCTGGTTCATCGGCCAGTTCCACGGCGTGATCAGGCCGGCCACGCCGATGGGTTCCAGCGCCACGCGGTCATTGGGGGCATGGGGCCCCAGCGGGCGGATGAACTGCATGGTCCTGAAGGCGGTGATGAAGTTCTTCAGGTGCCAGGGCAGGCATTCGGCCTGATCATCGCGCGCCATGTCGATGGGTGCGCCCATTTCCAGGCTGATCGCATGGGCCATGTCTTCCTTGCGCCTGTAATACTGCGCAAGGATGCCCTCCACACAGGCCAGACGCTGTGCGGGGGTGCTGACCGACCAGGCGGGGAAGGCGGCCTTGGCGGCGACGACGGCGGCATCGGTATCGGCCTGACTGCCCAGGCTGATCACCGCGCAGGGGTCTTCGGTGGACGGATCAATCACCGGACAGTCGCGCGGGGCGGCAGGGGCCACCCAGGCCCCGTTGATGTAGAAGTCGCGTTTTTCGATCATGGGACCCTCCAGGTTCGGCACAAGGGTGGCACCGGCATGACCGGCCTGCAAGCCGCTATGCGACCGGAAAAGGTGCGGATGCGCTGCGCTTTTTTCTGTGACGCTGCGAAATGACCGAAGGATCGTTCTGCCGGGCAGGGGCCGCAGAGAAGCGGCATGGCAAAGTTCTGCGCCCTGCAGGCGGAACCGCCTTCGAAGGGGTGACGCGGGCACGGCAAAGCACTATCTCTGTGGCAGGCAACCGACCGAAGGAACATGTCATGGGATTGCGCATCAACGATATCGCCCCGAACTTCACCGCCGACAGCACGAACGGGCCCATCACGCTGCATGACTGGATCGGCGACGGCTATGCGATCATCTTCTCGCACCCGAAGGATTTCACGCCGGTCTGCACCACCGAATTCGGCGCAGTGGCCCAGCTTGCCGGCGAGTTCGCCAGGCGCAAGACCAAGGTCATGGGGGTATCGGTGGACAAGGTGGAAGACCACCTGAAATGGAAGCGCGACATCGAGCATTTCGCAGGCTCGCCGGCCGATTTCCCGATCATCGACGACACCTCGCTTGCCGTGGCCAAGGCCTATGACATGCTGCCCGCCGACGCCTGGCTGCCCGATGGCCGCACCCCGGCCCATACGGCCACGGTGCGCACGGTCTACATCATCGGGCCGGACAAGAAGGTGCGGCTGACGATGACCTATCCGATGTCGGTCGGCCGCAACTTTGCCGAGATCCTGCGCGCGCTGGATGCGGTGCAGATCACCGATGGCGTGCCGCTGGCCACCCCCGCCAACTGGGTGCCCGGACAGGACGTGATCGTGGCGCTGGCGCTGAACAATGACCAGGCCACCGAGAAATTCGGCGAGCTGGACATCAAGCTGCCCTACCTGCGGTTCGCCAGGTCACCGGCGGTGTAACGCTCGGCTGTTGGGGTGGCGCGGCCCGTCGCGCCACCCTGCCAGCCGATCCGGTCACGGGCCAGCGTGGCCCGCTCGGCCAGGTCGAGCCGCGCCAATGCCGATTTCAGGTCGCAGCGGTCTCGCAGCGCGCGCTGCCACAGACGCAGCGCCGAAGCCGGACTCCATGGCAGGGCCGCATCGGCCAGCCAGCGCCGCAACTCGGGCGGCAGCCGGTCATAGGCGACCATTGGTGCTTCGCGGTGGCGCGCGCGCAGGGTTGACCGAAGGTTGCGCATCGTCTCAGGCCGCTGTCTGCCGCCAGGATGGAAACGGGTCTGGCAGGGTGGCCCAGTTCTTTGGGGCAAATGTGTCCACATCCAGCAATGCCGTGTCCAGCCTTTCGGTCAGTGCCGCCGGATTCAGCCCGATCCCGATGAAGACCAGTTCCTGCCGCCGGTCGCCCCAGGGTTCCTGCCATTTGCCGCGCACTTCGGCCAGCGCGTCGGGGTGGGTCGGCCAGCGGTCGCGCGGAACGCCCGCCCACCAGCGCCCCAGTGGGGTGACGGACGACATTGCCCCGGCCAATGAGAACTCGGCCACCCAGTCGGGGCGCGAAGCGATCCAGAAATGCCCCTTTGCCCGGATCACCCCCGGCAGCGCACCGTTCAGCACATCGTGGATGCGCTTTGGATGAAACGGCGCACGGGCGCGGTAGACGAAACTGGTGATCCCGTATTCATCACTTTCGGGGGTATGGCGGGCAAAGCCGTACAGTTCTTTCGCCCAAAGCGGATGCTCCTGCGCCCGGTCAAAGTCGAAAAGCCCTGTGTCGAATATCTGAACCGGATCGACTGCTGAATGATCCGCCTCGATCAGCCGGGCGTCGGGGTTCAGCGCGCGGATGATCCTGCGGGCGGCATCGGCGCGGCGGGGGCCTGCATCGGCCACCTTGTTCAGCACCACCACATCGGCAAACTCGATCTGATCGGTCAAAAGGGTGACAAGGCTGCGCGAGTCGCCCTGCCCTGCCGTTTCGCCGCGGTCCGACAGAAAGTCGTGGCTGGAGAAATCAGACAGAAGGTTTACCGCATCGACCACGGTCACCATCGTGTCCAGCCGGGCCACGTCCGAAAGGCTTGCCCCGTCTGCGTCGCAAAAGCCGAAGGTGGCGGCAATGGGCATGGGTTCGGCAATGCCGGTCGCTTCGATCATAAGGCAGTCAAAGCGCCCCTCAGCGGCCAGGCGGCGTACCTCTGTCAGAAGATCATCCCGCAAGGTGCAACAGATGCAGCCGTTGGTCATTTCCACCAGTTTCTCGTCGTGCCGCGACAGGTCCACCCCGTCGCGGATCAGGTCGGCGTCGATATTCACCTCGGACATGTCGTTGACGATGACGGCCACGCGCCGCCCGGCACGGTTGTTCAGGACATGATTCAGAAGCGTCGTCTTTCCGGCACCCAGAAAGCCGGACAGGACGGTGACGGGAAGGCGGGTATCCTGCATCTTGACCTCAACGTTATGTTATACTATTACTATTCCAAACATCCCGCCTCTGACAAGCCTTGATCTGTCATGCCTCGGACCGGCACGCCAAAGGTATGCCAGGGAATTCGCGGTGACCCGGCATCCTCTGACACGCCTGCGCCGCGATCCCCCGGCCTGCCAGACCTTGCTGCCTTTCAACAATACGCAGGCCGCGCTGATGCAGGCCCCGGTTCTTTCCGTGCAGAACGGTTGTCCGGACGCCGGGCGGGGGGGATCGGCGGGCACGAGCCAGAGGCGGCGCATGCCCCGCAGCCTGACCGTTTCCACACCGGTCTTGCGGCGTTTCACCTTCCGGAAAGCAGCATTGCTGCTGTCTGACCATAGAGAGCATTGCGCTTGCGTCATTCCCTGATCGCCTGCACGGGTAACTGGCCGACCTTCGGGGCGGCCAGTTCGGTGCTGTGCCAAGACCTGCACGCGCCATCACTGCCCGCAGGAATCGTGCCGCCTTGATCCCGCCTTTCCGTGGGCTGGCAGGGGCGCTTCAGCGTCCTGCCTGTAACCGGCGATACCGGTTCCGCAGGTCGCAAACCCTTGTGTCAGGGCCTTGTACACGGGATGACGCCGGGTGGAACTTCCGCTATTGACGGCAGTGATTGCTCTGGCGTCTAAGGCGAAGCGGGCAGACGGAAGGACGGGGCCGGATGGAGCTTTCGGCGTTCGACGAGCGCAGAATAGCGGTGTGTCTGGGCGGTCTTGCAGACTTCTCGCCAGACCCCGACGCGGATGATAACGACCATGGCACCGTGATCTGCGGGGCCTCTGAAACCCGTGCGCACATCTTCCGGCGCTATGCAGACAGATACCGCAGAAGCGAATTTCGCGGGGCGCGTTACAAGTATTATGTCCGCGAGGCGCAGTCATTGGTCCGGATGGTGCAGTCTGATGCGACTTTTGCCGTGTTTCCCGGCGACAGTCGCACCCGGTTTACGATTCCGACGTTCGTGAAGTCGCGGATGATCCACGACAGGGATTCTCCTTGTGTCCTCTTGCCCCTGGACCGGCGCCGCCACTGGGGCGATGTCCGCGCCGTTGCACAACACGACATCCCGTTTCGCGACAAGGCTGACCGTCTGGTCTGGCGGGGCGTCACGACCGGACAATTCAAATCCCGGGATGGCCGGTCTGCCTGTTCCAGCAGGTTCCACGTTGCCACTCTGGGCACCCGCCGGACAGACATTGATATCGGATACAGCGGAATCATGCAGGTGGATGACACGAATTCGGACATTCCGCTGGACACCCTTCGCGCCCGCCTGCGCCCGCCGCTTGATCTGCGGCAGCAGTTGCAGTCCAGATACCTGCTGTCGCTGGAGGGCAATGACGTGGCCACGGGGCTGAAGTGGATGCTGTTCTCCAATTCGGCTGTCTTGATGCCCCGCCCAACCTGCGAAAGCTGGGCTTGCGAGGGCGAACTGGTCGCGTTCGAGCATTACGTCCCGGTCAAGGATGACCTCTCGGACATTGAAGAGGTCTATGACTGGTGCCTGACCCATCCCGATGCCTGCGAAGAGATCGCCCAGAACGGCAAGCGCTATATCAAGGCGTTTCTCGACGAAGCGAGGGAGACCGAAATCCTGCGGCGGATCATTTCCGCCTACCTGTCCAAAGCGACCTATCGACTGCATTTCGGACCGATGGAACGTCTTCTTCAGGCCTTGCCAAGACGGTCCGGGATGGCGGTTCCGATTTGAACCACAGGCAGAAAGCCTGACGCGGGTCCACCATTCCGGTGGCCGGAACGGGCCTGCGACCATACCGGGCTGTTTGCCGGGCAAGCCGCAGGGCCCTGCGCAGGAAAGCGCCCGTTCAAGGGCGTTTCGGCCTTTCTTCAGGCTCCCCGCCCGTGGTCACCCCAACCGCCTGATGATCGGTTCGGGTTCATCTTTCCGATCTCAAGGGCGACATATTCTGTTGCCGACAATCCACCCCTGACGGCATCGGCAGGCAAGACATCGGCCCCGGCATTTCCGCCGGGGCCTTGCTGCCAGGCGCAGGTTGCCTGTCACGCCTCGGTTTCGGCCTTTTCAACGATCTCGGCCCCGGTCTGCTGATCGACCATCTTCATGCCAAGGCGGACCTTGCCGCGGTCGTCAAAGCCCAGAAGCTTCACCTTCACTTCCTGGCCTTCCTTGAGGTATTCGTTCGGGTGGCTCAGCCGTTTGCCGGTGATCTGAGAGACGTGGACCAGACCGTCACGCTTGCCGAAGAAGTTCACGAAGGCCCCGAAATCGACCAGTTTCACGACGCGGCCGGTGTAGACCTTGCCTTCTTCCGGCTCTGCCACGATCGACCAGATCATGTCATGGGCGCGCCTGATCGCGTTCGCGTCGCTGGACGCAATCTTGATGACGCCATCATCGTTGATGTCCACCTTGGCACCGCTGGTTTCCACAATCTCGCGGATCACCTTGCCGCCAGACCCGATCACTTCGCGGATCTTGTCGGTGGGGATGGTCAGCGTTTCGATCTTGGGCGCATATTCGCTGAAGCCCTGCGGGGCCGACAGCGCCTTGTTCATCTCGCCCAGGATGTGCAGACGGCCGTCCCTGGCCTGTGCCAGCGCCTGTTCCATGATCGCAGGGGTAATGCCCGCAACCTTGATGTCCATCTGCAGGCTGGTGATGCCGTTCTGGGTGCCCGCCACCTTGAAGTCCATGTCGCCGAGGTGGTCTTCATCGCCCAGAATGTCGGTCAGCACGGCATAGCGGCCGTCCTCTTCCAGGATCAGACCCATCGCCACACCCGCGACCGGTGCCTTCAGCGGCACGCCCGCATCCATCATCGACAGTGATCCGCCGCAGACCGACGCCATCGAGGACGAGCCATTGGATTCGGTGATCTCGGACACGACGCGGATGGTATAGGGAAAGTCGGTTGCCGCCGGCAGAACCGCCTGCAATGCCCGCCAGGCCAGCTTGCCATGGCCGATCTCACGGCGTCCGGGGCTGCCGACACGACCCACTTCCCCGACCGAATAGGGCGGGAAGTTGTAGTGCAGCAGGAAGTTGGAGCGCGAATTGCCGTGCAGGGCATCGATGATCTGCTCGTCCTCGCCGGTGCCCAGCGTGGTCACCACCAGCGCCTGGGTCTCGCCCCTTGTGAACAGGGCAGAGCCATGGGTGCGCGGCAGAATACCGGTTTCGCCGATGATCGGGCGCACCGTTCTGGTGTCGCGCCCGTCAATCCGGGCGCCGCCCGAAATGATGTCACCGCGCAGGATCGAACTTTCCAGCTTCTTGATCGCCGCCCCAAGGTTGTGGTCGGCCCTGTCCGCGTCCGACAGGGCGGCAACGATGGCGGCCCCGGCGGCGTCGATGGCCGTGGTACGCTCCTGCTTGTCGCGGATCGCAAAGGCGGCGCGCATCTGCGCCTCGCCCGCGGCCTTGACCCTGGCGTACAGCGCCGAATAGTCGGGGGCCTGGAAATCGAACGGCTCTTTCGCCGCCACTTCCGCGAGATCGATGATCAGGTCGATCACCGGCTGCATTGCGGCATGGCCGAATTTCACGGCCCCCAGCATTTCGGCCTCGGACAGTTCATAAGCTTCGGATTCCACCATCATCACGGCGTCTCTGGTGCCGGCCACGACAAGGTCCAGCCGCTGCTCGGGGTTGCCGCGCAGCTTCTGCATGTCATCGACCGACGGGTTCAGCACATAGGCACCGTTCGAAAAGCCGACACGCGCCGCACCGATCGGGCCCATGAAGGGCACCCCGGAAACCGTCAGGGCGGCAGAGGCCGCGATCATCGCGACGATGTCGGGTTCGTTGTGCAGATCGTGGCTGAGCACGGTTGCCATCACCAGCACTTCGTTGCGGAAGCCTTCGACGAACAGCGGGCGGCAGGGCCGGTCGATCAGCCGCGAGGTCAGCGTTTCCTTTTCCGAAGGCCGCGCTTCGCGCTTGAAGAAGCCGCCGGGGATCTTTCCGGCCGCATAGTATTTTTCCTGATAGTGCACGGTCAGCGGGAAAAAGTCCTGCCCCGGCTTGGCTGATTTCGCAAAAGTCACGTTGGCCATGACACTGGTTTCGCCCAGCGTGGCGATGACGGTGCCGTCAGCCTGACGCGCGATCTTTCCCGTTTCCAGTGTCAGCGTTTCGCCGCCCCACTGGATTGATTTCCTGATAACGTTGAACATGTTCCGTTTCCTCGGGGGCAGGCCCCCTGGCCATTGCCCCGCACATCTGGCGGCCCCATTGCCGCCGCCCCCAATCCTGATGCACGGGCCCGGGGGTTTGGGCCGCACGTCGCAGATGAGGGGCGCGATACAGGAAAAGGGGGGGGAAGGGAAGGCGTTTCAGGGCCGGGTGCGGGCGATCCTCGACCGGAACCAGAGCACGAGCCCGTCATAGGTCATCGTGCCGTCAGCAACCGACACCACGAGGTCGTCGATCCTGGTACCGTGATCAAGCTTCAGTTCGTAGCCGCTCCTGTAAAGCAAGACCCTTACAAGCATCCATGCAGTCCGCTTGTTGGCGTCTACAAAGCCATGATTTCCCACCATGCTGTGCAAAAGCGCTGCGGCCTTTCGCGCGATGGAACGATGATACCCGAAGTATGGCCGTCCAAGAGCAGACTCGATCATGTGCAGGCTGTGGATGCCGGGCCGGCCGCCGAATTCCAAAGCTTGCGCGTGTACATCAAGTGCATCGGCCAAGGTCAGGCGATAGTGCACCTATCGCCTGGCCAGTCTGGCAAGCGCGTCCCGGTCAAGCTCGGCGGCCAGCTTCGCGGCGGCAACGGTCTTTTCGCTTGACCGCGATGTCCCTTTGTCGGTCCGGACTTCAACAAACTTGCCGGAGCTTCCCTCGCGCTTGATGAAACCGCCGTTGACTTGCGTCGTTGTGGTAGGAGCTTTCGCCATCTTCAGGATCCGATCCGGGACATCCAGCCTTGCCCAAAGGTATTGGTCATTGGGCGCGACCGCAACCACAGCCGTTATCCCAACATGAAAACGCCCGCGCCTTGCGGCCCATCAATCTGGCGGCCCCATTGCCGCGGCCCCCAATCCTCACGCATGTGACCGGGGGTAGGGCCGCACGTCGCAGATGTCGGCGGCGTTACAGGAAAAGAGGGGGGAAGTGAAGGGGAGGCTTTGTCGAGTTATCCGCGGACCGGATAACGCGCGAACCACTCAACGGTCTCATTGAACACCATCTTGCCCGATGCAACGTTTACGACCATGTCGCTGACACGCTCGTTCTATGCAACTGATACCAGCGGCCCTTTCAACTGACCTGTGCCCATGATCGTTCGGTGATTGAGGTTACGGTTTTGGGATCGTTGGCGAAGCGGTTCCATGCGGTGCAGCAGGCGTCGAGGATTGCGTCGTAGCTGTCAAAGACGCTGATGGCGAGCCAGTTGGCGCGTAGATAGTGCCAGACGTTCTCGACCGGGTTCAGTTCCGGACTGTAGGGGGGCAGGGTCAGCAGGGAGAGGTTGTCGGGGACAACGAGGGCGGCCGATCCGTGCCAGCCTGCGCCGTCGAGGACGAGGACGGCATGGGCACCGGGGGCGACGCTGCGGGAGATTTCCGCGAGGTGGGCGTTCATCGCTTGGGTGTTGACGGTCGGCAGGACCAGCCCTGCCGCAGCGCCGCGTGCGGGGCAGACGGCCCCGAAGATGTAGGCCCATTGGTAGCGGGTATCGCGGGGTGCGCGGGGTCTGGCGCCGCGCCTGGCCCAGACGCGGGTGAGCGTGCCCTGCTGGCCAACGCGCGCTTCATCCTGAAACCAGAGTTCGAGCGGCCTGCCCCGCGCGGCCTCGGGGATCGCCGCCGCTACCGCTTCGGGGAAGTTTTTTTGAACGCTGCCTGCGCGCCCGGATCGCTCTTCGGGTGCTGCGGGCGCACCGAGAGCCTGCGATAGCCAAGGCTCGCCAGATACTTGCCGACGGTGCGCTCATGCACCTCGATGCCGAAGGCGGTGGCAATCCGGCGCTGCAGATCCTGCCTGCGCCAGCGCACCACCCCGTCCCGCGCGGGGTCCGGGCCAGCCTCGACCCAAGCGCCGAGCTCCGTCATCTGGGCAGGCGAAAGGTGTGGAACCCGCACTCCCTTCCAACGGTCGGACAGTCCCGCCAGACCTTCGGCATTGTACCGGTGCACCCAGTCGCGCAAGGTCTGCCGGTCCATTCCGCAGGTCTCGGCTGCCCGCGTCCGATCCACCCCTTCCAACACCAGCGCCAAAGCCAGCATCCGGCGCGCCGCCTTGGCATCCCGGCTCTTCCCCGCCGCCCCGCGCAACTCCCCCGCCGTCAGATCCCGTCGCGTGATCTCGATCCCCGACATCGCACCCCCCCTTGATGGAAGGCTATAGATTCAGAAAAAGAACCGCTTGGGAATCCCCCAGAGTCACATCAACGAACCGTTGGTATGATAGCCGCTATCCGCTGCGTTCGATCAGGATTGCTGCCCTTGGCCATCCGGTGCGATTGTGGCCGTCCGCGAACTTGGCGCGGTCAAGCCCAATAATGCACTTGATCGCGTCATGGCTAAGTTGGACCTGTAGAAGTGGCCGGATGAACAAGGTCACAAGGCCAAGCTGATCAACCAGAATATCGTGCCATAGATCGCAGCGCCAATAGCAGCAGAGAACAGTAGCCCTGACGCCCAATGGGGCGCGCCGCCCTGCAAGATTATCAGTCTCATGCGCCACAACGTAACCAACACATTAAAGACTGCACCGGCGACGAAGTACCACACTAGGGCCAACTCTCTCTTGTTTGAGGTTGAGAGTACCAGAGACGTACACTTTCTGGAACGGAATTCGGAAAGCAGAAGATCAACAAAAAACGCCCGCAGCCTTCCGGGCGCGGGCGTCATGGCGTCCGGACAGGGCTCTGATTCAGCGCCGCAGGCCCAGACGTGCGATCAGCGCGGCATAGCGCGCCTCATCCTTTTTCTTCAGATAATCCAGCAACTTGCGGCGCTGTGCCACCATCATCAGAAGCCCACGGCGGGAATGGTTGTCCTTGCGGTGGGTCTTGAAATGTTCAGTCAGCGCGGCGATCCGCGACGACAGGATCGCAACCTGCACTTCCGGCGAACCGGTGTCGCCTGCCTTGGTCGCGTAGTCCGTGATCAGGCGGGCTTTTTCTTCGACGGTGATCGACATCGGGGTCTCCTGTTGCAAAGGGTCATGGCCACAGCCGGGATGTCGTCCAGCAGGGCCCTTGGAGGTGTCCGCCCTGTGGGGCGGATGCGCGCGTATAAGGGGAACGGCGCAGAAAGGAAAGGGCGGATTTTGCGGGACCCAAGGGGTGGCAAGGTACCCTGCACTGCCTGCGGGGTTTCTCCCATCCCGACATGCCCGCTGTCGCAGGCAGCATCCGTCCCATCATCCGCGCGGATGCGCCACCTACCGGCAGGAGCGTCGCTGCGCGCGGGAAAGTCATGTCACCCCACAGGAACCCCAGCGGTGCCGCGATCCGGCGGCCTGCGGCGCGCCTGGCAAGGTCTGCCTGCCGGTCGGTCGTGGCACCCGCAGGACAACCGGCGCAGATTGCAGCACTCCGGGCAGGATCACGCGCCGGATTGCGGCAGGATGCAAGGGCGGCGTCGGCAAACACCCGCGGCGATTTGCCAAGGGTCCGGCAGGGTGCTGAAAAAGCATGTCCCACGCCTGCCGGGCGGGAACATCTTCCCGGTCCGGGGACAGGGGGGTGCCATTTCGGGCGGATGAGGAATCGCACAGCCTTTCCCTGCCCGGTCTGGGACAACCGCCGCATGAAGACCGTTCCCGCCGCCGCGACACAGGCCAGCGCCCGCAAGGAGCGGGGGGAGCGGGCGCTGGCCGGGGGCTTTGGCCCCCGGCCGGTGTGGGTTCAGCGCAGCGCTGTGGCAGGGGCGATGGCCCCTGCCAGTGAAGCGGTGACAGTGCTTTCGCCCCTCCGGGCGGGAACAGGAAACGCAGCGCGTTTCCCCGCCCGCGCGGGACGGTGCCCTGCAGACCGGCAGGTTCAGGAACACGGCAGTCCAGCGCCCGACCCGGCGGGTGCAAAGCGCCCGCCAGGGGCGGGTCGGGCGCTGGCCGGGGGCTGTGGCCCCCGGCTGGCCAA
>JADCEL010000086.1 GCA_020250125.1 Rhodobacter sp.
CAAAGCCCCCGGCCAGCGCCCGACCCGCCACCGGCGGGCGCCTCCCGCCCGCCGGGTCGGGCGCTGGCCTGCGGTGTTCCTGGACCGACCGATCTACAGGGCACCGTCCTGCGCGGACGGGGGAAGCGCGGTGCGTTTCCTGGCCCCGCCTGGATTGACGAAAGCAGTTTCACCGCTCAAATGGCAGGGGCCATCGCCCCTGCCACAGCGCGACGCTGATCCTTGACCAGACGGGGGCCACAGCCCCCGGCCAGCGCCCGACCCGCCCCTGGCGGGCGCTTCGCCCCCGCCGGGCCGGGCGCTGGCCTTTCGGGGTGCCTGAACCTGCCGGTCTACAGGGCACCGTCCCGTACGGGCGGGGAAACGCCATGCGTTTCCTGTTCCCGCCCGCACTGGCGAAAGCACTTTCACCGCTGCAATGGCAGGGGCCATCGCCCCTGCCACAGCGCCACACTGCCACCTGGCAGCCGGGGGCCAAAGCCCCCGGCCAGCGCCAGCGAGGTACCGGGGCGCGTCTTCAGCACCCGGCGATATGACCCATCCGAAAGGGTGGCCGAATCTGCCGGACCCTGCTACAGATTGGGGCATGGTCCTGCACAGCCCCAAGATAAGCCCATCTCGCCCGGTCATTCGCCAGCTTGACGAAGCCGCGATCAACCGCATCGCGGCGGGCGAGGTGGTGGAACGGCCCGCCTCTGCGGTCAAGGAACTGGCCGAAAACGCGATCGATGCCGGGGCCGGGCGGATCACGGTGGACTATGCCGATGGCGGCAAGACCCTGATCCGCGTCACGGATGACGGTTGCGGCATGACGGCGGCCGATCTGCCGCTGGCGCTGTCGCGCCATGCCACATCCAAGATCGACGGTTCGGACCTGCTGGCCATATCCAGCTTTGGCTTCCGGGGCGAGGCGCTGCCCTCGCTTGGGGCGGTGGGGCGGCTTTGCGTCACCTCGCGCGTCGCGGGGGAAGAGGCCGCCTCGATGTCGGTCAGCGGCGGGCGCATCGAAGGGGTGCGGCCCGCCGCGCTGACGCAGGGCACGGTTGTCGAACTGCGCGATCTGTTCTATGCCACCCCGGCGCGGCTGAAGTTCCTGCGCAGCGACCGTGCAGAAGCCCAGGCGATTGCCGATGTCATCCGCAGGCTGGCCCTGGCGCAGCCCCTCGCGGGCTTTACGCTGCGCGATGTGTCGGGCGGCGGCGAAGGGCGGGTGATGTTCCGCGCCGATCCGGAACCCGGCGATCTGTTCGATGCCCTTCTTGGGCGCAGCGCCCGTGTTCTGGGTGCCGATTTTGCCGACAATGCCCTGCGGGTCGAGGCAGATCAGGACGGCATGCGCCTGTCGGGCTATGCGGCACTGCCCACCTATTCGCGCGGGTCTTCGGTGGCGCAGTTCCTGTTCGTCAATGGCCGCCCCGTTCTGGACCGCCTGCTGTTCGGTGCCCTCAGGGCCGCCTATTTCGACGTCCTCAGCCGCGACCGGCACCCTGCGGCCGTGCTGCGGCTGGACTGTGACCCGCAGCGGGTCGACGTGAACGTGCATCCGGCGAAATCCGAAGTCCGCTTCCGCGAGCCGGGCCTGGCGCGCGGGCTGATCGTCAGCGGCCTGCGTCAGACGCTGGCTGACGGGGCGCGGCGGGCGTCGTCCACCCTCGGGGCCGCAACACTGGCGGCGCTGCGGCCGGATACGCCGCGCATCTACCGGATGGAACGCGCCCCGGCCCCCGCACTGAGGCGGGCCTTTCAGCTTCAGTCCCCTTTGCCCGCAGTGCCGGGTTTTGCCGAAGCCCGCTCGGCCCGGATCGAACCGGCAGAGGCGCAGGTTGGTGCCGAGACCCTGCCTTTGGGCGCGGCCCAGGCACAGGTGCATGAAAACTACATCATCGCCCAGACCGAACGGGGCATCGTGATCGTCGATCAGCATGCCGCGCATGAACGGCTGGTCTATGAACGGCTGAAGCGCCAGCGCGCCGGGCAGGGCATTGCGGCGCAGTCGCTGCTGATTCCCGTCATCGTGGAAATGTCCGATGCCGATGCGGCGCGCCTGCTGGAGGTGGCGCCAGACCTGCAGAAGCTGGGCCTGACGGCAGAGCCCTTTGGCCGGGGCGCGGTTGCAGTGCGCGAGGTGCCCGCGATTCTGGGGCAGGTGGACGCGCGGCGGCTGATCCTGGATGTGCTGGATGAACTGTCCGACATGGGCGACAGCGGTCTGGTGCAGGCAAAGATCGATGCCGTGCTCAGCCGCATGGCCTGCCACGGATCGGTCAGGTCCGGCCGCCAGATGCGTGCCGAAGAAATGAATGCCCTGCTGCGCGAGATGGAGGCCACACCCCATTCCGGGCAGTGCAACCACGGGCGACCGACCTATGTGGAACTGAGGCTGGCCGATATCGAACGGCTGTTCGGGCGGACATGACCCTTGCGCTGCCAGACGGGGTGGACCCGCTGTGGGCCGCCGCAGGTGCCGCCGCCTGTGTGCTGCTGATCCTGCTGCTGACCCTGCGCGCCGCAGGGCGGGCGGGGCGCATGGCCGAACCGATGCTGCGCGAACTGGGCTGGATGAGCCAGCGCGTGCAGGGCCTGGCCGAAGGACAGGAACGCCTGACGGGCGGGCTTTCGCATCTGTCCGAAACGCAGGCGGTCAGCCAGACCGCCATGCTGGAGCTGATGGAACGCCGCCTGGCCGAGGTGCAGGCGGGCATGGCCGATGCGCTGACCGGCACCGCAACCCGCACGGCGCGGTCGCTGGGCGAATTGCAGCAGCGGCTGGAAACCATCGACAAGGCCCAGGCCAATATCGAAAAGCTGTCGGGCAATGTGCTGACGCTGCAGGACATCCTTTCCAACAAGCAGACACGCGGGGCCTTCGGGGAAATCCAACTGAACGATCTGGTCCGCAAGGTGCTGCCGCCCGATGCCTATACGATGCAGGCCACGCTTTCCAACGGGCGGCGGGCAGATTGCCTGATCCACCTTCCCAATCCGCCCGGCCCCATCGTGGTCGATTCAAAATTCCCGCTCGATGCCTATGAGGCGCTGCGGCGCGCCGAAACCCCGGCCGCGCTGACCGAAGCCGCGCGGGGCATGCGCATGGCCGTGCGCGCCCATATCCGCGCCATTGCGGAGCGCTATATCCTGGATGGCGAAACCGCCGATGGCGCGCTGATGTTCCTGCCGTCGGAAGCGGTCTATGCCGAGCTGCACGCGAACTACCCCGAGGTTGTGCGCGAAGGCTTTGCCGCCAAGGTCTGGATCGTGTCGCCCACCACCTGCATGGCCACGCTCAACACCATGCGGGCCGTCCTGAAGGACGCGCGGATGCGCGAGCATGCCGGGGCGATCCGCCGCGAGCTTTCGGAACTTTACCGCGACGTGGAACGGCTGGGCCTGCGGGTGGAAAATCTGGACCGGCATTTTGGCCTGGCCGCCAAGGATATTGCCGAGATCCGCATTTCTTCCGACAAGGCGGCGCGGCGGGCGCGGCGGCTGGACAATTTCGACTTCGAGGATCTGGCACCTGCGCGGGATGACCCGGTTCCTGTGCCGCTGGCACCGAAGGGTGCGGCGGAATGAGGCATCTTGCCGCCGCCGGTTACAGACCCATGCCCTGGGCAAACGGGCGCGGGACAACGGTGGAGGTGCTGCGCGAAGATGGCCCGCAGGGGCTGCGGTTCCGTCTGTCGATGGCCAGCGTGACCGGGGATGGTCCGTTCTCGGGCCTTGCGGGGATCGAGCGGGCCCTGACGGTCCTGTCCGGGCCCGGCTTCCGGCTGACAGGCGAAGGGCTGTCGCTGGTCTGCGCGCCGTTTGTGCCGGTCTTCTTTCCTGGTGATCTGGCATTATGCGCGGAAGGCACCGGCGGCCGTCCATCGGTGGATTTCAACGTCATGACGGCGCGCAGCCTGCCGCGCCCGACCGTCACCGTCTTGCAGGTGCCCGTCGAACTGCCTGCGGGCGGCACGCTTTACCTTCTTGCCCTGGCCGCCCTGGTCGTCAATGGCATGCCGGTGCAGCGCCATGATCTTGTCATCACCGAAACCTCTGCACGGATTGACGGGGCGGGAGCCGTCATCGCCGTGCGCCGCCTGCATTGACAGGGTTGCGGAAACTGCCCACCGCAGGGGCCGCCTGACCGCACAGCAGAAAAACCGCCCACCTGCGTGCCCCGCGCGGTCCTGCCGGGGTCATCGCCCCTGCCTTGCGCCGCGCGTGCAGCAGGCTGGCCCCTGTTGCGCCTGCGTGACGGGTCCTTCTGCGACCCTGGTCAGACATCGGGCGGCAAACGCGGTGCCTTTCCTGATCCGCCCGGAAGGGCACGCCGCCTTTGCGATGGATCAGGATGGTTTTTCCGCCCGGCATGCGGGCGGGCCGCGTTTTCAGCAGCCTGTCAGATGCGCAGAAACGGCTGCGCGATCCGGGGGATCAGCCGGTTGAAGCGCAGCGGCGCATCGGTGGCCACCAGGCAGATGCAGTCTGCGCCCGGTTCGGCAACCGGCGTGTGGTCCAGCTCTTCCGTGGCGATTTCAACGTCGCCGGGTCCGAAGCGGTCTTCGGTGTCACGGAAGGCACCCTGCAGAACCAGGGTCAGTTCCAAGCCGCGATGGCCATGATCCGGCACGGCCTGACCGGCCGGAATGTGCAGAAGCCGCGCGGTCGCGCCGTGGTCGGTCTTCAGGATGGCCTGGCGCACCCCCATGCCCACGAACCGCCACCGGACCGCCGAAAGATCGCCTCCTGCCCAGTCGCGCAGCGGCGCGGGAAACACGCTGCCCGGGATGCGCGATGCCCGGACAGGTTCCGCCTGCGGCAGGCCGGTGATGCGCGCCATGGTCGCTTCAAAGCTGTCTTCGGCCATGCGCGCCTGGTCAGCATCTTCGATAAGCGCGCCGCCGATGGCATCGAACGCCAGAAGGCGCGCCCGGCAGTCGTCACAAAGCGACACATGCGTTGCCACGACAAGGCTGAACGCCTCTGGCAACTGGCCTGCAGAATAGGCCATGAGCAAAGGATCGGAAAGGTGGTGGCGGATCGTCATATTCGTGCTTTCAACTCATCTGGTGGCGCAGCCGTTCCAGCGCCAATCTGATACGCGATTTTATCGTGCCAAGGGGCAGACCGGTCTCTGCGGCAATTTCGCTGTGCGACAAATCGCCGAAATAGGCCCGCTCGATCAGGGACCGCTGTTTTTCGGGCAACTGCGCCAAAGCCTCGCCCAGACGGCGGCTTTCCTGTTGCAGCACCATCGCATCGGCCTGATCGGGTTCCGGTTCCGGCCCCCAGGGCAGTTCCTCAGGCTCGGGCCGACGGGATTTGCGCAGCGCGTCTATCCGCCGGTTGCGCGCGATCGTGAACACCCAGGTTGCAACGCTGGCCCGCGTGGGATCGAACATATGCGCCTTGTGCCAGATCGTCGCCATCACCTCTTGCGCACATTCTTCCGCCAAAGGTTCGTTGGCACCGGATTTCCGCAGGAAGGCCTTGATCCTTGGGGCGAAGTGCCGGAACAGAAGCGCGAAGGCCCCCCTGTCTGCATCGTCGCGGACCCGAAGCAGAAGTGCGGCCCAGTCCTGTTCGGTTTCCGGCGTCATTCTTCCATGTCCCTTGGAACCCGCAAGACGATGCAGGCCTGTGCGCGCAGCATAATGCTGCCCGCCGACCTGCGCATCCATATTTTCCAATAGCAAGCTATCCAGCGACATGATGACAATACGCGGAAAGGCTGCCGCCGGATCACCCGATTTGCGGGAAAATCGCACGAAGCCTGCCGGCGATGCTTTCTGATCCGATTCACCGGCCGCGCCGTAACCAGTGCAAAGACGGCAATCATAGGGGCGATCCACTCATGCCATTCGAACGGCTTACTGCTGCACCGCGGCGCATCGCGGTGATCGGAGGCGGCATATCGGGCATGGCCGCCGCCTATCTTCTTGCGCGTGACAACGCGGTCGTCCTGTTCGAAGCCGAAGGTCGCCTGGGGGGGCACGCACGCACCGTCATGGCAGGAAAGCGCGGCGATCAGCCGGTGGATACCGGGTTTATTGTCTACAACCGCGTCAACTATCCCAATCTCGTTGCCCTGTTTGAACAGCTTGGCGTTCCGACCGTTCCAAGCAACATGAGCTTTGGCGCGTCGCTGCGCGGCGGCCGGCTGGAATACGGGCTGGCCAGCTTTGATGCCCTGTTCGCGCAGCGGCGCAACCTGGTGAACCCGCGCTTTCTTGCGATGCTGCGCGACATCACGCGCTTCAACGCAAAGGCGTCGGCCATGGCGCAGGATGATGGCATCACCCTTGGGGATTTTCTTGATCAGCTCGGGACCGGAGAGTGGTTCCGCGACCATTACCTTTTGCCGCTTTCGGGGGCGATCTGGTCGACCCCGACCGCAGGCATGATGGACTTTCCGGCGCAGCCGCTGATCCGGTTTTTCCGCAACCACGCGCTGCTGGGATATTATGGTCAGCATCAGTGGTACACGGTCAAGGGCGGCTCTGTCGAATATGTGCGCCGCCTGCAGGCCGCTCTGGTGGGCCAGGGCGTTGACCTGCGGCTGGGCAGGCCGGTCGCGGGGGTGCGCCGGGGTGCCGGAGGGCCTGCGGTGCGCGTGACCGGGGGCGAGTGGGAGATGTTTGACGACATCGTTCTGGCCAGCCATGCCGACGACACGCTGCGCCTTCTGTCCGATGCAACGCCCGAAGAACGCTCCGCACTGTCTGCCGTGCGCTATCAGCCGAATGAGGCGGTTCTGCATTCCGATCCGTCGGTGATGCCGAAACGCAAGCTGGCCTGGGCATCCTGGGTCTATGTCGAGCCTGCCGGGGCGAAACCGGACCGGATCGATCTGACCTACTGGATGAATTCGCTGCAACCGATCCCGCAGGACGACCCGCTGTTTGTCACGCTGAATTCGAACAAGCCGATCCGCGAGGATCTGATCCACGATACGGTGACCTTCCGGCACCCTGTCTATGACATGGGGGCGTTCCGGGCACAGGACCGGCTGCGCCGGATGAACGGCGCGCATGACACCTGGTTCTGCGGGGCCTGGATGCGCAACGGATTTCACGAAGACGGCTTTGCCAGCGCCCTTGACGTGGTCGGGGCGATGCGCGCGCGGCAAAGCCTGCTGGCCGCATGACAGGGGTGGACCACATAAGGGGCGAGACGTTCCATGGCCGCAAGGGGGCCGTGACGAATGCCTTCCGCTATGGCGTGGATTACATTCTTCTGGACCCGGCGACAGCAGGCGGACCTTCGCTGTTTTCGCGCAATGGCCGCAACGTCACCTCGCTGCACGACACCGACCATGGCGGTCTGCCGGGCCAGGGGCGCGGCGTTGCCTGGGTGCGCGAGGTGCTGGCGGCGCATGGCCTGCCGGGGGCAGACAGCATCCAGCTTCTGGCGCAGCCCCGCGTTCTGGGCCATGTCTTCAACCCGGTGTCGTTCTGGCTGTGCCATGACGGTGCGGGCGCGCTGCGCGTGGTCATCGCCGAAGTCTCGAACACCTATGGCGACCGCCATTCCTATCTGTGCCACCGCCCCGATCTGGCCCCTTTGGGGCGCGAAGATACGGTCCAGGCAACCAAGATCTTTCACGTCTCGCCGTTTCAGCCCGTCGAGGGCGGCTATGCGTTCCGCTTTGACATCCGCAGCGACCGCATCGGCATCTGGATCGACTACACGGCGGGACAGGGCGGGCTGATCGCGACGCTGACCGGGCGCAGGGTGCCGCTGACAAACGGCGGCATCCTGCGGGCCTGCCTGCGGCGGCCCTTCGGCTCGCGCCGGGTGCTGGCGCTGATCTACTGGCAGGCGGCAAGGCTTTACTGGAAAGGTGCCGGTTTTCGTCACCGCCCGGCCCCGCCGGCAGAGGAGGTGAGCCGATGAATTCCCTGACCCTGACGCAGACAGATGCTGCCCCGCGCCTTGGGGCCTGGGCGCTGTTTGCGGGGCTGATCGCGGCAGCCGGTCTGCCGATCTACATCCATGCGCCGAAATTCTATGTCGATGAATATGGCGTGGGTCTGGCTGCCCTTGGCGGTGTCCTGGTGCTGCTGCGGCTGATTGACGTGGCGCAGGACCCGCTGCTGGGCTGGCTGTCGGAACGCCATGAAAGGCAGCGCGGGCGGCTGGTGGCCCTGTGCGTGCTGGGCATGGCGGCGGCAATGGTGGCGCTGTTTGCCGTGCCCCCGCCCCTGGCCCCGCTGTGGTGGTTTGCAATCACGCTGATTGTGCTGTTTTCCGCCTTCAGTTTCCTGTCGATCTCGTTCTATGCCGAAGGCGTGCGCAAGGCGGCCGGGCTTGGGCCGCAGGGCCATCTGCGGCTGGCGGGCTGGCGCGAAGGCGGTGCCCTGCTGGGTGTGTCGCTGGCGGCCGTGGCCCCGGTGGCCCTTGCATCCGTCACCGATACCCCTTTCACCGGCTTTGCGATCGGCTTTGCCGTGGTGGCGCTGGTTGCCGCTTGGGCGATGCGGCGTGAATGGGGGCAGGCAGCGGTCACGGCCCGCCCCCCGGCCGAAGTTGCGCTGCGCGATGTGCTGTCGGACGGGCTGGCGCGGCGTCTGCTGCTGCTGGCACTTGTGAATGCAACACCGGTCGCGGTGACATCGACACTGTTCCTGTTCTTCGTCGAAAGCCGTCTGGATTCCCGGGGAAGCGAAGGCCCGCTGCTGCTGCTGTTCTTCCTGTCGGCGGCGGCGTCCACCCCGGCATGGAGCAGGCTGGCAGCCCGCTACGGGGAAAAGCCGGTCCTGCTGGCGGGCATGCTGCTGGCGGTGCTGTCCTTTGCCTGTGCTGCCACCCTGGGTGCGGGCGATGTGCTGGTCTTTGCTGCAATCTGCGCGGCGTCGGGGGCGGCCCTTGGGGCCGACATGACGCTGCTTCCGGCGATCTTTGCCCGCCGCCTGTCGGTGATCGCACCCGGGGCCGGGGCCGGGTTTGGCCTGTGGTCCTTTGTCACCAAGCTGACCCTGGCGATTGCCGCCGGAACCCTGTTGCCGCTGCTGGAGGCGAAGGGGTTCGTCTCGGGCGGGGTAAACCCCGAAGGCGCGCTTGTGCTGCTTACCGTCCTTTACGCCATCATTCCCTGTGTCCTGAAACTTGTGGCGATCGGGCTTCTGCTCGTCACCCCCATTCCGGAGAACTGACATGCCCACGATCCTTTCGCTGTTGCTTGGCATGTGCCTCATGCTTGGCTTGGTGGCCCTGCATGGGCGGATGATGGGCTTCCGTGCCCAGAGGCCGCGCGATTATGCCGCCACCTTGCCGCACTTTGATCTGCGGCGATACCTGAACGGACCCATCCAGTGCGAAGGGGTGATCTACGGCCCCATGGGGCGTGTTTCGTCGCGCTTCGTGGCGGATTTCGACGCACGCTGGGATGGCAACGTCGGCGTGATGACCGAAACCTTCCGCTATGACAGCGGCGCGGTGCAGAACCGGGAATGGACCCTGACGCTGGGCAATGACGGGGCCGTCAGGGCCACGGCGCCGGATGTGGTGGGCGAAGGCCATGGCCGGGCCGAAGGCGCGGGCGTGCAGTTGACCTACCGCCTGCGTCTGCGGCCCGAGGCGGGGGGGCATGTGCTGAAGGTGACAGACTGGATGTACCTGATGGAAAACGGCACGATCATGAACCGCAGCCAGTTCAGCAAGTTCGGGATCAAGGTGGCGGAACTGGTGGCCACGATGCGGAAGAAAGACGCATGAGGGAGTTTCGTGGCAAGCGCTACTGGCTGGTCGGTGCCAGCGAGGGGCTGGGGCGCGCCCTGGCCGAACGGCTGAGCGCCGCCGGGGCCGAGGTGATCCTGTCCGCCCGCAGCGCAGACAGGCTGGCCGAGGTGGCAGCGACCCTTCCGGGGCCTTCAATGGCCGTGCCGGTGGATGTCGCCGATACCGCCTCTGTCCGTGCGGCCGCCGCTGCGGCGGGGCAGATCGATGGCGTGGTCTTTCTGGCTGGCCTCTACTGGCCGATGGCCGCCCAGGACTGGAACGCCGATCAGGTTGAAACCATGTGCGATGTGAATTTCACCGGCTGTGCCCGGGTCATTGGCGCGGCCCTGCCCGCCATGGTGGCGCGCGGAACGGGCCATGTGGTGATCACCGGCAGTCTTTCGGGCTTTCGCGGGCTGCCCGGTGCCATCGGCTATGGTGCCAGCAAGGCCGGGGTCATGGCCCTGGCGGAATCCATGCAGGCCGATCTGCGCGGCAGCGGCATCGTGGTTCAGGTGGCGAACCCCGGCTTCATCCGCACCCGGCTGACCGACAAGAACAGCTTCACCATGCCCTTCCTGATGGAACCGGCCGAAGCGGCCGATCACATGTTCCGCCACATGCAGACCAACCGCTTCAAGGTCAGCTTCCCGACGGTTTTTTCCTGGCTGTTCCGCCTGTCGCAGTTTCTGCCCGACTGGGCCTATTACCGGATCTTCGCGCCGAAGTGACCGCAGGACGGGGCGCTGGTTCGCCCGTGTCCGGGCGCGGTCCTGACGGGCGTTGCGCAGGCCGGGCCTTTGCGCGTTCGCCCGGACCCCGTCGCCGTCGGGCGTGGGGCGGTGTTTCTGTCAGCGCCGCGCGGCGATATGCTGCGCTAGGTAATCGGCATCATGCCAGACCCCCCAGATGAAGGGCGAGGCGCGCCGCGACAGCCAGGGCAGGCCCAGAAAATACAGCCCCGGCACATCGGTTACGCCGCGCTGATGCGCCGGACGCCCCGTTTCGTCAAAGGCATCCACCTTCACCCAGCCGTAATCCAGCGCATATCCCGTGGCCCAGATGATGGCGCTGATCCCGGCACCGGCCAGGGACAGGGACAGGATCGGGTTGCTCACGCAGTCCGGATCGGGGCCGATCAGGTGCGCATCCGGGTCCGGCGGAAGGTCCAGCCCGTTCCGGGCGACAAAGGCATCGGCTTCCTGCAGCACGGTCAGGTAGTTTGTATCCCCGTTGGCGATGTTCCGGGCCAGATCGGGGGCAAAGTGAAGCACCCCGTCGGAAAAGCGGCCCGCGCGGCCAAGCAACGTCATGCCGCGCGCCGCAAACCGGCGGAAATCCACCACATCCCCGCCGTTTGCCCCGCTGACGGCAATTGTAACATGTTCCATGCCCGGCGCGCGGGCCTTTGCATCCCAATAGCCCAGCGCCCCCAGCCACCAGACGAAATCCTTGCCGCGATAACGCCGCGGCGGGCGGTCATGCGGGCCGACGGACAGATACACGCGCTTGCCTGCCCGCAGCAGTTCGTCCGCGATCTGCGATCCCGAAGAACCGGCCCCCACGACCAGCACCGCACCCTCGGGCAGCTGGCCGGGGTTGCGGTAGGCTGCGGAATGCATCTGCGCGATACCGGTCGCCTGCGGCACCACATCGGGCAGGATCGGGCACTGGAACGGCCCCGTCGCAACAACCACATTGGCCGCCTCGATCCGCCCCTGCGGGGTTTCGGCGACAAAACCGGCGCCATCGGTGCCCTGTGCCAGGGAAAGCACCTCGACCCCTTCCCGGATCGGGGCGTTGATCTGGCGCGCATAGGTGACGAAATAGTCGACAATCGCTTCCTTGCCGGCAAAACTGTCAGGGTCGATGCCCGCGAATTCCAGTCCGGGGAACCGGTCATGCCAGGCCGGGCCGTTGGCCACCAGCGAGTCCCAGCGTTCTGTCCGCCAGCGCTGGGCAATCCGGTGCCGTTCGACGACCAGATGCGGCAGGCCCTGTCGGCCCAGATGTTCGCTCATCGCGACACCGGCCTGCCCCCCGCCGATGACCAGCGTTTCAACCTGTTCGACCGTCATGGCGCGTTCCTTCCAGCGTCGTGCGGCGCGGCGGCCAGGGGGCCCGGGCAGGTTCACCCGTCTGCCGGAGCTGCCGGTGCGCAGCGCCATCTATCCTTCTCTGCCCCGATCAGACAACGGCCAAGCAGACAACAGCCGCACATGAACCGAAGGATCGCAGCACCTTGCCGGGGTCTGCGCCTTTTGCGCCGGGCTGCGGGCGGCGTTTCCACCCGCCGCTGACCCGTGCTAGGTGTGATGTATGCCCGCGCTGTGCCGCAACTGTCTGACCCGGTTTTCCGGCGGCCCCCGCTGCCCGGCCTGCCGCAGCCCGCGCCTTGTTGCCCATGCGGAACTTGAGACGCTGGCGATTGCCCATATGGATTGCGATGCCTTCTACGCCAGTGTCGAAAAGCGCGACAATCCGGCCCTGCGCGACCAGCCGGTCATCGTGGGGGGCGGCACGCGGGGCGTGGTCTCGACCTGCTGCTACATAGCGCGGATCAGCGGCGTACGCTCTGCCATGCCGATGTTCCAGGCGCTGAAGCTGTGCCCCCAGGCGGTGGTCGTGAAACCCCGCATGTCCGTTTACGCCGGGGTTTCGCGCCAGATCCGTGCCCTGATGGAACGGCTGACACCCGCCATCGAACCGCTGTCGCTGGACGAGGCCTTTCTGGACCTGACCGGCACCGGGCGCCTGCATGGCGCGCCCCCTGCCGTCCTGCTGGCGCGACTGGTCAGGCAGATGGAAGAGGGCTTGGGCATAACAGGGTCCATCGGCCTGTCGCATAACAAGTTCCTGGCAAAGATCGCGTCTGACATCGACAAGCCGCGCGGCTTTTCGGTGATCGGGCGGGCCGACACGGCCGATTTCCTGCACCCGAAGCCGGTGCGCATCATCTGGGGCGTGGGCGAGGCGGGGCAGGCGGCGCTGGCCGCCGCAGGCATCCGCACCATTGCCGATCTGCTGCGCTGGGACCGGCGCGATTTGCAGGCGCGCTTTGGCAGCATGGGCGACCGTCTGTTCCATCTGGCGCGGGGTGAGGATACCCGCCCGGTCAAGCGGGATGAGCGGATGAAGTCAATCTCAGCCGAAACCACCTTTGATGAAGACACCTCTGACCCCGGCGTTCTGGACGGCCATCTGTGGCGGCTGGCCGAACGGGTGTCGGACCGGGCCAAGGCCAAGGACCTGGCCGGGCGCACCATCACGCTGAAGCTGAAGCGGGCCGATTTCCGCATCGTCACGCGCCGCCACAGCCTGCCCGACCCCACACATACCGCCGACCGGCTGTACCGCGAGGCCCGCGCGCTGCACGATGCGGCGCGCGACCCCGGCCCGTTCCGCCTGATCGGCGTCGGCCTTTCGGACCTGACGGCGGCAGGGGATGCCGACCGAATGTCAGACCTGCTGGACCCGCAGGCGGCCGCCCGCCGCGCCGCCGAACGCGCCACCGATGCCATACGCGCCCGATTTGGCAAGGATGCCATCATCAAGGGACGCGCCCTGCGCTGAGCTATTCGGCGGCCAGCGGCAGGCTTCGCCGCCCGAATCCCGAAAGCCGCGAGATTACCCCAGTCATCAGCGCCCCGAATTCGGCGAAATCCGGACGCCGCTGAATCCGCGCCTCGTCCATATAGAGCGCGCGGTCGATCTCGATCTGCACCACATGCTGGCAGCGCGACGGGCGGCCATAGGCCTGGGCGATATAGGCCCCGGCGAAGGGGGCGTTGCGCGCCACCCGCAGGCCGGCCTCCAGAAAGGCGGATTCGACCAGTTCCATCACCTCGCGGCCCGCTGCCGCCCCGAAGCGGTCGCCCAGAACCACTTCGGGCCGGGGCTGGCCGGGGCGGGCATGGGCCTCGATCGCCTCGTGCGGCATGGAATGGCAGTCGATCAGCACCGCCTGGCCGAACATCTCCATGCTTTCGCCGATCAGGGTCCGCAGGGCCTGATGGTAGGGGTGCCACAGGGTATCGATCCGCATCTGCGCCTCGCGCAGGGGGATTTTTCCGCTGTAGATCGCCCGTCCGTTGGCCACGACGCGCGGAATCACGCCCAGTCCGGAGCTGACGCGCGGATTGTGCGGCGCGCGGACAACGCCCTCGATCAGGGCGGGGTCCAGCTCGTCCGCGGCCCGGTTCAGGTCGATATAGGCGCGCGGCGCGCGGGCTGCGATCAGCGGCGCGCCCCACAGCGGTGCCCTGGCGAAAAGCTCGTCCACAAAGGCGTCTTCAGACGACCGGATCGCCTGTTCATCCAGCGGGCTGCGCAGCAACAGCGCGGCAGGATAGTCTTTTCCGCTGTGCGGGGACGAGAAGATCACCGGCGTATCGCGGCGGCCGGGGCGGAACAGGCTGAAGGCGGGGGACGGGACGGGTGCTTGCATGCCGCAAATATAGCGCTGTTTCCTGCCGCACCGAAAGCTCTTGAACAGCCCACCGACTCCTTTTATAGACCGCTGACCGACGCGGTACCGCCCGCGTCCTTTTCTTTAGGTGCAGGCCGGGAAAGGATCGGCGGGCTGATCGGCGTGGGCGGTTAGCTCAGCGGTAGAGCACTACGTTGACATCGTAGTGGCCACTGGTTCGATCCCAGTACCGCCCACCATGGATCGCCGCCATGCTGCGCGGCACAGGGTTATTCCGGCGCGGACGCGCCGCGACGCAAGGAGACGTACGATGAAGGTTGCAAATTCGCTCCGCTCGCTGAAGACGCGGCATCGCGATTGCCAGATCGTGCGCCGCAAGGGCCGCGTCTATGTGATCAACAAGACGCAGAAGCGCTACAAGGCCCGCCAGGGCTGAGGCACAGGCACGCCGGATGTTCCGGGCGGGCCGCCGTGGGAACCCCCGGCGGCCCTTGTTGTTGGACCGCGCGATGCACCCGAACCCTGCCTTCCGCCAGACGCCCGAGGCGCGCAATCTTGCCTTTGCTCGGGCGCGCGGCTTTGGCATTCTGACGGTGAACGGCACCGACGGCCCGCTGGCCGCGCATGTGCCCTTTCTCATCCCGGCCGACGGTACCGTGGCGGAGTTGCACCTTGCCCGGTCGAATGCGATTGCCCGCGTTGCGCTGCCTGCGCCTGCGCTGATCGCCGTTTCCGGCCCCGATGCCTATATCTCTCCTGACTGGTATGGCATCGAAGATCAGGTTCCCACTTGGAATTACGTTGCCGTCCATCTGCGCGGCACCCTTTCGCCCCTTCCGGTGGAAACGCTGCGCGACCATGCCGATGCGCTTTCGGCCCGGTTCGAGGCCGGCCTTCTGCCCAAGACGCCCTGGGTATCGCAAAAGATGACCGATGGCGTGATGGACCGGATGATGCGCATGATCCTGCCCTTCCGCCTGACCCTTACGGGCATCGACGGCACCTGGAAGCTGAACCAGAACAAACCGGCAGAGGCGCGCCTTGCCGCCGCCGATGCGCTGGAGGCGCGGGGCGGCGAGCCGGACACAACCGCACTGGCCCGCCTGATGCGGCAGGCCGGGTAAGGTCAGACGGTCAGACGACGGTCACGCCTTCGGCCTGCGCGGCCCGGACAAGAGCAGCATCACCGGTTGCAAGAGCCCCCGACCTGCGCAGGGCAAGTTCAGGAAAACGGGCATCATGGCCGGACAGGCTGTGGCTGCGGGCAAGTCGCAAGACGTCCGCGCTGGAAGGGTCTGCATCAAGGGCAATGCCCAGCTGTGCCAATGCCGCCAAAGCGTTTTCGGCTTCCCCGGCTTTCAGGCGCTTTCGGCGTTCTGCGACCAGCAGAATGTTTCGCAACTCGATCCAAAGCAGCATCGGGGCGATGAAGTCATCATGCTGCCGGGCAAGTTCGACCAGGTCATATCCCGCTTCGTCCGGCATCAGCCAGGCCGCGACGGCCGATGCATCGGTGATCAGGGTCAACGACGTCCCTCATCACGGGCACTCAGGATTTCTTCTGTGGTCCAGTCGAGGTTCAGCCTGTCCCGCAACGCGCGAAATGCGTTGATCTGATCCGTTCTGGACAGGTCCTTGCCCTGCACCGGCGAAAGCACCGCAACCGCCTTGCCGCGCCGGGTGATTGTGATGGACTCGCCCGCCTCTACGGCGGCGAGCAGCTCCGACAGATGCGTCTTCGCCTCAAACGCCCCCACATGACGCATGGCACCCTCCACTGACTGGTCTGTTATCTAGTTGGTTCAGCAGCCCGTTTCAATCCGGTTCAGGATGGCTTAAGCTTTCCCTGTTCCAGCCGAGGATGCCGATGCGCCTGTTTCATTCCCCCACATCCCCCTTTGTCCGCAAGGTGATGGTCACCCTGCACGAGACCGGACAGGCGGGCGATGTCACGCTGGTTCCGGCAAAGGGAACGCCCGTTGATGCGGGGTCGATGCCGGTGGCGCTGAACCCGCTGGGCAAGATACCGGCGCTGGCCCGCGATGATGGCCCGGCGTTGTACGACAGCCGGGTGATCTGCCGGTATCTGGATGACCGGGCACAGGCCGGGCTGTATCCGGCCGCGCGCCTGTGGGATGTGCTGACGCTGGAGGCGACGGCAGACGGAATCATGGATGCCGCCGTGCTGATCATCTACGAATCGCGGGTGCGCCCGGAACAACACCGCTTTGCGCCCTGGGTTGGCGGGCAGTGGACCAAGATCGACCGCGCCCTGGATGCGCTGGAACAGCGCTGGCTGAGCCACCTGCACGGGCCGCTTGACATGGGGCAGATCGCGGTCGGGGCGGCGCTGGGATATCTGGATTTCCGCCACGGCGAACGGGGGTGGCGCGGCGGGCGGCCGGGGCTGGCCGCATGGGATGCGGTCTTTGCCGAACGCCCGTCGATGGTGGCAACGCGGCCTGTCGGGTGAATTGACGCTGCCGCTGGCGCAGTTCCTGGCGGTCCTGGCCTGTCCTGGCCTGAACATCGCCTCGCCCCGGCCGAATGTGCTGACCACGATTGCCCTGCCTGGCACCGGGTCCGGCGGTGTCGCAACAGTGCTGCGCGCGCCGAAAGCTGCGGCGGTTTCAATCCCGCAAGCCGCGCGTCTTTACCTGCGGTCCAGCCATGGGATTTCGGCAGTGACCGGGGTGTTCCCGCCACCTTTGCCTTTCGTCTGGCGGCAGAAGTGCTGCGCCATGGCCCCTGAATGCCTTGCTGCATCAGGAAGGGGACGGCAATCGCTGCAACTGCGGCGATCTGCGCCCCTTTGTCCGCTGGACGACCGCGCGCGGGCGCACTAAAACCCGCCGCAGAAGCGTGCAGGAAACTGCCGCCCGATCCGATCACGGGCCCGCGCCATCCGGGCCGCCAAAGGGAGAACAACTTGTGTCCCACGCAGACGACACCACAGGCACCCGCCGGGATTTCCTGTATTATGCGACGGCGGGGGCGGGCGCGGTTGCCGCAGGTGCCGCCGTCTGGCCGCTGGTCAACCAGATGAACCCCTCTGCCGATGTGCGGGGACTGTCATCGATCTTCGTTGATGTCAGCGCGGTCGAGGTTGGCACGCAGCTGACGGTGAAATGGCGCGGCAAGCCCGTGTTCATCCGCCGCCGTGCCCCGGAAGAGATTGAGGCAGCCCGCGCGGTGCCCCTGACCGATCTGGTGGATACGCTGGCCGATAATGCGAATCTCGACGCGTCCGCCGATGCCAGCGACATACACCGCACGCTGGACGAGGCCGGCGAATGGCTGGTGATGATGGGGGTCTGCACCCACCTTGGCTGCGTGCCGCTGGGTGACGGTGCCGGGGACTTCGGCGGCTGGTTCTGCCCCTGCCACGGGTCACACTATGACACGGCGGGCCGCATCCGCCGCGGGCCTGCGCCGCGCAACCTGCCGGTGCCGGTGGCGGCATTCACCGACGAAACCACGATCAAGCTCGGGTAAGGAAAGCAAGATGGCTGGAATTCCACACGACCATTACGAGCCCAGATCGGGCGGCGAAAAGTGGCTGTACCGCCGCCTGCCGATCGCGGGCCTTCTGTATGACACGCTGATGATCCCGACACCGAAGAACCTGAACTGGATGTGGATCTGGGGCATTGTGCTGACCTTCTGTCTGGCGTTGCAGATCGTGACCGGCATCGTGCTGGCCATGCATTACACGCCGCAGGTCGATCTGGCCTTTGCCAGCGTCGAGCATATCATGCGCAACGTGAACGGCGGCTACATGATCCGCTATCTGCACCAGAACGGCGCGTCGCTGTTTTTCATCGCGGTCTATCTGCATATCTTCCGGGGCCTGTACTACGGCTCCTACAAGGCCCCGCGCGAGGTCACCTGGATCATCGGCATGCTGATCTACCTTGCGATGATGGCAACCGCCTTCATGGGCTATGTGCTGCCCTGGGGCCAGATGTCATTCTGGGGGGCAACGGTGATCACCGGCCTGTTCGGCGCGATCCCCGGCGTGGGCGAGCCGATCCAGACCTGGCTGCTGGGCGGTCCTGCGGTGGACAATGCCACGCTGAACCGCTTCTTCTCGCTGCACTATCTGCTGCCTTTCGTCATCGCGGCGCTGGTGGCGGTGCATATCTGGGCCTTTCACACCACGGGCAACAACAACCCCACCGGGGTTGAAGTGCGGCGCGGATCAAAGGAAGAAGCCCGGCGCGATACCCTGCCGTTCTGGCCCTATTTCGTGATGAAGGACCTGTTCGCGCTGGCGGTGATTCTGGCGATCTTCTTTGCCGTCGTGGGCTTCATGCCCAACTACCTGGGCCACCCGGACAACTACATTCCGGCCAACCCGCTGGCCACGCCCGCGCATATCGTGCCGGAATGGTATTTCCTGCCGTTCTACGCGATCCTGCGCGCCTTCACCGCCGATGTCTGGGTGGTGATCGCGGTGGAATGGCTGACCTTCGGCATCATCGACGCCAAGTTCTTCGGCGTGCTGGCAATGTTCGGGGCCATCGCGGTGATGGCGCTGGCACCCTGGCTTGATACCTCGTCGGTGCGGTCGGGCCGGTACCGTCCGATGTTCAGGTGGTGGTTTGCGCTGCTGTGCCTGAACTTCGTGGTGCTGATGTGGGTCGGTGCCATGCCGGCGCAAGAGCCTTATGCCACGATCTCGCTGATCGCATCGGCCTACTGGTTCGCCTATTTCCTGATCATCCTGCCGCTGCTGGGTGTGATCGAAAAGCCGCTGCCGCAGCCCGCGACGATCGAGGATGATTTCAACGCCCACCATTCCCCCAGCACCGGCGGCGCCCCCGTCGCGGCCGAGTGACAAAGGAACTGACCCGATGATCAGGAAAATCACACTCGCCGCCGTTGCCTGCCTTGGCCTGTCGGGCGGACTGGCCATGGCGGCCACAGGTGACTTCGTGCCCCATACCACCGATGTGGCCTTCAGCTTTGAAGGCCCCTTCGGCACCTTTGACCGCAATCAGTTGCAGCGCGGGCTTCAGGTCTATACGGAAGTCTGTTCGGCCTGTCACGGCCTGCAACATGTCGCAATCCGGGCCCTGTCGGAAGAAGGCGGGCCGAAGCTGCCTGAAGATCAGGTGCGCGCCTATGCCGAACAGTTCGATATCTTCGACCCAGCCCTGGACGATACCCGGCCGCGCACGCCGAATGACCACTTTCCCGGATCGGGGATGCCCAATGCCCCTGACCTCAGTCTGATGGCCAAGGCACGGGCGGGCTTTCACGGCCCCTATGGCACCGGAATCAACCAGCTGTTCCGGGGCATCGGCGGGGCCGAACATATCTATTCGATCCTGACCGGCTACACCGGCGAGGAGAAGGAAGAGGCGGGTGCGCTGTTTTACGAAAACACCGCCTTCTCGACCGGCTGGATCGCGATGGCACCGCCGCTGTCCGACGGGCAGGTTGAATTCGCCGACGGGCATGACAACTCCCTGTCCTCGATGGCGCTGGATGTTTCGGCATTCCTGATGTGGACGGCAGAGCCGAAGATGATGGCACGCAAGCAAAGCGGTTTCGTGGCCGTGGCGTTCCTGTCGGTGCTGGCGGTGCTGTTGTACCTGACCAACAAGCGCATCTGGGCGAATGTGAAGGGCAACAGGCGCCACGCCTGACCGGGTCTGGCCCCGGTGATCATCAAACCCTGCCTTCGGGCAGGGTTTTTTCTTGTTCGCAGGGTCCTGGCGGGGCGGGCACCGGGGGGGGATGAAGCCCCCGGACCCCCCCCGAGGTCCGTCAGCCGGGAAAAGCGGCTTCGGCTATGGCCCCAGATAATCGCGCAGGGCCTGGGGCGGCAGGCGGAACAGCGTTTCGGTTGGCACGGGCTGTGCCGCGATGCCGCCGGACACCAGGATGGTCCGATCCGCAAAGCGGCGGGCGTCGGCAGGGTCATGTGTGACCATCACCACCAGGGCACCGGTCTCATCGGCAAGTTCGGTGACCAGACCCAGCATGTCGGATTTCAGCGCAGGCCCAAGGGCCGAAAACGGTTCGTCCAGCAGCAGGATGGGCCGGGCGCGCAACAGGGTGCGCGCCAGCGCCGCGCGGCTTTGCTGCCCGCCCGACAGCGCACCGGGTTTGCACGCACCCAGACCGGACAGGCCCACACGGTCAAGTGCCGCGTCGACCCGCGCCGCTTCGTCCGGGGTCAGGCGCAAGCGCGGCGACAGGCCAAGACCAAGGTTCTGCGCCAGCGTCAGATGCGGAAACAGGTTGTGATCCTGAAACAGGATGCTGACCGGACGATCCCCGGGGGGAAGCGGGGCCATATCCTGCCCCTGCCAGGTCAGCCGCCCGCGCACAGGCATGAGAAAACCGGCAATCCCCATCAGCAGCGTCGATTTGCCGGAACCGGATGGCCCGATCACGGCGGCGCGGTCGCCCGGTGACAGCGCCCAGTCTGCCGTCAGGCGGAACCCGCCGTGGCGAAGCTCGACAGCTTCAAGACGCAGCACGGTGCCCCCCCTGATCAAGCAGCCAGAACAGGCCGAAGCTGAGCCCGACCAGCACCAGCGCGGCGGCTGCCGCCGCCTCCATCCGGTAGGTGCCCATCAGGCGCTGGACCAGCAGCGGCAGCGTGGCAGCGCCCTGATCCGCGAACAAGGCGATCACCCCGAGGTCCCCCATCGACAGCGCCGCCACGACCCCGGCGGCAAAGCCAAGCACCGGGCGCAGCCGGGGCACCACCAGCCAGCGCAGCCGCGCCAGCCCGCTCAGGCCCAGCGCATCGGCCAGGCGGCCGTGCGCCGCCTCGATCCCGCGCAGCGAGGGCAGCAGCAGGCGCAGCGCAAAGGGCAGCGCCAGCGCGGCATTCACAAGCGCCGTGACCGGAAGCGCCAGACGGTAAGGGGCGATGACCGGGTGCAGGATCAGAAACAACCCCGTGCCAAGCACCAGGGAAGAGGCTGCAAGCGGCAGCATTCCCGCTGCCTCCAGCGTGCGGGGGAAGCGCCCCCGCACAATCGCAACCCCAAGGGCCAGCGCCGCCACAAGGCACAGCGCGGTGGAGACGAGGGCCACCAGCACCGAACGCGCCGCCGCCGCCCAAAGCCCGGCAGGCAGGTCCGCCAGCCCCGGCAGGCCGCGCGCCACCACCATGCCCGGCGGCACCAGCAGAAACACCGCCGCAGCGGCGATCACGCCCGCATCGATCAGCCGGGCCAGCGGCCCGCCGCCGTTCCAGCGCTGCACCGGGCGGTCCATCCCGCCACCGGATGCGCCCGGCAGGATCAGCCATCCCGCCGCCAGCACGGCGACAGCGCACAGCGCGAACTGAAGCGCGGCCAGCAGCGCGGCCCGGCCCAGGTCGAATTCAAAGCGCAATGCCTGATAGATCGCCAGTTCCACCGTGGTGGCCCGTGGCCCGCCACCCAGGGTCAGCGCCACCGCAAAACTGGTCAGGCAGATCAGAAAGACCGCAACCAGCGCCCCCGGCAGAACGGCCCGCAGCATGGGCCATTCCAGATGCCGCAACACCGCGCCGGGTCCAAGGCCAAGGGCCGCAGCCAGACGGAACCGTTCTGCAGGAATGTCATGCCAGCCGGACAGGATCATGCGCACCGCCAGCGGCAGGTTGAAGAAGACATGCGCCAGCACGACACCGTGAAAGCCATAGACGGAAACCGCCGGCAGGCCCAGCGCCTGCAAGGCACCGTTCAGCACCCCCTGGCGCCCGAAGACGGCCAGCAGCCCCAGAACGGCCACGATCACCGGCAGCAGAAAGGGCGCGCCCATCAGCGCAATCAGCAGCCCCCGCCCGGCAAAGCGGCGGCGCGCCAGGGCCCGCGCCACCGGCACGGCAAGCCCGACAGACAGCAGCGCAGAAGCCGCCGCCTGCAAGACGGTAAAGCGGACCGCCGACCAATCGGCCGGGGTCAGCGATGCGCCTTCTGCCCGCGCAAGCACGGCCCCCAGGGTGCCCAGCGTCAGCAGGCACAGGGCGGCGGCAACCGCCACCCCAGGCCAGCTTACCGCGCCAGCGCGGCGCGCCATGCGTCCAGCGCGCCTGGGCGCAGCTTTGCCGCCTCATCCGCAGACAGCAGCAGCGATGTTGCGGGAATGATCAATCTGTCGAACCCGTCCGGCAGACCGGAGGCCGGTGTTACCGCCGGATACATCCAGTTCGTGGTGGGGATCAGCGACTGGAAGGCATCGGTGCCGATGAAGGCCAGAAACCGGTCGGCCAGCGCCGGCTGGTCGGTTGCGGCCAGCTTGCCCGCCACCTCGACCTGCAGGTAATGCCCTTCGGCAAAGGGTGCGGCCGCCTTGGTGTCATCGCCTTCGGCAATCAGGTGATAGGCGGGCGAGGTGGTGTAGCTCAGCACCATATCCGCCTCGCCTTCCAGGAACAGACCGTAGGCTTCGGACCAGCCGGGGGTGACGGTGACGATGTTGTCGGCCAGTGCTGCCCAGATTTCCGGCGCGCGGGCACCATAGGCGGCCTCGACCCACATCATCAATCCCAGCCCCGGCGTGGACGAACGCGGGTCCTGGATGATGATGGTCAGGTCAGACGCCGCCAGCGCCCCGAACGAGGCGGGCGGGGTGGCCAGCCGGGTGCGGTCATAGACGAAGGCGAACCACCCCCAGTCAAAGGGCAGAAACAGCGGATCGGCAAAGGGCACGGGCAGGGTATTGGCACCCGTCAGCCCATGCGGCGCGAAAAGCCCCGTGGCAGCGGCGGCGGCGGTCAGGTTCGTGTCCAGCCCCAGCACCACATCGGTGTCGGACCCGGCCCCTTCCATCTGCACGCGCGCCAGCAGGGCCGCGCCATCGCCTGCGGTGGTGAACCGCAGGTCACAGGCGCAGTCCGCCTCAAAGGCCTTTTCCACGGCGGGGCCGGGGCCCCAGTCTGTGACAAAGCTGTCATAGGTCAGCACGGTCAGCACGGGCGTCTCTGCCGCCGCCATGGTGGCAACAGCACAAAACCCCGCAGCAAACATCGAAGATCGCATCTCTTCCTCTCTTGTCGCGACGGTACAGGCCGGGCAGGAGGACGTCCTTGCACCTTCCCTCCGCCGGTATGATCCGGTTCAGGTTCAACGGGTCCGCATCGCTGCATCTCAGCCCGTTTCCGGGCACCCCGAGGTAGGCGCGACGATACCGCAGGGCCGCGCAGGCGCAAGTGCAAAGCGGTCGCACCCGCGCCATCGCGACGGTGCCGCAGAAAAACCGGTTTCACGGTGCCCGCGTTTCGCCTATGCCGGGGGCCGCAGCACGGGGACTTCCGCCATGAGCCTGAACACCTTCGGCCACCTCTTCCGCGTCACCACCTGGGGCGAAAGCCACGGACCGGCCATCGGGGCCACGGTGGATGGCTGCCCGCCCGGTATTGCCCTGACCGAGGCCGATTTGCAGCCCTGGCTGGATGCCCGCAAACCGGGGCAGAACAAATACACCACCCAGCGGCGGGAAGATGACCTTGTAAGCATCCTGTCCGGCACCTTCGGGGGCCGGACAACCGGCACGCCGATCCAGCTGATGATCGGGAACACTGACCAGCGGTCGAAGGATTATGGTGATATCGCCCAAAGCTTCCGGCCCGGACATGCCGACATCACCTACCACCAGAAATACGGCGTTCGGGACTATCGCGGCGGCGGGCGGTCATCGGCGCGTGAAACCGCCAGCCGCGTGGCAGCGGGCGGCGTGGCGCGGGCGGTGCTGGCCGCGCTGGTGGCGGATTTGCGCATCAGCGGATACATGGTGCAGATGGGATCGCGCGCGATTGACCGCACGCGGTTTGATGCCGCGCAGATCGCGCAGAACCCGTTCTGGTGCCCCGATCCAATGGTGGCGCAGGATTGGGCCGCCGACCTGGACGCCCTGCGCCTGTCGCACAATTCGGTGGGGGCCGTGATCGAGGTGGTGGCAACCGGCGTGCCGCCGGGGCTGGGCGCGCCGCTTTATGGCAAGCTTGACAGTGATCTTGCCGGCGCGATGATGTCGATCAATGCGGTAAAGGCGGTGGAGATCGGCGATGGCATGGCCGTGGCGGCGCTGACGGGGGTGGAAAATGCCGATGAAATCCGCATGGGGCCAAACGGGCCGGAATATCTGAGCAACCATGCGGGCGGCATTCTGGGCGGTATCTCCACCGGGCAGCCGGTGGTGGTGCGCTTTGCGGTCAAGCCCACGTCCTCGATCCTGACACCGCGCCGGACGGTCACCGCGCGCGGCGAAGAGACGGAGCTGATCACCAAGGGCCGCCACGACCCCTGCGTCGGCATCCGCGCCGTGCCGGTGGCCGAGGCGATGATGGCCTGCGTCCTGCTGGACCATCTGCTGCTGGATCGCGGCCAGACCGGGGGCGTGCGGGGTAAGATCGGGCCGGGCCACGGGGACCACCCGTTTCCGGGGTCGGGTACCTGACAGGGTGCTGAGAAAGTGCCCGTCGCAGGGGCTGCCTGACCGGAAAGCGGGAACCACTTGCGCCTGCGCGCGCCCAGCGCTTCCTGGCAGGGGCCATCGCCCCTGCCACAGCGCCGCGCTGATCCTTGGCCAGCCGGGGGCCACAGCCCCTCGCCAGCGCCCGACCCGCCCCCGGCGGGCGCTTCGCCCCCGCCGGGTCGGGCGCTGGTCTTTCGTGGTGCCTGGACCGACCGATCTACAGGGCACCGTCCCGCGCGGGCGGGGAAACGCGGGTCGCGTTTCCTGTTTCCGTCCGGAGGG
>JADCEL010000087.1 GCA_020250125.1 Rhodobacter sp.
CCTAGCCAATCAAGGATGTGGCGCGGACATCGTATCCGAAGGGGAACTAGAAAGAGCCTTGCGTGCAGGATTTCGCGCGGACGCCATCGTATTCTCAGGAGTGGGTAAATCGGAAGCTGCGCTCGAGAAGGCAATCGAAATAAGAAAGGAAATGAACATGATAGCCACCCAACAACAATTCCAGATTGATCGTCTCGGTCAATTGCTGGCCACCAACGGGGCCGTCGTGCTGGACGACGAGCTCCAGTTCCTAACAAACGACGAATGGAACGAGATCGAGACGCTCAGCCTGCAAAGCGGCCTGCCCTACGAAACCGTACTGATCGGCGACGCGGGCGAGCCGAACAAGGTGGAAGTCGGCCGCCTGATGACCGACGTGGACCGCCCGCGCGTGGTGAACCCGGAAATCTCCGAGAAGATGATGAGCGTGCTGGGCGCGCCGCGCCGCATGGCGATACTGCAGAAGCTGATCGGGGCGACCGGGCCGCTGCACATGCGCCGCGCCCAGATCAACCTCATGCACGAAGGCTCCTTCATCGGCGTGCACTTGGACAATGACAGCAACCCCGACTACGAGATCGCGGTCGTGCTGCAGCTGGGCCGTGCCTTCGAGGGTGGCGACTTTGTGGTGCACCGCCCGGACGGCGGCCAGACCACCATCTCGCCCGAATTCCAGTCGGTCACGGTGAGCCGCTGCGACTACCCGCACGAAGTGCGTCGCGTGGACGGCGGGGTCCGCGCGTCGCTGGTGTTCTTTGTGTCCGACCACGACGGCGACAACCGCCGGGTGCGCGCGTAAGGCAGGACAGGCCAGGGAACCTGCCATGAAAGACCAAGAGTACGCCACCAGATACTCCCGCTATGGCTACGGATTCGACGTCCGCGCCACCTACGCGCACCTGCCGTTCCAGGCCCTGTGGACGTGGATCACCGGCAAGTCGCTGTGGGACCGCGAGCCGCGCAGGCCGCGCCAGACCTGGCTGACCGAATGGCAGCTGTGCTGCCAGGTCCTGTGGTCCTGGAGCGTGGTGATCGCCTGCGTGATGGCTGGCTCCTACGCGTTCCACTCGTCCTGGCCGATCTGGGCCAAGATCGCCGTCTACGTGCCGGTGTGGATCCTGGTCACCAACCGCACGCGCGGGCTGCTTCACACCTTCCACTACACCAACCACGGCGCGTCGATCGAGAACATGCGGCGCGCGCGCTGGCTTGGCACGCTGTTCATGTCGATCCCAATCCTACACACATCGTGGCGCAACTACCAACAGATCCACGCCGAGGTGCATCACGCGACCAACGACCTGTGCACCGACCGCGACCCCGACCAGCAGTTCATGACGCAGCACGGCTTCCACCGCGGCATGTCCGAATGGGAATACTGGAGCCGCCTAGTGTATGCACCGTTCCTGCCGAAGAACGTCTGGGCGGACTTCCGCTTTCGCCTGGAGCAGAACTTCCTGAAGGCGACGCCGCTGGAGATTGGCATGCGGGTGACGTACTGGGCGGTGTTCTTCGCGTTGGCAATCCACTTCGACGTGCTGCTGGAACTCGGTCTGTTCTTCTTCCTGCCACTGATCCTGCTGACGCAGCACTCGTCATGGCTGCAGCACATCACGGAGCATCTTTGGTTCCCGTTGGTGCCGGAAGGCACCTCGCGCTTCGTGAGGGTCGGCTCGCTGACCTGGGGCAGGTTCCTCGGCCGCCCACACCCAGGCAAGGGCAGCGGCGTGCTGCACATGCTGAAGCTCGTGCGCTGGTGGGCGCTGGTGCTCCTGGTGGACATCCCGCTGCGCCTGTACTCGTTCATGCAGGACCTGCCCAGCCACGACTTCCACCACCGCTCGCCTCGTGTGAACTTCTGGAGCATCGCGCGCGAGCGCGCCGCCGCCGAAGGCCGCGTGTCCAAGTACGGCCCGATGACCGAGACCTGGGGCCTGTTCGAGTCGCTGTTGATCATGCGCGACCATTTGTGTCGCGGCCAGCACGACCCGTTCGGCGTCTACGAATGGGAGCGCCGCCGGCGCGTACTGGGCGAGGGCAGAGGCAACAACCCGGCGTCGGCCGCGGGCGAAGCGGCGGGAACCACGTTGGAAGGCGGCGCCCTGGCACTGAAGCAATATGCGTAAGGACCAGGTACGTGCCATCGGGGAGCAGTTCTCGCTGCCCCCCACCGACCTCAGCCGCGCGGTGCTCAAGAGCATCGCCCTGGGGAAGCCAGACCTGATCGACGTGCTGCCGACGCCGCTGCGCGATCGGGTGGCGGACATCCGCGCCGGCTACGAGCAGAAGATGCGCGCGCTGGGCGACGACATCCGTCCGCGCAACCTAGTATACTACCACCTGATCAAGGAAATGTACCCAGGCTTCAACTGGGTGGAGACCGGTTCGCAGGTACAGATCGAGACTTATTTCCGCGGCTTCAAGCCGAACCTGCTGTCGTACCTGCTCGGGCTGGTGCCGCAGGAGCAGATCGCCACGACGGCGCGGATGGCTGCACTCGCGGGACAGGGGCTGAACATGAGCTTGATCGAGCAATGCACGGCGGTCTTCCAGAACCAGGGCGTCTGCCCGCTGGCCGACGAGGAGCTGCTGCGCCTGCAGCGCTGGATCGAGAAGGGCCAGCGCGGCGAGCCTCTGTCCATCGTCTCGCCGGTCTGCCCCGACTACTCGGCCGCGCCGGGCGAGTCGCGCAAGTTCCGCTTCACCTTCGAAAGCGTCGGCACCGGCGCCGGGCTGGCCTGCCTGCGGCTGTTCCAGTCGCTCACCGCGCTGCGCAATCTGTTCGGCGAGACGCTGCAGCTGCCCAACATCGAGCATCACGTGCTGGTCGGCGACTTCGAGGCCTTCAGCGAGCAGAACTGCCAGCGTGTCGGGCTGAGCCCTGGCGACTTCGTCGACAGGCTGCGCACCTCCTGCGGCACTATCTCCATGCAGGCGCCCGCGCCCGTGGCGGTTGGCCTGTTCACCGACTGCATCGGCGGGCGCCCGGGCTGGGAGCGCGAGTACGAGGAGATGAAGCGCCGCTTCGCCGCCGAGGAATTCGGGCCGCTGGAAGGCAACCCGCTGTTCCGCGATATCGCGGAAGCGCGCAAGCCGCTCTACCGCAGCTGGTTCGATGCTGCCGATGCGCCCGACAGCTTCTTTGAGCAGCTGGTGGTGGCGCAGGGCGTCGAGTATTCGGCCATGGGCAAGGTGATCGCCGAGAAGTTCGAGAACCCGCTGGTGATCGGCGCGGACCACCACCGCATGGCGCCGTTCTATAACTTCGCCGCCGACATCCCCGTCGTTTACCTCGATCGCAATTACGATTAGGCTGCACCAACATTGCAATGTCTACGCAAAAAGCAGAAAGCGGGAGTTCGCAATCCATGAAGATCGAATTTGACCAGGAGCGTCATTCGGAAGATTTCATTCGCCTTAATGAGCAGTGGATCACCAAGTATTTCGCGCTCGAAGAAGGTGACCGGAACCTCGCCAAGCACCCCTTCAAGATCGTCGAGGACGGCGGGCACATTCTATCGCTCACTGACAGCGGCCGCGTCGTCGGCGTCTGCGCGCTGTTCCGGGACAAGGACAGCCCCAAGCTGCTGCAGCTTGCGCGCATGGCGGTGGAGCCCGAGTCCCATGGCAAGGGCTTCGGCAACGCGCTGATGGAAGCGGCCCTGCAGCGGGCCATGGAGATGGGCGCGACCGACGTGCGCCTCTACACCAACACGGTGCTCGGCCCCGCCGTCGCCCTGTACCGCAAGTGCGGCTTTCGCACCGTGTCGGAAGGCCCGCACCCGCTGTACGCACGCTGCAACATCGTGATGGAAAAGAGCCTGGAGCCAGCGTGACGCCTGGCCTCCCGGCAGCATGAGCGCGTCGCTGCTGTCTTTCGACCAGATGGGCCGCGGCGCGCGCGCCTGCCTGGTGCCGGGCCTCGCCGTGCTGGTGTTCTCGTTCGTGATGGGCGCGCTCGCGCATCAGGCGCACTGGAGCCTGCCCTATATCGTGGCCTTTTGCCTGGGCATTACCGGTGCGTCGGTGCAGGCGATTGCGCTGCAGATGTGGAGCAATTCGGCCGACCTGATGCCCATCCTGGTCGCCGGCTTCGCCGTGCACTTGCGCTATGCGCTGATCGCGGCCTCGCTACGCGGCGTGCTGGCCGAACTGCCGTTCTTTCGTAAGGCCTTCGCGCTGCACATGACTAGCGACTCCAGCTGGGCGATGACCATCGCCGATGAGCGGCGCAATAAGGGCACCACGCCGGCGTTCCTGTTCGGGGGCAGCCTGGTCATCATCAGCGCCTACACCCTGGGCAACGTCGGCGGCTACTTCGCCGCGCTCGACATGGCCGACATGCGGCGCTGGGGGCTCGATTTCGCCATCCTCGGCGTGTTCCTGTGCCTGCTGATCGCGCTGTGGCGCTCGGCGCGCGTGGACCTGCTCCCGTGGTTCGTGGCCGCGCTGGTTGCCTGCCTGACCAAGAACGCGCTGTCCGGCGGCTGGTACATGGTGGCGGGCGCCCTGGCCGGCGCGCTGGCTGCCGGGGCGGCGGCGCTGCATGCCGGCCGCAAGGCGCGCGCCGCGGCCGCTGCCGAAGGCGCCGGCGCGGTGGAGCGGACATGACCAATGAGGAGTGGCTGCTGCTGGCCGGCCTGGCTGCCATGGCGCTGTGCATTCGCCTGGGCGGCCTGTACGCCGGCCGCTACCTGGAGCGCCATGCGAGCGGCCAGGCGATGTTCAACGCCATCCCGGGTTGCCTGCTGGTGGCGCTTGTGGTGCCCGACCTGCTGTCGCGGGGCGTGGCCGGCTGGATCGCGGCGGCGCTCACCGCGGTGCTAATGTACGCCACGCGTAACATGACGGTCAGCATGCTGGGCGGCGTGGCGGCGATGGCGCTGCTGCGGGTGGCCGGCATCGCAGCCTGAAAGAGGCGTCGCCGCTGCCGCAGCCATCCGTCTCCTCTGATCCTTCTTCCCCGACGAGACGCCTTTTAAGGCTGGGCTGGCCTATGCCGTTAGCCTGGACAAAGCCAAGCTTCATCGGCCGTGAGGCCCTGCTCGCTGCACTCGGCCAGCCCCTGCGCAAAGAGCTCGTCACCGTCGTCCTCGACGACCCCGCCGCCTACGCCTGGGGCGGCGAGACGCTGTCCCTGAGCGGTGAGCCCGTGGGCGAACTCAGCTCCGCCGGCTGGGGCTGGGCCGCTGGCCGCTGCATCGCGCTCGGCTATGTGCGTGGCGGCTCCGCGGCCGTGGTTCATGCCGCGCTGGGCGTGGTGTACCGCCTACTCGCGCGGCATCTTGCCGCCCTAGCGGGGTTGCGCGGCGCTGTCTTCCAGACCAGCGCGGTGACGATCATCCAGCGCTTCGGGGCGGCGGCGAATTTCAATGTCCACTTCCATTGCCTGGTGCTGGACGGTGCCTATCGAGTCGGGAGAGACGGGCGACCGTGTTTCGTGGCGGCGACGGCGCCGACGCCAGCGCAATTGCAAGCCCTACTCGCGGCGATGATCGCGCGGCTGATGCGGCTGTTCGTGCGCCGCGGCGTCTTGGTCGCCGAACCGGATCGCGCCTGGGGTGACGAGACGCCGGATCGCGACGACGAAGCGGACCGGGCGCCGGCGGACCTGCCGTCGGCGCTGCCCGTGCTTCACCTGGCCTCCACGGCCTATCGCATCGCGACGGGCCCTTGGGCCGGGCGGCGCATCGTCACATTGGGCGGCGGCTTCTGCGCGGCGGCGAGGGGTGCCAGCCGGACACTCTGCGCCGGGCTCGGCGGCTTCAGCCTGCAGGCGGCGCCGCGCTGCCGCTAAGCGTGGAGCGCTGCGGATCCGCGGTCTCGCGCATTTGCACCCGCAGCTTGGCGATGTCCCATTGGCCATCAGGTTCGCGCGTGATGCGTCCGGAGCGTTCGGCTTTGTGCATGGTGGTGTCGCTGACGCCAAGGCGTCGTGCAGCTTCGCGCGTGGAGGATGTCAGTTCAGCCATGGCGGCGACCTCCCGCCGCGCGTTGGTGAGTAATCAGGGGCGTCAGTGAGTGGCGCGCTGGCGCGCTGCGTGGAATGCGGCAAGAGCGGCTTGCCAATCCGCGTCATGGGCAGCGCCGATACGCTGGAGGGGTTCGACGCTGATCTTGCTCCGGCTGTAGTAATCGCCCTGCATGCGGGCGAGCCATCCCGAAAGTCCCTGCGCGGCAAGGGCGTCGCTGGCGGCCATCACTTCCGCCTCGCTGGGTTCGCTACGGCCCAAGGAAACGTGCCGGCCATCGGCGCCGAGCACGATCCAGCGGGTTTCAGTTTCCGTGCGCATCGTCATTCTCCGTCTTGCGTGACGGACGCTTCGCGCTGTGTTTCGCGCGAGCCAAGGCAATAAAGCGCCAGGGATCGCGATGATCCCTGGGCTTGGCAATCATTCATGCCGCTGTGGCTCAGCAGCTTCATTCGGCGACGCGGTAGACGGTGTAGGAGCCCTTCGCGCCCTGCTTGTTCGGCCCCACTTGGCGGATGCGCTCGGCAATCTCCACCGAGATGCCCTGGCGCTTTTTCAGCCCGGCGAAAAACCCGCGCACCGTATGCTGCGCCCAGCCGGTGGCCTCGGCGATTTGCGCCACCGTCGCACCCTCAGGGCGGCGGAGCATCGCCAGCACCACTTCTTGCTTCGTGCCCTCGCGCGGCTTGCGTGGCGCGCCTGCGGCCCGGGTGCCGCGCCGTGAGAGCGCGTTGCGCAGCATGTCCATCGCGCGCGTAATGGGGTCCTTGTCCGCATTCGCGGGCGGCGTTTCCTCCCAGGCTGCGAGCAAGCGCTCAGCAGCTTCGCGCAGGTTCACGCTGCCCATGTTGGGCGCCTCGAGCGCGGCCTGGGCGGGTTGTTCTGCCTCCGCGTCGTCCGGCTGTGGCGCGTTGTCTTCCCCGCCCTGTGGCGCCGTGTCGGGCACGGCGCGCCCCTCATTCGGGTCAATGCCAATGGCGCGCAGCCCTTCATCCGTCACCTGGATCAGGATCGGCGTGCCATCCGCATCCTTGCGCCAAACCATCGCCAATTGATCGCGCGGTGCAGCGACCTCAATCAGCAGTCGGCTTTTGATCAGGCTGTTCACCACCGCGCGGCAGGCAGCGACGGGCAAATGCTTCGGCGCAATCGCCAGCAATTGCGGGTGCTGCGCGCCATGGCTCAATACAATCCGCTGCGTGTCTGAAAGCTTCATCGTCTCGGTCTCCGGTTGTGGGCGCCGACCATCGGCCCCCTACTGCCGGGAGCCCCGCGGGCGGACCCTGCGGGGCAGTGCGGCGCCGCTGCGCGGCGTGTGGCGCGTCAGTCCTGCGCTTCGGCGGCGATGCCCTCGTTGATCACGAAGCCCGTCAGGTAGGGCAGGCCGGCGGGGATGCCTGTCTCGCGGCTCGTGCGCTGCGTGATGCGCCAGCCCATCCATTCCGCGGTGGTCTTCGCGATGGCATCCGCGAGGCTCGCGCCGTAATGCATCTGGCTATTCACCCCATCCGCGAAGTGGCGCCCGTAGCGGCTGTCGAGGAAGGCGCGGACTGCGTGGGGTTCTGTCTGTGTTGCTTCCAGGATGCTCGTGAAAGCGATCGGCCAGGCTTGCTGCGCGTGTTCGCGCATGGTGCCCCAGAAACCCCAGTCTTGGTTTTCAGTGGGAAGGATTGTGCTCATCTGTTTGTCTCCGTCATCGGCGGGGGAAATCCCCTGCGCGTGACAGACCATTCGCGCTGTGATGGGGGCTGAGCCAAGCGAAATAGAGCGTTATTTCATTGCTAAGATCAGCAGGGTTTGATCATGATGTGAGGGCCAAATGGCAGTACCATTCGGCCCTCGCTTTCGCTTATCGGCTGCGCTTTTTGCTGCGCTTGGCCGGCGGCGTAGGCTTCCGCGAGTGCTTGGCGGATGGACCAGACGGCGACATCGTGAAAGTCGAGCGCATCGCGGTTTCTGGTCTCCAGCGTTTCAACCGAGGGCATGTGCCGCTTGGCGATTTCGAGGAAAAGCTGATCGGTTGGAGGGGTATCGTTCATCTTGGTCTCCTTGCTGTGGCGTCGGGGTGTTGCCCTGCGCCTGAGGGACCATTCGCGCTGTAGCGGGGGGCGAGCCAAGCAAGATTGAGCGTAATTTCGTTGCAATAACTGGCGAGTTGCAATCATGTTTTATGGATCACACGCGCTGCAGTAACATCGACAAAAGTACGGTCCTCACCATCCAGAACCGCCGCGTACCCTGTTTCTTTCTGCCAGCGCTGTACAATCACATCGCAATAGGCGGGATCAATCTCCAGCAGCACCGCGCGCCGCCCAGTGCGCTCCGCCGCGATCATCGTCGTCCCCGATCCGCCAAAGCAATCCAGCACCGTGTCGCGCGGCTTGCTACTGTTGCGTATGGCACGCTCGACCAGCGCCACCGGCTTCATGGTCGGGTGCAGATCGTTCCTGGCCGGCTTGTCGAAGTGCCAGACATTCCCCTGGTCGCGCGCACCGCACCAGTAATGCTGCGCGCTAGCCTTCCAGCCATAGAGCATCGCTTTGAATTGCTGATGGCAATCTGCGCGGCCAAGCGCAAAGCTATCTACGGCAAGTGCGTTCGCGACGCTCGCGTAGCGCGGCGTGCCGCCGGCCAGCAGGAGGAACCTGGCTGTATGGGCGGAATTGCGGCGGCGTGCTGTCATCGTGCCTGCGAAGCGAGATGCCGCAGCGCGTCGGCGAGCGGAATGACATCTGCAAACTGCCGGTCCATGTCGAAAAGCGCAATAGCATGAGAGATCGGCACGCGGTCGAACACCGCCTCCTGCACGACTGCGACACGGAAGTTGCACGAGGACGCATCGAAGACGCTCGCTTGTACGCAGTTGCTGGTCGCGCCGCCGACCACCAGCAGCGTGTCGATGCCGCGCTCGACGATGTAGCTGAGTAGCGGCGTGCCGTGGAAGGCGCTCGGCTTCTTCTTGACGAAGACGATGTCGTTCGGGCCGGGGTGCAGCCCTTCCGCCAACTCCGCACCGCGCGTGCCGGCCAGGCACCAATGCGGGCTCTGCAGCAGGTCGCGCTTGCGGCCATAGACGCCGATATCGGCGCCCGATGGATCCAGTTCGAAGCGCGTGAAGAAGCAGGGCGTGCCGACCGCCTGCGCGGCGCCGACGAGGCTGGCAATCGCCCCCAACGCGGCCCGGCCGACATCGCCGCATGATGACGGCCAGGCGGCATCGTTGCCAGGCTCCCCGACCATGTAGCGCTGTGCATCGATCACCAGGACGCCGCATTTGCGCCCGAAGCCCATCCGCCTGCCGAAGCGGCCCTTTGCCAGGATCGCACGGTCCTCATCGGTCAGGAATCGATCCCAGATCTGCATTGTCGGCTCCGGTGCTGTGCGCGGGATGGTCGGTTCCAGGGGCGTTGACGCCTGGCGGAGGCGAAGGCTAGCGTTGTGCGAACAACCGAACAACAGCGTTCCGCGCGGTCCTCCGCGCCCCGGAGGATCATGGCGTCCGAGCTTCCCTTCGCCGCCGGTCTGCATCGCAAATCCTTCGATCCGACGGCGCGCGGCATGCTGGACGGCGTGCGTGTGATAGACCTTTCGCGCCTTGTCGCCGGGAACCTGCTGACGCTCACGCTCGCCGACCACGGCGCGGAGGTGGTGAAGATCGAGCCCCCCGCGGGCGATAGCCTACGCGCCTGGAAGGTCAAAGGCGTCGAGAGCGCCTGGAAGACTTGGTGCCGCAACAAGCGCAGCGTCTGCCTCGACCTGCGCAATCCGGAGGCCGTCGCTGTGGTCCGGAGGCTGGCGCTGGACGCGGCGATCCTTGTCGAGAGCTTCCGGCCCGGCGTGCTGGAGGAGATGGGCCTTTCACCCGCATCGCTGCTGGAGGCCAATCCGCGGCTGGTCATCGTGCGCGTCTCAGGCTGGGGGCAAGATGGGCCGTATCGGCACAAGCCCGGCTTCGGCACGCTGGTCGAGGGCTATTCCGGCTTCGCCTCCATCAACGGCTTCGCGGACCGCGAGCCGGTGCTGCCACCGATGTTCATGGCGGATGCCTATGCCGGCCTCTATGGCTCCACTGCGACGATGATGGCGCTGCGCCATGCGGAAGCGACGGGCGAGGGCCAAGTGATCGACCTGTCCCTGTTCGAGCCGATCTTCGCCATCCTTGAGCCGCAGATGGCCAACTACGCCGTGACCGGCGCGCCGAAGCCGCGAACCGGCAGCCGATCCACCAACACGGCCCCGCGCAACGCCTATCGTACAAAGGACGGGAAATGGGTGGGCCTTTCCTCCTCCACCCAATCAGTGTTCGAGCGCCTGATGCGCTCCATTGGGCAGGAGGCGCTGCTGGCCGATCCGCGCTTCGCGACCAACAGCGATCGGCTGCGCAACATCGAGGCGATCGACAGGGTGATCCGCGACGCCGTCGCCACCATGACACTGGCCGAGGCGCTGGCGCAGTTCGACCGCGACGGCGTGACAATCGGCCCGATTCTCGACGTGAGCGACCTGGCGACGGATGCCTATGTGCGCGAGCGCGAGGCCTTGATTGCTGTCCCGGACGCGGAGATGCCGGGCGGCCTACTGCCGATGCATGGGCAGGTGCCGCGCCTGTCGCGCACGCCCGGCGCGCTGCGCTGCCCCGCCCCGCGCCTGGGCCAGGATACGCGTGACGTCCTGGCCGGCGCGTTGGGCGCCGCTGAGGCCGAGCGCCTGATCATGGGCGGCGTCGCGATCGGAGCCAAGGAATGACCAAGCCCCGGCGCCTGTGGCGCGCCATGCTCTATGTGCCGGCCAATGTCCCCCGCTTCGTCGAGAAGGCGCCAAAGGCCGGCGCGGACGCCGTGGTACTCGACCTCGAGGACAGCGTCCCGCATGACCGCAAGCTGGAGGCGCGGGCAGGTCTTGCGGAGGCTATCGCTATCGCCGGATCCGGCGGCGCCGATGTGCTGGTGCGTGTCAATCGTCCGATGCGGCTCGCGGTCGGCGACATCGAGGCTGCCGCCCGCGGCGGCGCGCAGGGTATCATGCTCACCAAGGTGCTCGGGCCCGACCATGTGCGGCTTGCAGCCGAGATCCTGGCCGAGACGGAGCGCCACCCGATGGCGATCGTCCCGATGATTGAGACCGCAGCAGCCGTGCAGCAGACGGAAGCGATTGCCGCGTCTCATCCGCGTGTCGCGGGCCTTCTGGTCGGCGCAGAGGACTTGGCGCTTGAATGCGGGGCTGCGTCAGACGACGAGTTGATCGTCATGGCCAAGCGGCGCGCCGTGCTGGCCTGCGTGGCCGCTGGCATCTTCCCCTTCGGCACGCTCGGCACGGTCGCGGATTACCGCGACCCGGATGCAGTCCGCGCCCTGGCGCTGCGCTCGCGCCGTTCCGGATTCGTCGGCGCCACCTGCATCCACCCTGCGCTCGTGCCAGTGCTGCGCGAGGCTTTTTCGCCCACACCCGCAGAGCTCGACCTTGCGCGTCGGCAACTGGCCGCGGCGGTGGAAGCGGCCAAGGAGGGGCGGGGCTCCTTCACCGTGGATGGGCTGATGGTGGATGAGCCGATCCTGATCCGCGCGCGGCGCCTGCTGGCTGCCGCAGGCGAGGACGTGGCCGGTGGGTGAGGTGCCCGCATCCGATCTCGCGGCATTGGTCGCGACCTCCGCCGAAGCGTTGCACGGCGTCCGCTCGCGCACGGATCCGGAGCGCATCGCGGCGGAGCTCGACCGGCTGAACCGCGCGGTGCGCGACTTGGCACGCGGCGCCGTCGGCCCCTTCGACCATCCGGGCGACTACGCCACCGCCATGCTGCGCAACGCCGACCCGACCAATGGCTGATGCAGCGGACATCCTGGACCTGCCGCTGGCGCGGGCGGCGGAGCGGGTCCGCACGGGAGATGTCACCTCCGTACAGCTGACTGAGGCCGCTATCGCGCGTGCGGAGGCGACGCAGCGGCTCGGCAACGCTTTTGTCGAGATCTTCGCCGATCGCGCGCTGGCGCAAGCGGAGATGCTGGATCGCGACCTGCGGCGCGGCCAGTGCTACGGCCCGCTGCACGGCATCCCGCTGGCCCATAAGGATTGCCTGGAGCGCATCGGCAAGCCGATGCGCGTCGGCTCCGTTGTGACCGATGACCTGCCCGGCACGGCGAGTGCCACGGCCCTGACTCGCCTGGCGGCGGCGGGGGCGGTGGACCTCGGGCGGCTGCACCTGAACGAGATGGTAGCCGGCCCGACGGGGCAGAACCCGCATCTCGGCGATTGCCGCAACGCCTGGGATCCGGCGCGCATCTCCGGCGGTTCGTCCAGTGGCTCGGCCGTCGCGGTGGCGAGCGGGGCGGTGTTTGGTGCGCTCGGCTCTGACACCGGCGGCTCCACACGGCTACCGGCGGCGATGAACGGGTTGTTCGGACTGAAGGGCACCTATGGGCGCGTGAGCCGCGCAGGCTGCTTCCCGCGCGCCTTCTCGCTCGATTGCGTCGGACCAATGGCGCGTACCGCGGAAGATTGCGCGCTGCTGCTCGGCGCCATCGCCGGGCCTGATCCGCGCGACCCGAGCACGCTCGACGCACCCATCCCCGACTATGTCGCGCGCCTCGCCGATGCCGCGGATGGCTCGCGCCTGGCGGTGCTGGCCGATACGGGCGAGGTGCATCCCGACATCGCCGTGGCGCTCGACCGCGTGCTGCGCGTTGCGGCCGATATCTTCGGCCCGGTGCAGCGCCGCGCCTTTCCAGCGCTCGCCACCTGCTACGCCATGGGCGATGTCATCTCGAAGGTGGAAGCGGCGACGCTGCACGGCGCCTGGATGGCTGAGCGCGGGCAGCACTACTCCCAGGCGGTGTTCAGCCGCACGGAGCCTGGCCTGCATATCCCGGCGCCCCGCTACCTGGAGGCGCTGCTGCTGCGCGCGAAGGTGCTGCAGCGCTTCCTGGATGAGACCATGCAGGGCTGCGACGTGCTGATCTGTCCGACTATGCCGGTCCCGACGCCGACGCGCGTCGAAGCCGACATGGAACAGGGCGAGCGCGTCTTCCCGGTAGTCGCCGCACTCACACGGCTGACGCGGCCCTTCAGCTATCTTGGCGTGCCAGTGCTGACGATGCCAGCCGGGCTCGACGGCAACGGCATGCCGATCGGTCTGCAGTTGATCGGGCGCCCGCTTGGCGAAGCGCGGCTGTTGGCGCTGGCGCACCGCCTGACGCCGCTGATAGGCTGGTCCTGCTCGCCCAGCCAGACCGCCTTGGCGCGTGCCGGCGCAGGCATGTCGTAGCCCTTTTGGACAGAGCAACGGGAGGAGGCCATCATGACCACGACACGCAGGACCATTCTGGCAGCCACGGCGGGCGCATCCGCCACGCTAGGCTTCGGGGGTGAGGCTGGGGCGCAGGCTAGCTGGCCCGCACGCCCCGTGCGCCTTATCGTTCCCTTTCCCCCGGGCGGCAGCAATGACGTGCTCGCGCGGGCGCTCGCGGAGCGTCTGTCGCCGCGGCTCGGCCAGCCGGTAGTGATCGAGAACCGGGGCGGTGCAGGCGGTGCGATCGGCGCCGATGCCGTCGCGAAAAGCGCGCCGGATGGCTACACGCTGATGTTCATCTCCAGCTCGCTCACCACCAATGCGGCGACCCAGCCGCTGCCCTACAACCCCGCGACCGACTTCACCGCAGTGGCACATGTGGCAAGCGCACCGATGATCGTCGCGGTCGGCGCCGATTTCGAGGCGCAGACACTGCAGGACCTGCTGCGCATCGCGCGCGCGCAGCCGAACCGGCTGCGCTTCGGCGGTGCCGGCCCGGGCGACACAAGCTTCTTCGCCGGCGAATTGCTGAAGCAGGCAGCTGATATACAGATGGAAGCTGTGTCCTATCGTGGAATAGTGGATGCTCAGACCGACGTCGCCGCCGGCCGCATCGAGTTGGTGGTGACAACGCTGGCCTCAGCCCGGTCCCTAATCGATGCCGGCAGGATGCGCGTGTTAGCCGTGGCCGCGGAGCAGCGGGATCCGGCACTGCCGAATGTCCCGACTGCGCGGGAAGCGGGTCTCGACTTTACCACGGGCGTCTGGTTCGGGCTGTTCGGCCCGGCCGCCATGCCCGCGCCGGTGGTCGCGCGGCTGAATCGCGAGGTGAACGAGATCCTTAGGGACGCAAGCTACCAGGAGTTCCTCGCCCGCGTCGGCGCCACCGCCGCCCCGCAGACGCCAGACGAGTTCCAGGCCAAGCTGCGGTCCGAAGTCCAGCGGTGGACCGACATCGCGCGCCGCGCCGGCGTCGCGATACGCTGACATGATTACTGCCTCATTCATGGCCGCCGAACAGCGTCCAGAGCAATGGCAATAGCAGCGCCGTCGCCAAGGCATTGAGCCCCATATTCGAGAGAGGTTGCGCGATGATGCGCTGCGCTATGCGCTGAGGTTTGCACCTAAGCTGCTGAAATCACGCCGAAAAGGTGCAAACCATGCGGGGGCTGGGTGCAAACCTAGTGCAAACCTGAGGGGCCTAGGTTTGCACCTAAGTCATTGAATTCAGGGCGCTATGGTGCAAACTGCAACCCATATTTTTATTCTGACGCTAGAGGGGTCGGGCGCTTCCGCCCCCCGCATACAAAATCGCCAGGAAGGAACCATGTAATCAGAAATATTGTTATTGGAGGTTAGATCTTGACTTTGCGTTCTCTCGTTACCTGCTCTCCAATGTTCGTTCCGATCTTCGATCTACTGCCCGCCGGCGTCACCGCCGCTCAACACAATTTCTCGACCTTCACGAGGTATATCACTTTCGTTTTACGCGCCGGAAGGGGGAGAATTGTAACAGAGAATGCGCGCCGCAATTCCCCCCATTCACAGCACATCAAGCCGCGTTCGAACGCGGCAGCAGACCGAAGTGATTTGCCAAAGTTCCAAGCGCAGCAACAAGAATTCCGCAGGCAATGGGTGCCGAGACAAGCCGCCCATTCCAGCCTTGCTGCGCCGACCATGTACGCAGTGACACTTCCAGCCCGACCACGTGCCACGCAATCGAACCGCTAGGGCTGTCAATGCCGCCCAGCACATCGAGTGCATTCAACACGCGACGCCGCGCATCAACTTGACTGACCGAGAGCCAATCACCCGATGATGCTGCAACACGAACGAATTGCGATGTCGAAATACTATCCAGTGCAGCACTACGAAAGAGCGTGCGAAAGATGCAGCCTGCTTCATGCATCTCTCGCGATATACTGCCATGCGCGAGCATTTGCGAGAGCGTGTCAACAACCTTTCGCTGCATGATCGGCGTGCCGCTTTCCGGATCAGCAACGCGAATCGCGGAACCGATATCACCATGCTGCAAGCGCCACTTCGATGGGGCTGACAAATCCTCACGCAGCTTGGCGGGATGTTTGGTCTTGCGTTTAGCGGCCATGGTTATTTCCTCCATTACGCCGCCCCCAGCGGCGATTGGCTTCGTTGGTGATGGCCTGGCGCAGCCATGGATCGGTGATGTCATCCACAACGATGCTGGCCACGCCATGCCGGTGCCACGCGGCCGCGCGCATGGCGTTCAATTCGGCGTCGTTGGTTGTGCTGCGCAGGCGCGTGAGCGGGCTCTGCGCGAGCATCGGGGCGCCGTGCAGGGTCATGCTCGGCCTCCTTCAGCGTCGGTGGCCCAGAGCAGCAGGGCCAGCGCATCGGCTTCGTTGTCGTCCGCCGGCGCAAAGCCACGGGCACGCATGGCAGCGATCATCGCCGCCTTGTTCGCATTGCCCTTGCCGGTCGCGTAGCGCTTGATCGTGCCGACCGGGACGCCCTGGTAGGGTACTTCGTGCTGCTCGCACCAGCCGGTGAGCGTGCCCAGGAAGCCGCCATAGACATGGCTTGCATCCGTTCCTGCGTGTCGGCGCACCTCCTCGAAAACCACTCGCCGAAGGCCATGCGCGTGCATGGCGATTTCAACGAGCCAATCCGTGAAGCGCAAAAACCGCATGCCGCCGCCCTCAAAGCGACCGGGCTTGAAGGTCATAGTGCCGGAGATTGTGCCGCCGTCGCCAAAGCGGAGTGCCCAGCCGGTTGTGGTGCCGAGGTCCAACGCCAGGACGCCTGGGCGGCGTGCGGTGCCGATATCGCTACCGCTGATGCGGGGCGGCCTGCTTGCCAGCGCCGCGGACATGGGGAGAGTCGAGAGATCCATGATTGTCTCCTGATGGGGATGGTTGTGGTGAGGGCGGCGGCGGTGGGGTTCTTGGCGGAGCACACCGTCGCTGCCCGGTTTTGGGGATCGGCCCGCGCGTGGCGGGCCGGTGCAGTTCGGGCGGCGCTTCACGGCACGCCTTCCAGCCAATGGGGGAGTTGGGGGGAGTCGGGGGGAGTTGGTTTTGCACTCCCCCATTCATAAGTGTCTGAATTTATTGGGCTTGGGGGGAGTTGGAACCCGACTCCCCCCACTCCCCCCTCACTCCCCCCTTTTCGGGAACCTCGGCGGCGGGTTCGAGCTTCCAGCGCTGCGAATTGTGCACATGACCGGCGGCACGCACGTGAACAAGGCGCTCGCTGGTGCGGAAGGCACGATCGCGCAGCTTCCGGAAAGCCTTCCCAAGCGTGATGCTGAGCGCATGATCGGTCTTGGCTGAAACCGGCAAACCGACCTGGGCGGACTGAGCGTGGCCAATCAAATCACTGACGCTCACATCGGCGCTGCCAAAGCGGTCCCACCAAAGCTGGATAAAGGCGCGCCAGGTACCGCCCTCGCTATCCGATGCCTCCATCACCTCATCCAGGTTGCCCAGAAACCGGAATCTAGCCTTCGCTGGTGTTCGTGAGACGCGTCTCACTGGATGAAGTGTCGGCCGATGTGCGACGCTACGCAGGCGTCGCGTGCCGAGTTGCTATCGGTCGATCCATCGCTGGTCGGTCGGATGGCAGCCGACCGCGACCTCACAGACAGAAACTGACGTCCCCGGTCTCTTCGACGTCATACCCGCCCAGCCGCCTTGCGCGCGTCACGAAGTCGGGCTGGCGCACGAAGCGCATCAGTCGCTGCACCTGAGCCCCGAAATAGTGGCGCCGCTCCATCACGAGGTCGAAGCGTTCGCGGAATAGCGGGACGAAGCAGAGGCCGCGCGCGGCGGCCTCAGCGCCAATGCCAAAGCCCACATCGGCGCGTCCTTCCTGCACCGCGGCAGCAACCTCGTCCTCGGCCAGCGCCGGCTCGGTCAGGAACCGCACGGCATCGAGCCGGATGCCCGCTTCGCCCAAAAGATGCACCAGCAGCACATGGCTGCCCGCGCGTGGCTGCCGCCCGACAATGCTGATGCCCGGTCGCGCCAAATCCGGGATGGCCTGGACACCACGCGGATTGCCGGCGGGCAGAATGAGCCCCTGTGACCGCCATGCCCAGACAATGCCGACCATGGGGCGGCGCGCCAGGGTGTCGCGCGCCGCGGGTTCGTTGAAGGCGCCGGTGTCCGGGTCGCGCAGATGCATAGCCGCCGCCATCGCCTCGCCCGTTGCCAGCGCCGATAGGCCATCGAGGCTGCCGCCGGCGCGCAGCGCCAGGCCACAGCCGGATTGGCGCACGGCCCAATCGAGGAGCGGGTCGTGGCTCCCGGCCAGGATCGGCGGGGGATCGAGCCGCGGCTCAGTCTCCGGTCCGTCAGCCTGGGTGGTCAGCCACCGTTCCAATTGGGCCCGCGGGAACAGCCACTTGCCGCCAAGCTGGGCGGCCGGCACGCGATGCGAGCGCGCCAGATCGTAGAGCGAGCGTTCGGAAAGGCGCAAAAACTCGGCTGCCTCGCGCAGGGTCAGAATATCGGGCATTTGATGGCAGAAAACGGCATCTGCTGCGCCCTCGTCAAGCCCCAAGCCCATTGACCCAACAGCTTTCCGAACGCAGTTTAAGGACAAGCTGGGACTTTGCCGTGAACGACCTCGGAGCCGCCGCCGCGACTGCACTGAACCTTGTGCTCACCGCCGACCCGGCTGTGGCGCAAATCGTGCTGCTGTCGCTGAGGGTCAGCTTCTCTGCCCTGCTGGTCGCGGCCCTCGTCGGGCTGCCGCTCGGCGCGCTGCTGGCGGTCGCCCGCTTCCCGGGGCGGGGTTCGATTCTGACGGTTCTCAACGCGCTGATGGGCCTGCCGCCAGTGGTGGCGGGGCTGCTGATCTACGTGCTGCTGTCGCGCTCCGGCCCGCTTGGGCCTCTCGGCCTGCTCTTCACGCCGGGTGCGATGATCATCGCCCAGGCGGTCCTGATCACTCCGATCCTCGCCGCCCTGTCACGCCAGGTCCTGGAAGGGCTGTGGGAGGAGTACGCGGAGCAACTGCGCTCCTTCGGGGCCGGCCCGGTGCGCGCCGTCCCGACGCTGCTCTGGGACGGGCGATTCGCGCTGCTGACCGTGCTTCTGGCGGGCTTTGGCCGGGCCAGTGCCGAGGTCGGCGCGGTGATGATCGTTGGCGGCAACATCGAGGGATTCACCAGGGTGATGACCACCGCGATCGCGCTGGAAACGAGTGCGGGCAACCTGCCCTTGGCGCTGGCCCTCGGCATGGTGCTGATGTCGATCGTGCTGGTCGTGAATGCGCTCGCGCAAGCCTCGCGCGACTTCGCCACCCGGGCGGGCGCGTGATGCGCCACCGATTCAGCCCTCCGCGCCCTACGGCGCTTCGGCCATCGGGGGCGTGATGCGCGCACCCGACACCATCCTGCCGCTGCGTGCCGAAGGCTTGGGTTTCTCCACCGGCGGGATCGCCATCCTGTCCAACGTCTCGCTCACCCTCGAGGCCGGCTCCCCCAGCATCATCGTCGGTCCGAACGGCGCCGGGAAATCCGTGCTGCTGCGGCTGCTGCACGGGCTGCTGACGCCCAGCACGGGGCGCGTCCTCTGGGCGGGCGATGCCGCCCGCCGCCAGGCGATGGTGTTCCAGCGGCCGGTGCTGCTGCGCCGCAGCGTGCTGGCCAATGCCGTCTATCCGCTGAAGCTGGCCGGCATCACGGCCGCGGAGCGCGAGTCCCGCGCCCGCGCTGCCTTGGAGATGGTGGGCCTCGCAGCACTCGCCGACCGCCCGGCGCGCCGGCTGTCAGGCGGGGAGCAGCAGCGCCTGGCACTCGCCCGCGCCGCCGCCCTGTCGCCCGAGGTGCTGTTCCTCGACGAGCCCTGCGCCAGCCTCGATCCCACGGCGACCCGCGCGGTCGAGGAGATCGTGGGCACGCTCGCCGCGCGTGGCACCAAGATCGTGATGACCACGCACGACCTCGGCCAGGCCCGTCGCCTGGCGGGCGAGGTGCTGTTCCTCAACCGCGGCCGCCTGCGCGAGCAGACACCGGCCGCCGCCTTCTTCAACCAGCCTGCCACACCAGAAGCCGCGGCCTTCCTGCGCGGCGAACTGGTGTGGTGAAGGGCCCATCCGGGAGACCCGCCATGTTCCGCCGCCTTTTCCTCGCTGCCGCTGCCGCGGCACTTCTCCTGCCAGGCGCACCATCCGCGCAGGAGCGCTTCATCACCGTCGCCAGCACCACCAGCACCGAACAATCCGGCCTGTTCCGCCACATCCTGCCGATCTTCACGGCGGAGACGGGCATCACGGTGCGCGTCGTGGCGCTCGGCACCGGCCAGGCGCTGGATGTCGGCCGCCGCGGCGACGCCGATGTGGTGTTCGTGCATGACCGGGTGGCCGAGGAGCGCTTCGTGGCCGAGGGTTTCGGTGGGCCGCGCCGGCACGTGATGTTCAACGACTTCGTCGTCGTCGGCCCCGCCGCCGATCCCGCGCGCGTCAACGGGCTGCGCGACACCAACGACGCGCTGCGCCGCATCGCCGAAGCCCGCGCGGCGTTCGTCAGCCGCGGTGACCGGTCCGGCACGCATGCGGCCGAGCTGCGCCTGTGGCAGCTCGCAGGCGTCGACCCTGCGGCCGGCCGGGGCCAATGGTACCGCGAGGTCGGCCAGGGCATGGGCCCGGCGTTGAACACCGCCGCGGCGCAGAACGCCTATATCCTGACCGACCGCGGAACCTGGCTCAGCTTCCGGAACCGGCAGGACCTGCGCATTGTCGTCGAGGGCGACGCCAGGCTGTTCAACCAGTACGGCGTCATGCTGGTGAACCCGCAGCGCCACGCGCATGTGAAGGTCGCCGACGGCCAGCGCTTCATCGACTGGATTCTCTCACCGGCCGGGCAGCGTGCCATCGCCTCCTACCAGATCAATGGCGAGCAGCTGTTCTTCCCGAACGCCACCCAGCCGGAGCCGACCTCGTGAGGCTCGCGGCTCTTCTCGCGGCCCTGATCTTCGCCATGCCGGCCGCCGCCGAGCCGGTGCGTCTCGCCGCCGCCGGCTCGCTGAGGGCGGCGCTCGCCGAGGTGGCACAGGCCTTCGAACGTGCACCAGGCGGCGGCGCGGTCACGCAAACCTACGCGCCCTCCGGATTGCTGCGACAGCGAATCGCCGGCGGTGAGCCCTTCGAGGTGTTCGCCTCCGCCAACATGGAGCATCCGGAAGCGGTGGGGCGCGAGCGCAACCGCCCGACCGTGCTCTTCGCGCGCAACGCGCTGTGCGCCATCGCGCGGCCGGGGCTCGACGTGACGCCGGCGACGCTGCTGGAGCGCATGCTCGACCCCACGGTGCGGCTTGGCACTTCCACACCGCGCGCCGATCCTGCCGGCGACTACGCCTTTGCGCTGTTCGGGCGGGCCGAGGCTGTTCGGCCCGGCGCGCGCGCGGCCTTGGAAGCCAAGGCGCTGCTGCTGACCGGCGGGCCCGACAGCCCGCGCCCGCCGCAGGGGCGCGACCTCTACGCCTGGCAATTCGAGCGCAACGCGACCGATTTGTTCCTGACCTACTGCACCAACGCCGTACTGGCGCGCGCCGCCGATGCGTCGCTGCGGCAGGTCGCGGTGCCGGAGGCGCTGTCGGTCGGCGCGGATTACGGGCTGATCCTGCTGTCGGACCGGCCGGAGGCTGTGCGCTTCGCGATGTTCCTCCTATCTCCTGCCGGGCAAGGTATCCTGGATCGCCACGGCTTCGTCGCACCCGGCCTGCCAGCCCGCTGATCTCCGAAGGGAAATGCCATGCTCAAGCTCTCTGCCCGCAACCAGTTCCCCGGCACCATCACCGGCATCCGCAAGGGCGTCACCACGACGCATGTCACGATCGACGTGGCACCTGGCGTCACTGTCACCGCCGCCATCACCAATGAATCGGCCGAGGAGTTGGGCCTCGCGGTCGGCGGCGAGGCGGTGGCGGTGATCAAGGCCTCCGATGTGATGGTCGGCACCAAGGGATGATCCCGCGCCGCGCCCTGCTGGCCGCACCGGCGCTGCTCGCGACACCCGCCCGGGCGGAGCGGCAGGTGCCGGATGCGACAGGCCGGCGGATCGCGGTGCCGGACCGCGTCTCGCGCGTCTTCCCGGCCGGCCCGCCCGCCGCGATCCTGCTCTATACGCTGGCACCGGAGATGCTGGCCGGCTGGCCCGCCCGGCCGCCACGCCCGGCCGAAGCCGCCTTCATGCTGCCCGAGGCCGCCGCCCTGCCCGAGATCGGGCGCCTGACCGGCCGCGACAACACGGCCAATATCGAGGCCGTGCTGCGGCAACAGCCCGACCTCGTGCTCGATTACGGCTCGGTGCGGCCGGTCTTCGTCTCGCTGGCCGAGCGCGTGCAGGCGCAGACCGGGCTGCCCACCCTGCTGCTCGACGGCGCGCTGCCGAAGATCCCCGAGACCTATCGCCTGCTCGGCGAGATCCTCGACCGCCGCGACGCCGCAGCAGCGCGGGCCGCCGCCGCTGAGCGCATCCTGGGCGAGGCCGTCGCAGCGGCCGAGGCGCTGCGCGCGCGTGGGCGGCCGCGCGTGCTCTATGTGCGCGGCCCGCGCGGGTTGGAGACCGGCGTCGCCGGCTCGATCAACACCGAGATCATCGAATTCGCGGGGGCGGAGAACGTCGCCGCCTCGGCACTCGGCCCCGGCAGCCTGGTGCAATTCTCGATGGAGCAGGTCTTCGCCTGGAACCCCGACTGGATCATCGCCATCCATCCCGACTTCATGACGACCGCGAAGACCGACCGGCTCTGGTCCGCGGTGCCTGCGGTGCGCGCGGGGCGCGTGGCGCTGGCGCCGGGCCTGCCCTTCGGCTGGGTGGATTTCCCGCCCGCGGTAAACCGCCTGCTCGGGCTCATCTGGCTGCCGGTGCTGTTCGGGCTGCAGCCGCGCGCGGGGCTGGTGGAAGCCGTCGCCGCGTTCCACGCTCTGTTCTATCACCGCCGCCCGGAGTCCGCGCAGATCGAGGCGCTGCTGCGCCCCGCCCTGCCGCTGCCGGCGTGAGGCGCCCAGCATGAGGCGTGGGGCGCTGGCCTGGGGCGTCGGCGTCGCGGCCCTCGTCGTCGCGGTGCTGGGGGCGCTGGCGGTCGGTCGCTTCCCGATCGCGCCGGGGCAGCTCTGGGCGATCCTGACGGGTACCGAGACCGGCACGCCGGCCATCGTGTTCTGGAACATCCGCGCGCCGCGGGTGGGGGCAGCAATCCTGGTCGGCGCGTCCCTCGCGGCCGCCGGCGCCGCCTTCCAGGGCATGTTCCGCAACCCGCTTGCCTCGCCCGACCTGCTCGGTGTTTCGGCCGGCGCCTCGCTTGGCGCGGTGCTCGGCATCTTTCTCGGCCTGCCGGTGGCGGCGGTGCAGGGGCTCGCCTTCGCGGGCGGCATCGCGGCGGTGGCAGCCGTCGCGGCGCTGTCGAGCGTCGTGCGCGGTCAAGGCGACCCGGTGCTGGTGCTGATCCTGGCCGGCATCGCACTGGGCGCGCTGATGGGGGCGGCGATCAGCCTCCTGAAGATCCTCGCCGACCCGTACAACCAGCTCCCGGCGATCACCTTCTGGCTGCTCGGGACGCTCTCGGCGGCGACGCGGGAGGACATCCTCGCCGCGGCACCCGCGGCGCTGCTCGGCCTGGTCGTGCTGCTGCTGCTGCGCTGGCGGTTGAACCTGCTCACACTTGGCGAGGACGAGGCGCGGGCGCTCGGCGTCAACACCACGGCCTTGCGGGCTTTCGCGGTCGCGGGCGCCACGCTGGCCACCGCCGCGGTTACGGCGCTCGCCGGTGCGGTCGGCTGGATCGGGCTGGTCGTGCCACACATGGCGCGGATGCTGGGCGGGCCGGATCTGCGCCGGCTGATCCCGCTCTCGGCGCTGCTGGGCGCGGCGTTCCTGCTAGCCGTGGACACGCTCGCGCGCGTCGCGGGGCGCACCGAGCTGCCGCTTGGCATCCTGACCGCGGTGCTGGGCACGCCGCTATTCCTCTGGCTGCTGGTGCGCGCAAGGCGAGGTGGTGCGGCATGACAACGCTGCTCGCAGCGCAAGGTCTGTCTGTTGGCCATGGGCGGCGCGTCGTCGCGGCCGGAATCTCCTTCACGCTGGAGACCGGCCAGGTGCTGAGCCTGCTGGGACCGAATGGCGGCGGCAAGACGACGCTTCTGCGCACGCTGCTCGGCCTGATCCCGGCGCTGGCCGGCGAGGTCCGGCTCGATGCGGCGCCGCTCGCCTCCCTGTCGCGGCGCGAGGTCGCGCATCGCCTCGCCTATGTGCCGCAGGCGGCGCCGGGTGGCTTCGCGTATGCGGCGCGCGAGGTGGTGGCGATGGGTCGCGCGGCGCGCCTGCCCTTGCTTGCAGCGCCGGGCGCGCGCGATCTCGCTTTGGCCGAGGCGGCACTCGATCGGCTGGGCATCTCCCACCTGGCGGATCGGCCCGTGACGGAGCTGTCGGGCGGCGAGCGTCAGCTGGTGCTGATTGCCCGCGCCCTGGTCCAGGATGCGCGTTGCTTGGTGCTCGACGAGCCGACGGCGAGCCTCGATTTCGGCAACCAGGCGCGGGTGCTGCGCGAGGTGCGCGCTCTCGCCGTGCGTGACGGCCTCGCCGTGCTGATGACGACGCACCACCCGGACCATGCGCTGCTGGTTGCCGATGCGGCCATGCTGCTGCATGGGGGCGCGATGACCGGCCCCATGCCGCCTGCCGACCTCATCACCCCGGCCCGCCTGCGCGCAGCCTATGGCGTGGATGCCGTGGTGGGCGCGCTGGCGACACCGCAGGGCGAGCGCCTCGTCTGCGCGCCGCTGGTCGCCCCGCCATGAGCGGTCCGAACAGCCTGACCGCGCTGGACGAGGCGACCGCGCTGCTGCTGGCGGGCATCGCCGCCGTCGCGCCAAGCAGCTTGCCCCTGGCCGAGGCCATCGGCTGCGTGCTCGCGACACCGCTCCAGGCCACCGCGCCCGTGCCGCCCTGCCCGGTGGCAAGGTGGGATGGCTGGGCCATCGCGGCGGCCGACACGCTCGGCGCCGGGCCCTACGCGCCCGCGGTGCTGCCGATGCCGCCGCCGCTGCTACAGCCCGGCGAGGCACTGCCCCAAGGCACCGACGCCGTGCTGCCGCGGCCCGACCTGGTGCGGGACGGTCCCTTCGCGCAGGTGCTGGACGCTGTCGCTCCCGGCACCGGCGTGCGCGCGCCAGGCGAGGACGCCGCTGCAGGCACCCTGCTGCGTGCTGCCGGGGAACGGCTTTCGCCGCTCGACCTTCCGCTTCTCGCGGCGCTGGGCGTGACCGAGGTGGCGGTGCGGCGGCCCCGCCTGGGCTGGCTCGCCATCGGTGACGAAATCCTGGCCGATGGCGTGCGCGATACGCTGTTTGCCGCCTGCGCGGCGCTCGCGCAGGCGGCCGGGGCGGCGCTTGTCCGCCTGCCGCCTGCGCCCGACGACGCCGCTACCATCGCCGCGGCCCTGCGCTCCGGCGCCGACGGATGCGACCTGCTGTTGGCCGTGGGCGGCACCGGGGCGGGCGCGCGCGACGTCACGGCGACAGGGCTCCGCTCTGCGGGCCGCCTCCTGGTGCACGGCATCGGCGCGCGCCCCGGCATGAGTGCAGGCTTCGGCGCGGTGGGCGGCCAGCCCGTGATCCTGCTGCCCGGCACGCCGGGCGATGCGCTGGCGGCCTGGCTGCTGTTAGCGCGGCCGGCGCTCGCCGCGCTCACGGACGTGCCACCTGCGCCGCCGCTGCATGCGCGGCTTGCGCGCAAGGTGACCTCGACGGTCGGGCTGGTGGAACTCGCGCCGCTGCGCCGTCTCGCGGATGGGCGCGTCGAGCCGGTGGCGACGGGCGCGCTCCCGCTGCACGCGCTGGCGAGCGGTGCCGTGCTCATTCTGCCGGCCGCGTCCGAGGGCGCGGAGGCAGGCGCCGAGATTTCCATGACGCTTTTCCGGCCCGATCCATGACCGACTCCAGCACGCACGCCCACGACCCCGAAGCGCTGCTCGCACGTGTGCGCCACGCCGCCCGGCAGGAGCAGTTCCTCGACATCGTCTCCGCCGAGGAGGCGATGCGGCGCTTCCGTGCCGCCCTGCCGCCCGGCCGGCTCGGGGCCGAGCTTTTGCCATTAGCCGCGGCCCTGGGGCGGATCGTCGCGGAGACGCTGCCCGCACGCGCCGACGCGCCGCCCTTCGACCGCGCCTCGGTGGACGGCTTCGCGCTACGCGCTGCCGACACAGCCGGAGCCTCCGAGACCGCACCCGTCCGGCTGCGGCTGAATGCCGAGGTGCTGGCCTGCGGCGCAGCGCCCGGGATCGAGGTGGCCCCCGGCACGGCGACCGCCATCGCCACGGGCGGCATGATTCCGCGCGGCGCCGATGCCGTGGCCATGATCGAGTGGACCGAACTGGAGGACGCCGCGGATGGGCCGGTGATCCAGCTCTCGCGCGCCTTGGCGCCGGGCCAGTTCATCGGCTTCGCCGGCAGCGACATCGCGCGTGGCGAGGCGCTGCTCCGGGCCGGCGCGCAGATCACCAGCCGCGAGATCGGCATGCTGGCCGCCGCCGGATGGAGCGAGGTGCCAGTGGTGCGGCGCCCGGTCGTGGCCGTGATCTCGACCGGCGACGAGCTACACCCGCCGGGTGCGCCCCTGCCGCCCGGCGGCATCACCGACAGCAACGCCGCCATCCTGTGTGCCGCCGTCACGGAGAATGGCGGCGAGCCGCTGGCGATGGGCAACTTCCGTGACGATGCGCAAGCCCTTGCGGCCGCGTTGGACGACGCCCTTGCGCGGGCCGACATGGTTGTGATGTCGGGCGGCACCAGCAAGGGCGCGGGTGATGTCTCGCATCGCATCTTGGCCGCGCTGCCCGCGCCGGGCGTTCTCGTGCATGGCGTCGCGCTGAAGCCGGGCAAGCCGCTCTGCCTTGCGGTCGCGGGCCACAAGCCGGTCGTGGTGCTGCCCGGCTTTCCCACCAGCGCCGTCTTCACCTTCCACGAATTCGCCGTGCCGGTGCTGCGCGCGATGGCGGGACTGCCGCCGCGGCAGGAGACCGAGGTCGAGGCACGGCTTGCCGTGCGCATACCGAGCGAACTGGGGCGCACCGAATACGTCATGGTCTCGCTGGCCGAGGGTGAAGGCAGCCCGCGCGCCTTTCCGCTCGGGAAGGGGTCGGGCAGCGTGACGGCCTTCGCGCAGGCGGATGGGTTCTTCGCGATCCCCGCCCTCGACCAGGCGGTCGAGGCCGGGAGCACGGTGCGGGTGCGTCTGATCGGCGGTGCGACGCGCGCACCCGATCTCGTCATCATCGGCTCGCACTGTGTCGGTCTCGATGCCGTGCTGGACGTGCTGGCCGAACAGGGCATCCGCGCGCGGACGCTGGCCGTCGGCAGCCTCGGCGGCCTGGCGGCGGCGAAGCGTGGCGAGTGCGATCTGGCGCCGGCCCATCTGCTCGACCCGACGACGGGCAGCTACAACACGCCCTTCCTGGCGCCAGGGCTGGTGCTGAAGTCCGGCTGGCGCCGCAGCCAGGGCGTGGTGTTCCGCCCCGGGGATGTGCGCTTCGAGGGGCTCGATGGGCGCGAGGCCGTCCGACGAGCCGCGCTCGATCCGGACTGCCTGCTGGTCAACCGCAATGCCGGGTCCGGGACGCGCATCCTGCTCGATGGGCTGCTCGCGGGCATGCGTCCATCGGGCTACGCGAACCAACCGAAATCCCACAACGCAGTGGCGGCGGCCGTGGCGCAATCGCGTGCCGACTGGGGTGTCGCGATCGAGACGGTGGCGCGCGACTACGGCCTAGGTTTCCTGCCGTTGGCCGATGAGCATTATGACTTCTTCGTGCCAGAGAGCGCGCTGCCGCGCGTTCCCATGAAGGCCTTCTTCGAGGCGCTCGGCTCCCACGTCGTGCAGGCGCGGTTGGCAGGTCTGGGGGTTCTCCGCTCACACCCGCCTTCTTGAGGTTGGCGCAGTCCGCCTCAGCATCATGGCACGCGCCGCTTCGTCACATCCACCGATAGCGTGGCGGCCGCGAGGTCGAACGTCGCGCCCGAGACGTTCCGCGCCATCACCCGGACCGTGTTGTTCGACCACACGGCGGCGTCGAGCTCGATGAACTGAGTCGACGACGCCCACCCCCCCAAACCCCCACCTCCCGCCGCACCTCCACGAGGTCTGCGACATTCTCGCGCGCGGCCTGCTGCGGCTGCGCAGCCGCGGTATGGCAGTGGAAGACGTGGGAACCGCCGAGCACGGAGACATTCCGCTACACTTCACGGCCCCCCAGCGCCGTTATGCGAACCCCAAGAGAAAGGGCACCGCATGAAACGAACCGAACCCGCAATCATCGTCTCGGCCATTCCAAAGCAGGACGTGCCAGCGCGACTGGCCGCACTGCCGCAGAGCGATATCCGGGATTTGAAGGCGCAATGGCGTAGCCTCTTTGGCGCGGAGCCGCCGCCCTATAATCGGCGCTTTCTGGAAAGGCGCATCGCCTATCGCATTCAGGAATTGGCTTATGGTGGCCTCAAGCCAGAAACCATCGCCCGGCTGGAAGCGCTGGGCGAGCAGATTGATGGCGGCAACATCACCCTGCGTCGCATCCGGCAGGATCAGCGCCCAATCGCCGGCACAAGGCTGCTGCGCGAGTATCAGGGCGTCGAGCATGTCGTGACCGTCACGCGCGACGGTTACGAATATCAGGGCCGACCCTATCAATCGCTCTCCGCCATCGCGCGCGCCATCACCGGCACCCGCTGGAATGGCTGGCTGTTCTTTGGCTTGCGAAAGGCCGGCGCATGACCCGCCGCGATCCCGCATCCCCGACGCTCACGCGCAAGCGCCGCTGCGCGGTCTATACGCGCAAATCCACCGACGAGGGCCTGGAGAAGGAATTCAATTCGCTCGACG
>JADCEL010000088.1 GCA_020250125.1 Rhodobacter sp.
CTCGAGCGTGAAGCCGCACACCAAGTTCGAGGCCGAGGCCTATATCCTGACCAAGGAAGAGGGCGGCCGGCACACGCCGTTCTTTGCCAACTACCGCCCGCAGTTCTACTTCCGCACCACCGACGTGACCGGCACGGTGCAACTGCCCGAGGGGACGGAAATGGTGATGCCGGGCGATAACCTGAAGTTCAACGTCGAACTGATCGCCCCCATCGCCATGGAAGAAAAACTGCGCTTCGCCATCCGCGAAGGCGGCCGCACCGTCGGCGCCGGAGTCGTGTCTAAGATCATCGAGTAATCGGGACAGGCGGGGGAACCGCCCCCGCCCCATCCACCAGCCCGAGGGCAAGAAAATGTCGTCTCAAACCATCCGTATCAGGCTGAAAGCCTTCGATTACCGTGTGCTGGATGCCAGCACGCTGGAAATCGTCAACACGGCCAAGCGGACCGGCGCGCAGGTGCGCGGCCCGATTCCGCTGCCCAACAAGATCGAGAAGTTTACGGTTCTGCGTGGTCCGCACATCGACAAGAAGTCGCGCGACCAGTGGGAAATCCGCACGCACAAGCGTCTTCTCGACATCGTCGATCCGACCCCGCAGACCGTGGACGCGCTGATGAAGCTCGACCTTGCGGCCGGCGTCGACGTTGAAATCAAAGTTTGAAGGGGGGCAGACAGATGCGCTCCGGCGTAATCGCAAAGAAGCTGGGCATGACCCGGCTGTTTCTGGAAGACGGCAGGCAGGTTCCTGTCACCGTTCTTCAGCTGGACAACCTGCAGGTTGTGGCGCAGCGCACCGCTGACCGCGATGGCTATACCGCCGTCCAGCTTGGCGCGGGCACAGCCAAGGCCAAGCGGACGACGGCCGGGATGCGCGGCCACTTCGCCCGTGCGAATGTGGAGCCAAAGCGCAAGATCGCCGAATTCCGTGTCAGCCCCGACAACCTGATCGATGTGGGTGCCGAGATTACCGCAAACCACTATCTGGCAGGCCAGTATGTGGACATTGCGGGCACCTCGATCGGCAAGGGTTTTGCCGGCGCGATGAAGCGGCACAATTTCGGGGGTCTGCGCGCGTCGCACGGCGTGTCGGTGTCACACCGCTCGCACGGGTCCACCGGCCAGTGCCAGGACCCCGGCAAGGTGTTCAAGGGCAAGAAAATGGCCGGCCACCTGGGTTCGGTGCGCGTCACGACCCAGAATCTGCAGGTTGTGCGTACGGATGCCGACCGTGGCCTGATCATGATCAAGGGTGCGGTCCCCGGTTCGAGGGGTGGCTGGGTCACGATCAAGGACGCGGTCAAGAAGGCGGCCCCCGCCGGTCTGCCGATGCCCGCAGCACTCCGTGCCGCCGCCGCTGCTGGTGCCGCTCCGGCTGTCGAAGCGCCGGTCGAAGGGGGTGAAGCATGAAACTTGATGTCATCAGGCTGGACGCCGGCAAGGCAGGTTCTGTCGATCTGGATGAGGCGATCTTCGGGCTTGAACCGCGCGCCGACATCCTGCATCGCGTGGTGCGCTGGCAAAGGGCCAAGGCCCAGGCCGGCACCCATGCGACGCTGGGCAAATCCGATGTCAGCTATTCCACCAAGAAGATCTACAAGCAGAAGGGTACCGGCGGCGCACGCCACGGGTCCCGGAAGGCCCCGATCTTCCGTCACGGCGGCGTCTACAAGGGCCCGCAGCCGCGCAGCCACGCCCATGACCTGCCCAAGAAGTTCCGGGCGCTGGGTCTGAAGCATGCGCTGTCGGCCAAGGCGGCGGCGGGCGAGCTGATCATTCTGGATGCGGCCACCATGGCCGATGCCAAGACCGCGAACCTGGCGAAAGCCGCGCGCGAGCTGGGCTGGAAGCGCGTCCTGATCATCGACGGTGCCGAGATCAACGAAAACTTCGCCAAGGCGGCGCGCAACATCGACACCATCGATGTGCTGCCCTGCATCGGCGCTAACGTTTACGATATCCTCAGGCGTGATCAGCTGGTGATCACCAAAGCGGGTCTCGAAGCTTTGGAGGCCCGTCTGAAATGACCGTGAAACCCGAACATTACGACGTCATCAAGAAGCCGGTCATCACCGAGAAGGCCACGGTCGCATCCGAATCGAATGCCGTGGTCTTTCAGGTGGCGATGGACGCGACCAAGCCGATGATCAAGGAAGCGGTCGAAGCCGTTTTCGGCGTCAAGGTGAAGGCGGTGAACACCACCATCACCAAAGGCAAGACCAAGAAGTTCCGCGGCCGCCCCGGTGTGCGGTCTGACAGGAAGAAAGCCTATGTGACGCTTGAGGCCGGAAACACCATCGACGTGACCACGGGCCTTTGATAGAACGCCGCAACTCTGCGGCCCCGGTCTGACCGGGGCCGCGCAGTTTTGAAAACCGGGGATCTGCGGAGCCCTTCACCGGACCGGACCAGGTCCTTAAGCTGACGGAAGACAGAAAGCATGGCACTCAAGTCGTATAAGCCGACGACGCCTGGCCAACGCGGGTTGGTTCTGATCGACCGTTCGGAGCTTTGGAAAGGCCGCCCGGTCAAAGCCCTTACAGAGGGTTTGACCAAAACGGGTGGACGGAACAATACCGGACGCGTCACGATGTGGCACAAGGGTGGGGGCGCCAAGCGTCTTTACCGCGTGGTGGATTTCCGCCGCGCCAAGTTCGATGTGGCCGCCAAGGTTGAACGCATTGAATATGACCCCAACCGCACCGCCTTCATCGCCCTTCTGCGCTATGAAGATGGCGAGCTGGCCTATATCCTGGCCCCGCAGCGCCTGGGCGTTGGCGACGCCGTGATCGCCGGTGCGAAGACCGACGTGAAGCCTGGCAATGCGATGCCCTTCTCGGGCATGCCCATCGGCACCATCGTTCACAATGTCGAATTGAAGCCCGGCAAGGGTGGCCAATTGGCCCGCGCTGCCGGAACCTATGCCCAGTTCGTCGGCCGTGACGGCGGCTATGCGCAGATCCGCCTGTCTTCGGGCGAGCTTCGCATGGTGCGTCAGGAATGCATGGCAACGGTCGGGGCGGTGTCGAACCCCGACAATTCGAACCAGAACTTCGGCAAGGCGGGCCGCATGCGCCACAAGGGCATCCGCCCGACCGTGCGCGGCGTTGCGATGAACCCGATCGACCACCCCCATGGCGGCGGCGAAGGCCGCACCAGCGGCGGCCGGCACCCGGTGACACCCTGGGGCAAGGGCACCAAGGGCAACAAGACACGCAAGAACAAGACGACGGACAAATACATCGTCCGTTCGCGCAATGCGAAGAAGGGGCGTTGATCCATGCCGCGTTCAGTCTGGAAAGGCCCGTTCGTTGATGCTTACGTCCTGAAAAAGGCCGAAAAAGCAAGGGAATCGGGCAAGAACGAGGTGATCAAGATCTGGTCGCGCCGTTCCACGATCCTGCCGCAGTTCGTTGGTCTGACCTTCGCGGTCTACAACGGGCACAAGCACATTCCCGTCAACGTCTCGGAAGAGATGATCGGCCAGAAGTTCGGGGAATATTCGCCGACGCGGACCTATTACGGTCACGCCGCCGACAAGAAAGCGAAACGGAAATAAGCCATGGGAACCGAGAAAAATCCGCGCCGCGTGGCCGAAAACGAAGCAATGGCAAAGCTGCGCATGCTGAAGACCAGCCCGCAGAAGCTGAACCTTGTCGCCACGATGATCCGCGGCAAGAAGGTAGAAAAGGCGCTGTCCGACCTGACCTTTTCCAAGCGGCGCATCGCGGGTGACGTGAAGAAGTGCCTGCAATCGGCCATCGCCAATGCCGAGAACAACCATGGTCTTGACGTGGACGAGTTGGTGGTCGCCGAGGCCTATGTCGGCAAGAACATCACCCTCAAGCGTGGCCGTCCGCGCGCGCGGGGCCGGTTTGGCAAAATCATGAAACCGTTCAGCGAACTGACGATCACGGTCCGCCAAGTCGGGGAGTCTGCATAATGGGTCAGAAGGTAAATCCGATCGGCATGCGCCTTCAGGTCAACCGGACCTGGGACAGCCGCTGGTTCGCCGAGTCCAAGGATTATGGCAACCTGCTGCTGGAAGACCTCAAGATGCGCGCCTTCATTCATGAAGAGTGCAAGCAGGCCGGTATCAGCAAGGTGATCATCGAGCGTCCGCACAAGAAGTGCCGCGTCACGATCCACACCGCGCGCCCCGGCGTGATCATCGGCAAGAAAGGCGCAGACATTGAAGGCCTGCGCAAGAAGCTGGCCGCCTTCACCAAGTCGGAACTGCACCTGAACATCGTCGAGGTGCGCAAGCCCGAGGTTGATGCGCAGCTGGTGGCGGAATCGATTGCACAGCAGATGGAACGCCGGGTGTCCTTCCGTCGCGCGATGAAGCGCGGCGTGCAGAACGCCATGCGTCTGGGTGCCCTTGGCATCCGCGTGAATGTGGCCGGCCGTCTGGGCGGTGCCGAGATTGCCCGGACCGAATGGTACCGTGAAGGCCGTGTGCCGCTGCACACCCTTCGGGCCGACATCGACTATGCGGTCTGCGAAGCCGCGACCCCATACGGGATCATCGGCGTCAAGGTCTGGATCTTCAAGGGTGAAATCCTGGAACATGATCCGCAGGCGCATGACCGCCGTCACGCAGAAGCCCAGGAAGGCAGCGTTCCGCGCCAGCCGCGCCGCGAACGCGCGTAAGGGAGAGAGACAATGCTGCAACCCAAACGGACAAAGTTCCGCAAGCAGTTCAAGGGCCGCATCCATGGCGAAGCGAAGGGTGGCTTCATGCTGAACTTCGGCTCGTTCGGCCTGAAAGCGACCGAGCCCGAGCGTGTGACCGCGCGGCAGATCGAGGCGGCCCGCCGCGCGATCACCCGCCACATGAAGCGTCAGGGCCGCGTCTGGATCCGGATTTTCCCGGATGTCCCGGTTTCGGCCAAGCCCACCGAAGTGCGGATGGGGAAAGGCAAGGGTTCGATCGATTACTGGGCGGCCAAGGTCAAGCCGGGCCGGATCATGTTCGAGATCGACGGTGTTGCGGAATCCGTCGCGCGTGAGGCGCTGCGCCTTGGCGCGATGAAGCTTCCGGTGCTGACCCGCGTCGTGATCCGCGAAGACTGGTAAGGGCGTCGGGCTGATGCCCCCCCCTGCAGAACGGGGCCCTGCCGGCAACGGCGGGGCCTTTCCCGTTTCCCTCAACGGAGATCGCCATGGCCGAGATCGTCTCGCTGTTCGTCACCCGCCTGTACCGCGCCAGTCTGAACGAACTGGCCAAGAAGCCGGTCGACTTTGACGAACTGGCATCGTCTTGCCTTGCCATCGCCGAGGATGACGAAGCGGGGCAGCGGTGGTGCGAAAAGAACGGCTATCCGGGCTATACCAGCTATGCGTCACTGAACGATCTGCCCTGGCGCTTTCCAATCTTTGCCGCGCTGGAAAAGGCGCTGGACCGGCATGTCAAGGCCTTCGTCAAGGACCTGGGGCTTGACCTGCAGGGCAGAAAGCTGAAATGCGGGTCGTTCTGGATCAACATCCTGCCCCAGGGTGGCATGCACGCCAGCCACATTCACCCCCATTCGGTGATTTCCGGCACCGCCTATGTGGCGATGCCCGCAGGCACCAGCGCCCTGAAACTGGAAGACCCGCGCCTGCCGATGATGATGGCGGCACCGGTGCGGCTGAAGAAGGCCCCGCAGCAGGTGCAAAGCTTTGTCTATGTCACGCCTGATGTCGGTGAGGTGCTGATGTGGGAAAGCTGGCTGCGCCACGAGGTGCCGATGAACATGTCCGGGGAAGAGCGGATTTCGGTGAGCTTCAATTATGAGTGGACCTGAAGCGGGTTGCATCGCCCCTGAGTCAGGAGTCTGAAGTGCGGGGTTCTATGGGTTCCAGACCCTGCCAGATATTGGCGGGTGGACCGGGCAAGCCACATTCCGTGGAACCTTGCAGCCCGGTCACCGCCCTTATCGGCGTGGGACACGGGCACAGGAAGGCCGCAGGGCACATTCGGGTGTGGGCCGCAGGCGGAGGTTCGTCGAAGCCGCCGCCCGGGACGGTCTGATCGCACCCCGGCTGCGCGGCGGCGCGATGACCCGCGACAGGTTCGGGACCTGCATCGCGCGCGAACCCGCCCCGGCAGTCAGGCCCCGACAGTTCGTCGTGGCGGACACCCCGCCCTTCGTCAACTCCAGCCATGCGATCTGGCTGCGGCGCGCCCCACGGCAATGGGCTGATCTTTCTTCGATCCTGCCCGCCCGATCTTGCCCTGATCGGGGTCAATCGGGCCTTCACCCCGACCGGTGGCGTGCATGCCCTTGCAACCGCAAAGCTCAAGACCCTGATCCGGAAAGCCGCCACCAGACCCTGTGGGGCACTTTGCAACCAGGTCGGCGCAGTCTGCGGCCTGGTCCAGCCGCAGAAATCCCGAAACCCCTTCAGGGTTTCAGGCCATGGTTCAGATGGCGGGTGGCACGATCTATCCCTTCGCGCCCTGTCCCCTGGCGTAGACGTCATCATAGCGAATGATGTCATCCTCGCCCAGATACACCCCGGTCTGGACCTCGATCAGAACCATCGGAACCTTCCCCGGGTTTTCCATGCGGTGCACAGCCCCCAGCGGGATGTAGACCGATTGGTTCTCTGTCAAAAGCTGGACCGTCTCGTTCACCGTCACCTTCGCCGTTCCCGCCACCACGATCCAGTGTTCCGACCGGTGGACATGGCTTTGCAGTGACAGGGCCGCACCGGGATGCACGACGATGCGCTTGACCTGAAAGCGGTCGGCCAGAATCAGCGTCTCGAACCAGCCCCAGGGGCGGTGATCGCGCGGGAAGGTTTCCGCCTGCCGCGCGCCCCTGGCCTTGAGGCGGGCCACGGCCTGTTTCACCTCCTGCGCGCGGGATTTGTCGGCGACCAGGACCGCATCGCCCATCGCCACGGCGATGATGTTGTCCAGGCCGATCCCCACAAGCGCCAGCCCGTCGGATTCCGACCGCAGAAGGCTGTTGCGGCTGTCGATCACGGTGACCGCGCCATGGGTGACAAGGCCGTTCTCATCCGGACCGCTTTCGCGCCAGACGGATTCCCAGTCACCCAGATCCGACCAGGCCCCGGCAAACGGAACCACCTTCAGGTTCGCCGCCCGCTCCATCACCGCGTAATCAACCGAAATGTCCTCCGCCCCGGCCCAGGGTTCTGCCGCCAGGCGCAGAAAACCGAGGTCCGCCCTTGCCCCGGCAACTGCCCGCCCGACAGGGTCCAAAAGCTGCGGGGCATGGGCCTGAAACGCCTTGCGCGCGGTGGCGACCGACATCAGGAAGATGCCCGCATTCCAAAGATAGCGGCCATCCGCCAGCATCGCTTCGGCCACATCCCGCTGCGGCTTTTCGACAAAGCGGCGCAGGTCGACGACGTCCGGTTCATGCGGTCCGGGCTGCCGGGAGAGCTCCAGCCAGCCATATCCCGTCTCGGCGCGGCTGGGGCGGATGCCGAAGGTGACGATCTGCCCCGTAACCGCATCGGCAATGCCAGCCCGCACGGCTGCGCCAAACGCCGCCTCGTCGGGCATAACCTGGTCAGACGGCATCACCAGAAGCAAGGCTTCGGGATCAATTGCCTCAAGATGCAGGACAGCGGCCAGAATGGCCGGGGCCGTGTTGCGCGGCGAGGGCTCAATCAGGATCGGACCGGGGTCGATGCCCGCCTCGGCCAGTTGCTCGGTGACGATAAAGCGGAAATCTGAACTGGTGATCACCACGGGCGGCATCACATCTGGCCCGACCAGACGATGCGCTGCGGCCTGAAACAGGGTATCGCCATCGCCAAGCTTTGCGAACTGCTTGGGAAAGCTCTTGCGCGACAGCGGCCAAAGGCGGGTGCCAGACCCGCCGCACAGCAGAACCGGATAGAGGCACGGTGCCATATTGCTCTTCAACTCTGCCAAATGCCGCGTGAACGGGCCAAGTTTTCGTCACTTCTGACAGGATGCGCAAGCTGCATCGCTCCGGCGGACGTATCCGATGTGCGGCGCGGCGCAGGCAGGTCATCTGTGCTGTCAATCGGCCCTTTTGTTGCGTGTCCTTGCCAAACCTTTTGTCAGCCCCTGCCGGGGGCATCGCACTTTTCAAGGTCAGAGCGGCAGGTTGCCCTTCGCGCCGGGTGCCTTGGCAGCTGCGGGCAACATCCCCGGATTGAACACCCGGCGTCAGAAAACCGGCCAAAGCGCAAAGGCCGCGCACAGGGTCGGGGGTGGTTGCCTTGCGCAATCGGACCTGGCGAACAGCCAAGGCGTGCCAGGGAAGGTCAGGTGAAAAAGGGCCGGGGCGAAGCGGCGGCGCAGTTGCGCACCCGCTTCGCCCCGGTCGGTTTTGTTGGTGTCAGCCGCGGCCTTCGGCATCCAGCACCGAAAGGCGCAGGGCCGCGCCCGCCGCCGGGGCCAGCACCTCGAAGGCCACGGGGCCGCCGGGCACCGACAGGGCGGGGTCAGCGTCAAGCCCTGCGGTGCTGTCCCAGCGCGGTGCGTTCGCGCCCTGCAGGATCACCGCCAGCCGCTCGCCCGCAGCCAGTCGGTGCGCGGTATGGCCCAGGGCCAGCGTCAGCGGCACTTCCGCGCCGGGCACCACGGCCTTCGGTGCCTCGCGCCCGTCGCGGTAGCGGGCGCGCAGCAGCGACTCAACGATCAGCCGCGCCGTGCCATCGGGCGATATGGCAACCAGCTTGCCCACCACGTCGGCGTCCTGCGCCTCGGCCCGGATCGCCAGATCAAGCGTGACCTGACCCGCGATCACCAGATCTTCGGCCAGGGGTTCGCCCTTGAACAGCAGGACGTCGTCCCTGCCCAGGATCGGGGCCTGATCGGCGGCACCCGCCTCGATGAACAGGTTGCGCCCGCCCAGCGTCGGCGTCGGATCGGCGGGATCAGCCACGATCCGGCCCAGCGCCCCGGCCTGCGGTGCTGCCTCCAGCCCGCCGCCGGGTTGCAGGTAGAGCACGCGTTCCCCGACCGTCGCAGGCGGCCAGGCGGCCGCCGTCAGAACCTCGGGGGCGGCCGCGTTTTCGACAACATAGCGCACCTTGGGCGGCATCGGCTGCGTCCCGTCCAGCGCATCCAGCCAATCGCCCAGCGCCTGCGCGAACCCGTCGGGCCAGGTGGCGGGATCGTCAATGTCGTAATGCGTGCCGTCAAGCACCACAAGGTGCTGGTTGCCCACCCGCGCCTCGGCCCGTGCAAAGACATCGATGGTGCAGTCAAGGAAAATGTCCTGCCACAGGCCCACGTGCAGGATGGGCACCTCCAGCGCCTCGGCGGTGTCGAAGTAGGGGGCGAGCCGGGCCTGCCCGGCCTCGGTCACGAAATCGGTCCAAACGGGTTGCAGCTGGGGCAGCATGCCGATCTTGGCCGCCGGTGTTGCGGCAAAGGCCGCGGCCGCCGCCGCCGGATCGTCGCCCAGGAGCGTGCCGAACAGCGCCCCGGCCTCTTCCTCGACCGCTTCGGGATCGACGCCGAGACCGGCCAGCATTTCCAGGTTTTCCGGGCCGCTGTTGCCGACCTGCACGTAGATCCAGGGTGCCAGCGATTCCATCTGCAGCCCGCCGGTGCGGCGCACCACACCTTCGCGCATAAGGTTGCCGCAGCTGGCCTGGAAGAACCCGCCGCGCAGGCCCTCGGGCCGGGACGCGGCCGTCAGCAGCCCCGCAAAGCCATCGGCGGAATCGCCGGTCAGAACGAAGGTGCCATCGCTCCACGGCTGCGCGGTCAGCCAGGCGGCGGTGTCGGCGCCATCTTCGCGTTCGGTGGTGAACAGCTTGTCGATGCCGCCGGACAGGCCGCGCCCGCGGGTGTTCTGGAACACCACCGCATAGCCGCGGTCAAAGACCGGTGCCCAGGTGGCCAGGAGAGCCGCAGGGTCTTCTTCAGCCTCCTCGTCCAGCGCCACAGGGCCGGAGATCTGGGTTGGCACCCCGTAGGGTGTGCGCACCAGGATTGCGGGGAAAGGCCCGTCGCCCGGCGGCAGGTGGACCTGGGTGTGAAGCCGGGCACCATCGCGCAGCGTCACCTGCTCGATCAGGTCGGGATCGCCAAGGTCTGCCGTGTCTGCGGCAAGCGGGGCCGCGCAGGCCAGGGCGAGAACGGCGCCGGCAAGCGCGGCGGCGGGGTCAGACAGCGTCCGGCGCGGGCGGGGCAGGGGAAGGGGCAGGCGGAACATGCGTTATATCCTTTCGGCATGGCAAGGGTGACATCAGTGCGGGTGGGCCAGTCGCGCAGATCAGGCATGGGACGGCCCGCTCTGCGGTGCGGCGGGCGGAACGGGAATGGCCATCGGAAACCTCCTTTGCTGGCTTCGGCGTGGTCGGATAATCGGTGCTGCGGGGTGCAGGAAAAGGGGTGCCTGCACCAGCGGCGCGCGGGCTTGCACGAACGGGATGCGTGCTTCACGGGCGGGTTCTGTGGCTGCATCAACAGCCGGGCAGCCGCAGAGACGCCCCTTGGCAAAGGTCGGCACCTGCGGTGGCGGGCTGTCCTGACCTGGCGTCAGAAGGGAAGTCGGCGCGGCCAGGTCCCGTCGCGCGGGGCGACGATGACCAGAACATCTATGCCTTCGCCGGGGCCAGCATCGACTTCATTCGCCGCTTTGAGGCGGATTATGCCGCCAAACCGGTCTGGCTGACCGAGAATTACCGCTCCACCGCCCATATCATCGCGGCGGCCAATGCCGTGATCGCGCCCGCCGCAGGGCGCATGAAGGC
>JADCEL010000089.1 GCA_020250125.1 Rhodobacter sp.
CACAGGAACACCTCTCCGGGCGGGACCAGGAAACGCACCGCGTTTCCCCGCCCGCGCGGAACGGTCCCCTGTAGACCGGCAGGTTCAGGCACCACGAAAGGCCAGCGCCCGACCCGGCGGGCGAGAAGCGCCCGCCGGGGGCGGGTCGGGCGCTGGCCGGGGGCTGTGGCCCCCGGCCGGTCCTGATGCCAGCGTGACGCTGTGGCAGGGGCGATGGCCCCTGCCAGAGAAGCGGTGAGAGTGCTGTCGTCCGTCCGGGCGGGACCAGGAAACGCATCGCGTTTCCTCCGCCCGCGCGCAACGGTGCCTCGTAGACCCGCAGGTCCGGGAGAGACAGAGGCCAGCGCCCGACCCGGCGGGTGCAAAGCGCCCGCCGGGGGCGGGTCGGGCGCTGGCCGGGGGCTTTGGCCCCCGGCCGGTCCTGATCCCGGCGCAGCGCTGTGGCAGGGGCGATGGCCCCTGCCAGTCAAGCGGAGATGGTGCAATCGTCCGTCCGGGCGGGACCAGGAAACGCATCGCGTTTCCCCCGCCCGCGCCGGGCGGTGCCCTGTAGAGACCGGCAGGTCCGCGAGACGCAGAGGCCAGCGCCCGCAGGGTCGGGGCGGGCCAAGGATCAGCCTTGCGCCGGGACAGGGGCGATGGCCCCCGCCAGAATGTGCCTCGTGCGCGCAGCCAGAAGTGTTTGCAGCCTTGCGGTCAGGCGGCCCCTGCGGTGGCCACCTCTTCAGCACCCTGCCAGGAATGACATCGGTGCCCTTCTGGACTCCCGCCCCCCTGTCGCCTATTTCGGGGCGATCATGGCCACCAAATCCGACCCCAACTCAAAACTCATCGCCGAAAACCGCCGCGCGCGGTTCGACTATGCCATCGAAAGCGATATCGAGGCGGGCATCCTCCTGCAGGGGTCCGAAGTGAAGTCCCTGCGGCAGGGCGGGGCAAACATTGCCGAAAGCTATGCCAGCGTCGAAGGGGGCGAGCTTTGGCTGATCAACGGCTACATCGCCCCCTATCTTCAGGCCAGGACCTGGGGCCATGATGAACGGCGCAGGCGCAAGCTGCTGGTCAGCCGCAAGGAACTGAGCCGTCTGTGGAACGCGACCGCCCGCGAGGGCATGACCATTGTGCCGATCGCGATGTATTTCAACGACCGTGGCATCGTGAAGCTGAAGCTGGGCGTGGCCAGGGGAAAGAAGCTGGCAGACAAGCGCGCCACCGAGGCAAAGCGCGACTGGGACCGCGAAAAGTCGCGGCTGCTCAAGCAAAGCCTTCGCTGACGGCATGGGTGCCGGGTAAGCTCGCCGGGCCCGTTGCCGCCCGCAGCCGCGTCATCCGCCACCGTCCCCGATGCGCCGGACCCGGTCAGGCCCCGCGCGCACCCGGCAACGGCCACGAAACGGACATGTCCCGTCACCCGGACCCCCCAAGTTCGGCAGCAAATTGGGATTCTGGGCTGGGTGTGTTTGGCCTGGCTTCGCCATTTCAACGGGTCAGGTTGTGCTCGAAGCTGGTTCTGCGGGTGTTGTGTTGTGGCACGTCAAGCCTGCAAGAGCTGTCAATGAATGAAGCTTGGGCCTGACAGGATTGTGGCATGTATGCCAAGATCACATCATCCGGCGGTCGCCGCTTCCTGCAACTCGTCGAGGGCTATCGCGCCCTGGACGGTAAGGCCCGCCAGCGCACGATTGGAACCATCGGGCGGATCGACGATCTGCAAGACGGAGCGCTGGATGCCCTGATCAGCGGCTTGAACAGGGCGGTCGGACGCGCTGATGTCCAGACGGGTGCCGTCGAGGCCGATAGCGCCCTTTCCTGTGGCGACGTTTTCGCACTCCACGAGATCTGGAAGGACCTCGGCTTTGACCGCGCTTTGCGCAGGTCGCTGCGCTCGGGCAAGCGGCAGATCGATGTCGAGGCCCCCGTGCGGGCCATGGTCTTCAACCGGCTCTGCGCCCCTGAAAGCAAGTTGGGGGTGCTGTGCTGGTTGGATAGTGTCGCGATGCCGGCCATGCCCGGGAAGGTCGAACACCACCATCTCCTGCGCGCCATGGATACGCTCATGGACGATGTCGACGGGGTGGAACGCGAACTGGCCAAACAGATCAGACCACTGGTGGACCGCAACCTCACCGTCGTCTTCTACGATCTGACGACAGTGCGCATCCATGGCGAAGGCGAGGTTGAGGAGGACTTGCGGGCTTACGGCATGAACAAGCAGACCGGCGGCATCGCGCGGCAGTTCGTCATGGGCGTGGTGCAAACCGCCGAGGGCCAGCCGCTGATGCACACCGTCCATCCCGGCAATGTCGCGCAGACGAAGACGTTGCAGGCGATGCTGGCAACCGTGCTGCAACGCTTCCCCATCGGGCGTGTGATCCTTGTGGCCGATCGCGGGCTTCCGAGCCTCGACACGATCGGTGCCCTGACGGCGCTGGCGCAGGAAGGTGGCCGCAGGCTCGAGTTCATCCTCGCCGTGCCCGCGCGGCACTATGGCGAGGTGGTGGACACCTTCCGCAACCTCGCCTTCGATGCCGAGGGTCTGGCCGAGGCGACCTTTGCAGGCCATCGCCTGATCGTTGCCCATGATCCCCTGCGCGCCGCCGGGCAGGGCGATGCCCGACGTGCCCGCATCGCTGAACTCGAGGTCATGGCAGAGAAGATGGTGGGCCGGCTCGACGCGCAGGACGCCGGAGCGACCGCGCAGGGCCGCCGTGCCTCCGACCGGGGGCCCTATCGCCGCTTCACCCGTGCTGTTGCCGGGGCCGAGATGACGCGCTTCCTCAAGGCCGGCCTGACCGCCGAGCGCTTCTCCCGGTCGGTGGATCAAGACGCCGTGGCAGAGGCGCAGGTCTTCGACGGTACGCTTGCGCTGATCACCAACACCGCCGATATCGGCCCCGCTGAGGCCGTCCAGCGCGACAAGGCGCTCGCCGATATCGGGCGCGGCTTCCGCGCCCTCAAATCCGACATCGAGATCGCGCCAGTTCACCACCGCCTGCCGGACCGCATCCGCGCCCATGCGCTGATCTGCTTTCTGGCCCTCACCCTCTACCGCGTCATGCGCATGCGCCTGAAAGCCGAAGGGCACAGCGCAAGCCCGAAGACTGCCCTGGAGAGCCTTGCAAAGGTCCGA
>JADCEL010000009.1 GCA_020250125.1 Rhodobacter sp.
ACGAAATCAACGACGCGCTGACGAAGTTCCATAGGAAGTGGCTTGCCCATACATGACCCCCAACATCTGCCATAGGCAGAGGGAATCACAAATCAAACCTCATGGGAATCCCGAATCGGAATGGTCGCAACACGCTCTAGGACTTGACAAGGGCTACCGCAATGGCTAATCTAATGATGTGAGGAATGCGGTAAAGCCCACGTCCGCAGATATGCTCTCTTTGCATGATCTCTTGGGGAAGCGGTGGGTCCCCCCTCACCAATGCTTGAAAAAATTGATACCGCTTTGGTTCAACAAGACTGCTCCGCCAACAAATTTACGTCGACTCATTTTGTTCGTGCGGTAGAAGGTGCGTACAAAAATTGTGCGGTCCTCGCTGTCTCTTGCAAGAACTAAGAAATGGCAGCGTTTCGGATCAAGTGGATCGTGTAAAACAACTTCGATCTGAGAATCGGTTCCACGATTCGCATGAGAATAATAGTCACCGACCTCAAGCGTCCGGAGTATGGCGCGCGCTGCAACTGCCCCCATGCCATGGCTCCCATGAAACCGAATTTTCATCGCGTCATATTTGGTCAGCATGACCACGTTGGCAGTCCACCCCAAAGATCGCGACACTGTAAGTGGAATCGTACCAATACGCAGCCTGTCCTGCGGCAGGCCACCGTTCAGCAACTGGTATAGTACAAAATCGAAATCTGGGGCGGCCATTCGCGCAGCTTGGCAGATGCTTTTAAACAATCAAGATTGCAGGCCGCTTGGCTAAACGGAGGTAAGCTTTTGTAGTGTAAGCCGCTCATAGATCGGCAGGGCAGCTTCCGCTATCTCTGCATGCGCCCTCACAAGGTTGGGAAGCGGCCCCTCAACTCCCTCGAAGCCGGTCGATTGATGAACCGCGTTGTACCAATACGGTGCCCAGGTGCCATCATAACGTTTCGGCCCTGCAGGCCAGTGCAGCATGCGCGCGGTGAACGGAATCTCCAGCGCCGCGCACAGGGCCGACAGCGCGCCCTGCGGGTTGGCGAGGATGTCGGCGCTGTCGACCACCAGCGGCGCGCGGCCAAGCTGCTGTGCCACCTCGTCGAAAAGCTCTGCCTGCTGGACAAAGCCGATATCGGCCAGGGTCGGATTTTCGCGCTTCCTGGCATAGCTCGCCACGACCCGCGCAGGATGGCGGATCAGGAACACATTGTCACAGGCGCGCATGAAGGACCGGTCAAAGCCGGGGATCATGTGCAGCGTCATGTGTTTTTGGTAAAACAGGCTCTGACCTTGCGGAACAGGTCCGATACAGGCCGCAGCGACCCGTGCCGGGTCCGGCTCGTTCGCGGCGATGATTTCGGCGGCCATCGGATGGGCGATGCCGGTTGCCCGCAGATAGGCGGCATAGAACGGCTCGTCCCAGACGGCACAATCCCCGCGCGCCGCGAAGCTGTAAAGAAGCGCCGTGGACAGGTTGCGCGGGCCGGACCACATCGCGATACGCCTGGGGGCCGCGCCGGTCATGCGGCCACCAGTGCCTTGTAGAGGGTCCGCAGGCGTTCGGTCATCGGCCCCATCTGCCCGGTGCCGATCCTGCGCCCGTCGACCACGCCCACGGGTGTCTGCGCGCCGAAGGTGCCGGTCAGGAACGCCTCTTCAGCGGAATAGACATCAACAAGGCTGAAATTGCGCTCGAACACCGGAATGCCATGGTCGCGGCACAGCTGGATGACCTTGCCGCGCGTGATGCCGTTCATGCAATAGTCGCCGGTGCTGGTCCAGACCTGCCCCTTGCGCACAATGAAGAAATTGCAGGCATTGGTCGTGTTCACGAACCCATGCACGTCCAGCATCAGCGCCTCATCCGCGCCAGCCTTTTCGGCGGCAATGCAGGCCAGGATGCAGTTCAGCTTCGAATGGCTGTTCAGCTTTGGGTCCTGCGTCATCGGCAGACCGCGCAGGTGGGGGACGGTGGCAAGGCGGATCGGGCGCGGCAGTTCGGGGCGGGAATGTTCCATGATGATCGCCACGGTCGGGCCGCGCTGCGACAGCTTTGGATGCTGGAAGGGCCGCGTCTTGACCCCGCGCGTCACCATCAGGCGGGCATGGGCATCGGTCGTCATGCCATTGGCTTCTTGTGTCTCTGACATTGCCGATTTGACCTGATCCGGCGTCATCGCGATATCAAGGTCGATGGCCTTTGCCGCCTCGAACAGACGTTCGACATGCTCGTCCAGAAAGGCCCAGCGGCCATTGTAGAGACGAATCCCCTCCCACACGCCATCGCCCAGCATGAAACCGGCGTCATAGACCGAAACCACGGCCTCGGCCTTTGGCAGGATGCGCCCGTTGACGTAGATCAGGATCGCCTCGTTGCGGGCGTCGTCCTTGGCCTGGTGGCTGAATTTGTGATCGGTCATGATACCTCCGCGCTTTGTGGCAGGCTATCGCTGCGGCCGGGCGGGGCCAAGGGGGGGCGATCACCCTTGCGTGACACACGGCGTGGTGAATGGACGCCGGGCCTGTACCATCCCATCGTTGTGCGGGCGGGGAGAGCAGTGATGAAGATGCGGGCGACAGCGGCCGTTCTTGGGCTAGGTTTGGGATTCTGGCTGGGGCTGGGTGCAGCCCTGGCGGAACAGAAGACGGCTGTGCTGGCCGGGGGCTGCTTCTGGTGCGTCGAGAAGGATTTCGAAGCCGTGCCGGGCGTTACGTCGGTTGTCGCGGGCTTTGCCGGCGGCACCACGGCCAATCCGACCTACAAACAGGTCACCGCAGGCGGCACTGGCCATTATGAGGCGGTGCAGATCACCTATGATGAAACCAGGGTCAGCTATGCCGATCTGTTGGAGCGGTTTTTCCGATCGGTCGATCCGACCGATGGAGGCGGACAGTTCTGTGACCGGGGCGACAGCTATCGCACCGCGATCTTTGTGAACGGCCCGGCCGAACGTGCCGCAGCGCAGGCCGCAAGTGCGAAGGCAGAACAGCAACTGGGCGCGCCGATTGTGACGAAAATCCTGCCGTCCGGCCCGTTTTATGCCGCCGAAGACTATCATCAGGATTATTACAAACGCGGGGACATCATCATCACCCGCTTCGGTCCGCGCACCAAGGCATCGGCCTACAAGCTTTACCGCGCAGCCTGCGGCAGGGACGCGCGGTTAAGCCAGCTGTGGGGGCCCGACGCGGTCGGCAACTAGGCCAGGACGGCGTTCGGTCTGGATGCCCGCGGCACGGCCCGCGCCGCCCCGGCCCGCGTTGCCTGATTGGCGGCGACAGATGGATTGCCGCCCTTGCCGCCCGGCCCCCTGCTGTCATCCAGGGCCGCAAGGGTTTGCCCGGTTGCGGCAGAGGTGGCACGCGGTCAGCATGATCGGCATTGATCGAGCCAAGGTTCCAGACCATCATCACGCCCCCCGCAGCTGTGCCGCGCCCTGACGGCAACCGCGCAGCGCGGACGGCAAGCCGCGAAATGCCGCTTTCCGGGCGGGGCGCGGTTTTGTAGGGTCCGGGCGGATGCGGGAGGCGAAGGTGAGCGAAGACAGCGTCACGCCGATGATGGCGCAATATCTGGAGATCAAGGCCGCCAACCCGGGCGCGCTTCTGTTCTACCGGATGGGCGATTTTTACGAGATGTTCTTTGATGATGCCGTCGCCGCAAGCGGGGCCCTGGATATTGCGCTGACGCGGCGGGGCAAGCATCTGGGCGAAGACATCGCGATGTGCGGCGTTCCGGTGCATGCCGCCGAAGGCTATCTGCTGACCCTGATCCGCAAGGGCTTCCGGGTGGCGATTGCCGAACAGATGGAAGACCCGGCCGAGGCGCGCAAACGCGGATCCAGATCCGTGGTGCGCCGCGATGTGGTCCGCCTGGTGACGCCCGGAACCCTGACGGAAGACGGCCTTCTGGATGCCCGGCGGCACAACTTTCTGGCTGCCTGGGCCGAGGTGCGCGAGGGGGCGTCCCTGGCCTGGGTTGACATCTCCACGGGCGAATTCCGCGTCATGTCCTGCCCGCCCCTGCGCCTTGGGCCGGAACTTGCCCGGCTTGCCCCGCGCGAGGTGCTGCTGAGCGAGGCGCGGGAAGGCGAATGGTCTGCGCTGATTGCCGAGGCAGGGGCTGCACCCACGGCCCTGGCGCGATCCAGCTTTGACAGCACGGCGGCAGAGCGGCGGCTGTGTATCCTGTTCGGGGTGACCACGCTGGATGCTTTCGGGACATTCGACAGGGCTGATCTGTCTGCCATGGGGGCCATTGTTGACTATCTTGATCTGACGCAGCGCGGCAAACTTCCGCTGCTGCGGCCCCCTGTTGCCGAGACGCAGGGCGACACGATGCAGATCGATGCCGCCACACGGCGCAACCTGGAAATCACCGCCGGCCTGGCGGGCGGGCGCGAGGGATCGTTGCTTTCTGCCGTGGACCGGACCGTTACGGCCGGTGGCGCGCGCCTGCTGGAGCGGCGGCTTTCCGGACCATCGCGCGACCTTGACGTGATCCAGGAACGGCTTGACGCGGTGCGGTTTCTGGCAGAACAGGGTCTGCGGCGCGATGGCTTGCGGGCCGACCTGCGTCAGGTGCCCGACATCGACCGGGCACTGTCGCGGCTGGCACTGGACCGGGGGGGGCCGCGCGATCTGGGCGCGATCCGCAGCGGTCTTGTGGTGGCAGAGACCGTGGCCGCGCGCCTTGCAGATGCGCCGCCGCTGCTGGCGCGGGCGGCGGCAGGACTGACCGGACATTCTGCGCTGATCGCCATGCTGCGGGCGGCCCTGGTGGCAGAACCGCCGCTGCTGGCGCGGGATGGCGGCTTTATTGCGGCAGGCCATGACGCCGCCCTTGATGAAACACGCCGCCTGCGCGACGAAGGGCGCGCCGTGATTGCGGCGCTGCAGGCGGACTATGCCGCGCTGAGCGGCATCCAGAGCCTGAAGATCAAGCACAACAACGTTCTGGGCTATTTCATCGAAACGACGGACCTGCATGCAGAGCGGATGCTGAAACCCCCGCTGTCAGAGACCTTTATCCACCGCCAGACAACAGCCAACCTGCTGCGCTTCACCACCATACCGCTGTCAGACCTTGAGACCCGCATCCTGAACGCCGGAAATCATGCGCTGGAAATTGAAAAGCGGCTCTATGATGGCTTGAAATCGGCCACTCTGGCCATGGCGGGGCCGATCGCCGCGACAGCGCGCGCCCTGGCCGAGATTGATCTGGCTGCGGCCCTGGCCGACCTTGCCGCGGCAGAGAACTGGGTTGAACCCGTTGTGACCGACAGCCGGGCCTTCTGGATCATTGGGGGCCGGCATCCGGTGGTGGAACGCGCGCTGCGCCGTCAGGGCGGCGGCAGCTTTGTTGCCAATAACTGTGTGCTGACAACGGGAGAGACGCCGGCGCTGTGGCTGTTGACAGGCCCCAACATGGCGGGAAAGTCCACCTTCCTGCGCCAGAATGCCCTGATCGCGCTTCTGGCGCAGGCCGGCAGCTTTGTTCCGGCAACGCGGGCCCATATCGGGCTGGTCAGCCAACTGTTCTGCCGTGTCGGCGCGTCGGACGACCTGGCGCGCGGGCGGTCCACCTTCATGGTCGAGATGGTGGAGACGGCAGCGATCCTGAACCAGGCCGATGATCGGGCGCTGGTGATCCTGGACGAGATCGGGCGCGGGACCGCGACCTATGACGGACTGTCCATTGCCTGGGCCACGCTGGAGCATCTGCACGACGTCAACCGCTGCCGCGCCCTTTTCGCCACGCATTATCACGAGATGACCGCCCTGGCGGGCAAATTGCCCGGCGTGGAAAACGCGACCGTCACCGTCAAGGAGTGGGACGGCCAGATCATTTTCCTGCACGAGGTGCGGGAAGGCGCGGCGGACCGGTCTTATGGTGTGCAGGTTGCTAAGCTTGCCGGACTTCCCGCCGCCGTCATCGACCGCGCCCGCACAATTCTGGAAACGCTCGAATCAGGCGACCGCGCCGGCGGCCCGCGCCCAGCGGCGCTGATCGATGACCTGCCGCTGTTCCGCGCTGCGCCTGCACGGGCTGCGCCCGCCAGACCCGAACCGTCCGAGGTGGAGGCGCGCCTGACCGGAATTCACCCCGACGAGCTGACCCCGATGGATGCCCTGCGCCTGATCTATGAACTGCGCGGCCTGATCCGGCCCTGACCCTGCCCGGTTGTGCCTGCAAGACCATCCCCGGAAGGCGGGTGCCAGAGGCACAGAAGGGGGCGCAGACCCCCGTTTCCTGCCATAACGCCCGTGTCAGCCTTGGGTGTTTGACGAAACGCCCACCTGTGCCGGGCGCAACAGACGGTCGTGCAGCAAAAACCCTTCGGTCATCACCTGAATGATCTGGCCCGCCCGGGTCCCCGGCACCGGGGCTTCGAACATCGCCTCATGCTGTTGCGGATCGAAGCTGTCACCGATTGCCGGCGAGATCGGCGTGACGCCATGCCTGGTCAGGACATTGGTCAGCTCGCGCATGGTCAACTCCACCCCTTCGATCAGCGCGGCAGCCTGGAGGCGCTGATCGTCGGTGGCGGCATCGAGGGCACGCCGAAGATTGTCGTAAACGGGAAGCATGTCACGGGCCAGACGCGAGCCGCCGTATTGTTCAGCCTCGCGCCGGTCCCGCTCGCCGCGCTTGCGGGAGTTTTCGGCATCGGCAAGGACGCGCATGAAGCGATCCTTCAGTTCGTCGCGCTCTGCGCGAAGCTGTTCCAGCTCTGCCGTAAACGCATCGACGGCATCGGCCATGTCTTCGGCGATGTCTTCGGCGAATTGCTGATCCTGCGGTGTGTTGCCGTCCTTCGTCATCTGTCCTTTATCCCTTGCCGCGATCGGAAATGAGCTTTCCAACCAACTGAGCCGTATAATCGACAATCGGCACGATGCGGCCGTAGTTCAGCCGCGTGGGGCCAATGACCCCGACCGCACCGATGATCTTGCGGTCAGCGTTCATATAGGGAGAGACCACCAGAGAGGAACCCGAAAGCGAAAAAAGCTTGTTCTCTGATCCGATAAAGATCCGCACCCCCTCGCCCTGTTCGGTGAGGTCAAGAAACTCGGCGATGTCGCGCTTGCGTTCCAGATCATCGAAAAGGCTGCGGATGCGGTTCACATCCTGCACTTCGGCGGTTTCATCGATCAGGTTGGCCCGGCCGCGCACGATCAGCCGCTCGTGCGGCTCTCCGGCATTTTCCCAAAGCGCCATACCGCTTTCGACAAGATCGCGCGCCAGCGAATCTATCTCTTGCCGGCGCTGGGAGATTTCCTGGCTGATCTTCTGGCGCAGGTCGCCCAGGGTGCGCCCTTCGGCCAGGGCATTCACGAAGTTCGCGGCCTCGCGCATCGAGGATGGCGTCTGGCCAGGGGGCGGGGTGAAGAGGCGGTTCTCGACAGTGCCGTCCGCGAACACCAGAACGACAAGGGCGCGGTCCGGGGACAGGCTCAGGAACTCGATATGCCGGATCGGTGCCTGCCTCTTTGGGGTCAGCACAAGACTGGCCCCCTGGGTGAGGCCGGACAGGGTCGCGCCGATCTTGTCCAGCAAGGCGGGCATGTCGCGGTCATTTGCGGCCAGGCTCGCGTCGATCTTTTCGCGGTCCGCATCGGCAACCACACCGATTTCCATAAGACCATCGACGAACATGCGCAGACCAAGCTGTGTCGGGATCCGGCCGGCAGAAACATGGGGGCTGTCCAGCAGGCCAAGATATTCGAGATCCTGCATCACATTGCGGATTGTCGCGGCGCTGACCTTTTCCTGCATCGTGCGTGTCAGGGTGCGGGACCCCACCGGATCACCCGAGGCAAGGTACCCTTCGACGACCCGGCGGAAGACCTCGCGCGAGCGGTCGTTCATTTCGGCAAGAAGGCTTGGGTTATCTGCCATATCGGGTACGGGCCGGGCCTTTGCTTGGGGCACCCGACCGTAACGGGCCGGGGCCGGTTGCGTCAATCGGGCTTGCATCGCCGGGGCGGGGGCGGGTATCTGGCTGCGTCATCAAAGGAGCCCAGCCCATGCGACCGTCAGGACGAGACTTAAGCGAGATGCGGCCGATTTCAATCGAGACGGGGATCATGAAACATGCCGAAGGGTCCTGCCTGATCCGGATCGGCGAGACGCATGTGCTGTGCTCTGCATCGCTGGAAGACAAGGCACCGCCTTTTCTGAAGAACACCGGCCTAGGCTGGATCACTGCCGAATACGGCATGCTGCCGCGCGCGACGAATACGCGCAATCGCAGAGAGGCGGCATCCGGCAAGCAATCGGGCCGCACGCAGGAAATCCAGCGCCTGATCGGGCGCGCGCTTCGCGCGGGGATCGACCGGGTTGCCCTGGGCGAACGCCAGATCGTGATCGACTGCGATGTGATCCAGGCTGATGGCGGAACCCGTTGTGCCGCCATCACCGGCGGCTGGGTTGCCTTGCGTGTGGCGGTGAATAAACTGCTGAAAGCAGGTGTGATCGTGTCTGATCCAATCATCGATCATGTTGCGGCGGTATCCTGCGGCATCTATGCCGGTCAGGCCGTGCTTGATCTGGATTATGCCGAAGACAGCGCCGCCGGGACGGACGGAAACTTCATTCTGACCGGCCGTGGCCGGATGGTTGAGGTGCAAATGTCGGCAGAGGGTGCTACGTTTTCGCGCCTTGAGATGGGCCACCTGCTTGACCTTGCGGAAGCGGGGGTTGGCCGGCTGGTGGCGGCGCAGAAGGCCGCGCTGGCCTGAGGGGGCGACATGCGCAAGTTCACAGAGCCGCGGCTGGTGCTTGCCAGCCACAACGCCGGAAAACGGGAAGAGATTGAACGGCTTCTTCAGCCGTTTGGTGTCGATGTTGTCTCTGTGGCGGCGCTTGGGCTGCCCGAACCGGCAGAGACCGAGGGCAGCTTCATCGGCAATGCGCGGATAAAGGCGCATGCGGCGGCGCGTGCCAGCGGGATGCCGGCCCTTGCAGATGACAGCGGCATTGAGGTTGAGGCCCTGGGCGGGGCACCGGGTGTTTGCACGGCCGATTGGGCAGAAACGCCGCAGGGCCGCGACTTCGGCATGGCGATGCGCCGGACGTGGAACGCCGTCGAGGCGGCGGGGGCGGACCATCCGCGGCGGGCGCGGTTCTGCTGTACCCTTGTCTTGGCGTGGCCAGACGGAGAAGACACTGTATTTCAAGGGTTTGCGGATGGTACCCTGGTGTGGCCACCACGCGGGACACAGGGCCATGGGTATGATCCCATGTTTCAGCCTGACGGCCACAGCCTGACGTTTGGGGAAATGGACCGTTGGGAGAAGAACCTGATCAGCCACCGGGCAGATGCATTCCGCAAGCTGGTGGCGGGCTGTTTCACATGAAACATCTTTCCACAGGATCACCATTTGAGGTGACGATGGGATATTCCCGGGCGGTTGTGAAGGGCGGCTGGTGTTTCGTTTCGGGTGTAACAGGCTACGATTATGCCACAATGCGGATGCCGCCGGACATTGCCGCGCAGGGACGTGCCTGTTTTGCGACCATCGACCGCGTGCTTGAGGAGGCGGGCTTCGCAATGGCGGACATCGTTCGGGTGCAGTATACGGTTGTTGATGCCGGTCTGGTCGATACCCTTGTGCCCGTGCTTGGTGCCGCCCTTGGCGACATCCGTCCTGCGGCGACACTGGTAATTGCGGGTCTCATGCGGCCCGAAATGCTGATCGAGATTGAAGTGACAGCATTCAAGGGCTGACGGGTGGTTCGCGTGGACGAGGCGGGTTTCGGTCTGTATATCCATTGGCCTTTCTGCCAATCGAAATGCCCCTATTGCGACTTCAACAGCCATGTGGCCGGGCGGATCGACCATGGGCGATGGCTGCGGGCCTATCTTGCAGAGATTGACCGGGCGGGTCAGGAAACCGCCGGGCTTCGCCTGCGGTCGGTGTTTTTCGGGGGCGGGACCCCATCGCTGATGGACCCCGAGACGGTGTTCGCCATCCTTGACCGGGTCAGGGCAACCTGGCCTGTGGCAAATGATTGGGAGGTGACGCTGGAGGCAAATCCGGGCTCTGCTGAGGCAGGAAAGCTCCAGGCGTTTCGGGCTGCGGGGGTGAACCGGCTTTCAATGGGCGTTCAGGCGCTGAATGATGCAGACCTGAAACGGCTTGGCCGGCGTCATACCTTGGCAGATGCGACGGCTGCCTTTGACATTGCCAGGGCCTGCTATGATCGTGTCAGCTTCGACCTTATCTATGCACGGCAGGATCAGACACCTGAAGACTGGGCGCAGGAACTGACGCGCGCGCTGGGCATGGCGGTGGACCATCTTTCACTGTACCAGTTGACAATCGAGGATGGCACAGCCTTTGGTGACAGGCATGCTAGAGGCGGCCTTAAGGGGCTGCCGGATGAAGACCGGTCTGTCGCGCTGTACGAGATCACCCAGGAACTTTGTGACGAAGCCGGGCTTCCCGCCTACGAGGTTTCAAACCACGCCCGGGATGGCGCGCAATCGCAGCACAACCTGATCTATTGGCGGGGCGGCGATTATGCGGGTGTAGGGCCGGGTGCGCATGGCCGCCTGACGCTGGGGGGGCGCCGCTGGGCGACGGAAGCGCTGAGACTCCCCGCAACCTGGCTTGACGCGGTCGAGACGCGCGGGACGGGAGAGCTTCCGAGGGATGAGATCGCGCCTATTGACCGGGCGCAGGAATACATCCTGATGAGCCTGAGATTGAACGAAGGTCTGGATCCTGCGCGACTTGAGGCGATTTCGGGTCTTTCGTTGCCCCCGGCCGCCGTGACAGAGCTTTGCGCCTTGAATCTGATCACAGCCGACGAGGGGCGGGTGCGGACGACGCGGCAGGGACGTATGGTACTGAACGCGGTGATTCGCAGACTTGCCGAGGGCCTGAAGCCCTAGACGGACCCATCCCGAGGCAGAACGGACAGTCCACGGCAAAGCAGATCAAGGTCCTCAAGGCTGTTGTACCGGATCGACAGTACCCCCGCCCCGCCACCCGGTTCATGAGCGATCTTGACGGTCATGCGAAGGTTTGCCGACAGGTCGGCCTCAAGCGCGCGTGTATCGGCATCTTTTTCGAACCTGTGCGTCTGTGGCCGGCCTGGCTTTCCGACAGCCATCGCCTGCTTTTTCGCCAGGTCTTCCGCCTGACGGACTGTCATCCCCTTTGCAATGATCATCCGTGCCAATTCTGCGGGATTGGCTGTGGTGATCAGCGCACGGGCATGACCGGCGGTCAGCTTGCCTTCGCGTATGTATGTTTGCACTTCTTCCGGCAATTGCAGCAGGCGGAGCAGATTGGCGATATGGCTGCGGCTTTTGGACAGCGCTTCGGCCATCTTTTCCTGCGTGTGGCCGAATCGGTCCATCAGCTGGCGATAGGCAAGCGCCTCTTCAATGGCATTCAGGTCGGCGCGCTGGATATTCTCGATCAGCGCAATCTCCAGAACCTCAGAGTCTGACAAGTCTTTGATTATAACGGGTAGCTCATGAACTTTCGCCATCTGGGCAGCGCGCCAGCGCCGTTCGCCTGCGACAATCTCGTACTCTTCTGTGCCCCGCCTGCGAACAATCAGGGGCTGGATCACGCCCTTCACGCGGATCGAGGCCGCCAGATCTTCCAGCGCATCGGGCGCAAAATCACGGCGCGGCTGGTGGGGATTTGGGAAAAGGCGCTCGACCGGAACCACAAAATCAATCCGCCGGGACGATATGGGGTTTCCCGCCACCTCTGTGGTTACGCTGACGTCCGCCATAAGCGCTGACAACCCGCGCCCCAACCCTCGATGTTCGGTCTTCTTCTCCATCTGTTCGCCCCGCCCTGTTATGCCCGCTCACTTCCATGCCGCAGGAGGAGCTCTTGCGCAAGAGCACGGTATGCTTCGCTTCCTTTGGAGGATGGGTCATATGACAGTACGGGAAGGGCGTAGGATGGTGCCTCGCTGACCCGGACATTGCGCGGGATCACGACCGGAAAGACCAAATCGCCCAAGGTCGCCCGCACATCCTTCTCAACCTGCTGCGCAAGGTTGTTGCGCCCGTCAAACATGGTCAGCAACACACCTTCAATGCGCAGGGCAGGGTTTGCACTCTGCCGGACCTCGCGGATTGTCAGCATCAGCTGTGACAGCCCCTCCAGGGCAAAGAACTCGCTCTGCAGCGGCACAAGAACCGAGTCTGCCGCAACCATTGCATTCACTGTCAGCAAGTTGAGAGACGGCGGACAGTCAATGATGATGAAATCAAAACGGTATTCGTCCATCGAAACCTGGCGCAAGGCGTCGCGCAAAAGAAAACTGCGGCGTTCGTTGGACACAAGCTCCATATCCGTGGATGACAGATCGGAATTCGCCGGAATGATGAAAAGCCGGGGGATGGCCGTCTGTTGAATCGCTTCTGACGCGGGCATTTCTTCGATCAGAACATCATAGCTCGTGCGGTTGCGCTGGTTCCGCTCCACACCAAGGCCGGTAGATGCGTTGCCCTGCGGATCCAGATCGACCAGCAGAATCTTCGCACCACCCTCTGCCAGACCCGCAGCCAGGTTGATTGCTGTCGTTGTCTTTCCGACACCGCCCTTCTGGTTGGCGATTGCGATTATTCTGGGGCCAGGCGGACGCGACGGATCAGACACGGCGAAGATCTTTCAGTTTGAGCACAACCCCCGCCGGATCTGTTGTGCTGCTGTGAATCTCAAGGTCAAATGCCCAGACCTTGCGGGCTTCTGCAACTTCGGCGTCATACTGGCCACCCTTGAGGAACAGGGCCATCCCACCCGCGGCTAAATGGCGATCAGCGAAGGCACAGAGCCTGCTCAACGGGGCAAGCGCACGGGCGGAAACGATATCCGCCTGCTGCGGCACAACATGTTCGATGCGCTCTGCGTGGACTACCATTGGAACGCCTGTTTCACGTGAAACAGCCGACAGAAAGGCGGCCTTTCGCTGATCCGATTCAATAAGCACCATCTCAACGGCGTCTGCCGTGTCCGCAGTCATCAGGGCAATGACAACCCCCGGAAAACCCGCGCCCGCCCCCACATCGACCCAAAGCTTGCGATCCGGCGGAACAAGACCCAAGAGTTGCGCACTGTCTTCGACATGGCGCGTCCAAACATCAGACAGGCTTGCCGGAGAAACCAGGTTGATTGCAGCGGTCCACTTTGTAAGCAAGGCCACAAAGGTGCGCAGCCGTTCAGCGGCCAGGTCACTGTAAGGCTGCATGTCAGTCATGACGCCACTTGACGTGCCGCCTGACGCAATCTTGCAAGAAGCAGCGTCAGTGCCGCCGGCGTCATGCCCTCGATCGCAGCCGCCTGCGCAAGCGAAGCCGGACGAGTACGCTCCAGCTTCAAGCGAAGTTCGCCCGAAAGACCGCCCAAAGCGCTGTAGGAGAAATCCTCGGGGATTCTGACGGCTTCATCACGGCGGATGGATGCTGCATCTTCACTTTGACGCTCCAGATACTGGGCGTAAAGCGCCTCTATCGCAATCTGGCGCTGTATCTCCGCAGATTCGCCTGCAAACTCCGGACACAGCAAAGCAATCTGCTCCAGACTGGATTCCGGCAACGAAAGAAGGGAAAAGGCTGACCGGCGCATTCCGTCATGACTGACATGAATTCCCAGCGCTGCGATCTCCTGAGGAGTCAGCAACTGTGACTCCAGCGCATCCCGTGTTCGTTCCAGTGCTGCAAGCTTCCTGCGAAAGGCCACAGCGCGGTCGTCACCAACACAGCCCAGGGCCAGCCCGAAAGGTGTCAGGCGCTGGTCCGCATTGTCAGCCCGAAGCGACAGCCGGAATTCTGCCCTGGAGGTGAACATTCGGTAGGGTTCGCTTACACCCCTTGTCGTAAGGTCATCCACCATAACGCCTATGTAACTGGATGTCCGGGAAAAAACCGCTTCGTCCTGTCCAGACGCGCGACGCGCTGCATTAAGCCCGGCAACCAGGCCCTGGGCCGCAGCCTCTTCATACCCGGTCGTTCCATTGATCTGACCGGCGAAGTACAGCCCCTCTACCTCACGGACCTCGAGCGTCCGACGCAGGCAGCGCGGATCGAAGAAGTCATACTCAATCGCATATCCCGGCTGCATGATCACCGCCCTTTCAAGCCCGGTGATCGTATGCACATAGTCCTCCTGCACGGTCACCGGCAAAGACGTTGAAATGCCATTCGGATAGACTGTCGGATCATCCAGGCCCTCCGGCTCCAGAAAGATCTGATGAGACTGCTTATCGGCGAATCTCACAACCTTGTCTTCAAGCGAGGGGCAATAGCGCGGGCCGACCCCCTCGATTTGTCCGCCATACATCGCGGAAAGCCCAAGGTTAGACCGGACAATATCATGCGTCCGATCATTTGTCTGCGTGATGCCGCAAGTCACCTGCCTGACAAACGGTACCTTGTGAAGAAACGAAAACATGGTCGGCTCTTCATCGCCGTCCTGAACGCCAACCCTTGCCCAGTCAATGCTGCGTCCATCCAGGCGCGGCGGGGTTCCGGTTTTCAGTCGGCCCATCCCTGGCTGCAACTCCGCCAGACGCTCTGCCAAACGGACAGAGGGCTTCTCACCCATCCGCCCACCCGGCTTTGTCAGGTGGCCGATATGGATCACGCCGCGCAGGAATGTCCCAGCCGTCAGCACAACCGTCCGACCGAACAGCGTCGTCCCATCGGCAAGACATACCCCGCCCACCCTGCCGCTTTCCATCAGCAGATCTGCAACCTCTCCTTCAATCACCGTCAACCCGCGTCTTGCCCTCGTCTCCCGCTGCATGGCGTCACGGTATAACCTTCGGTCGGCCTGTGCCCGCGGGCCCTGAACTGCCGGGCCCTTGCGACGGTTGAGCAGGCGGAACTGTATGGCGGCGAAATCCGCCACTCGGCCCATCACCCCGTCAAGGGCATCAATTTCCCGAACGAGATGACCCTTCCCAAGGCCGCCGATGGCCGGGTTGCAGGACATCACACCAATGCCTGCCCAACTCAGGGTGATCAAGGCTGTCTCGGCACCCTGCCGCGCTGCCGCATGCGCAGCTTCACAGCCGGCGTGGCCGCCTCCAATCACGATGACATCATATTGTTTCACGTGAAACGCCCTCACTTGCCTATGCAGAAGCGCGAAAAGACCTCATCCAGCACTGCCTCTGCGCCAATCCCGCCCACAAGAGACTCAAGCGCCCGAATCGCCGAACGGATATCCTCTGCGGCAATCTCGGTCCGGACTGTCTTCTTGCTTACCTCATTTCGGGCCGCTTCCAAAGCAAGGATTGCCCGCATCAATGCAACGCGGTGCCGTTCACGCGTCAGGGTGCCGGACCCTGCCGCGCGGACCGATAACTCGGTGGATATCCGATCCACAAGCTCCTGCACACCCTCGCCCGTCAGCCCTGAAACCGCAGGGCCACTGGCACCAAGGTCCGCCTTGCCCCTGACAATGATATCACCGCTCACAGGGCTCATCCCCTCCGGCAGACCGGCTTCGTCCGTCAGAAACACGCGCAGGTCAGCCGACAATGCCCGGGCGCGTGCCCGACCGATGCCCAGCTGCTCTATCGCATCATCCGTCTGGCGCAAACCCGCTGTGTCCAGCATGGTCACCGCCAGGCCCTTCAGATCCATTCGAACCTCGATGACATCCCGCGTGGTCCCCGCGACTTCAGATGTCAGGGCAGCCTCGCGACCGGCTAACATATTGATTAACGTTGATTTTCCAATGTTCGGCCGCCCGATGACTGCCACCTCGAAACCATCGCGAACCCTCTCGGCAATCCGTGCGCCATCACTCTCCGCCCGGAATTCGGCCAGCAGGGCGTCCAGAATGCCAAGAACCTCCGGCGTCACGTCAGCAGGCACATCCTCATCGGCAAAGTCAATTGTCGCTTCCAGCAGCGCCGCAGCACGGATCAGGCTGACGCGCCACATCTCCGCCCGTTTCCCGATGGCGCCGGACAGAACACGCAGGGCCTGCCTGCGCTGAACTTCCGTTTCAGCATCAATCAGGTCTGCCAGGCCTTCAACCTGTGCCAGGTCGAGCCGGTCATTGTCCAGCGCGCGGCGCGTGAACTCTCCCGGCTCAGCCTGCCGCAGACCGGGCAGACCGGAAAGCACTGTCAGAACAGCCCGCGTCACGGCCGTGCTGCCATGAAGGTGCAACTCAGCCGCACATTCCCCCGTAAAGCCGGAGCCTTCGGGAAACGTCAGAACAAGTCCCTGATCAAGAACTTCGCCGCCCGACCGCAACGTGCGAAGAACGGCGCGGCGCCCCTGCGGCACATCCCCCGCCAGATGCCGGACAGCATCATGCGCGGCATGGCCGGAAATCCGGATGATCGCCACGCCGGCCTTGCCTCGGGCCGTCGCAAGGGCAAAGATCGTATCCATCGCATGGCATCCCGGCAGGCCAGACCGATCAGGTGTTCATGGACTCAAAGAACTCGGCATTCGACTTTGTCTGCTTCAGTTTTGAAATCAGGAATTCGATCGCATCCGTCGTGCCCATCGGGTTCAGGATGCGCCGCAACACATAGGTCTTCTGAAGGTCTGCCTTGTCCACCAGAAGGTCTTCCTTCCGGGTTCCGGATTTCAGAATGTCCATCGCCGGGAAAACCCGCTTGTCCGCCACCTTGCGGTCAAGCACGATCTCGGAATTGCCCGTGCCCTTGAATTCCTCAAAGATCACTTCATCCATCCGGCTGCCAGTGTCGATCAGCGCCGTGGCGATGATGGTCAGCGACCCGCCCTCTTCAATGTTGCGTGCCGCTCCGAAAAAGCGCTTTGGCCGCTGCAGCGCATTGGCGTCAACCCCGCCGGTCAGCACCTTGCCAGACGACGGGACGACTGTGTTGAAGGCCCGGCCAAGGCGGGTGATCGAATCCAGAAGAATGACAACATCGCGCTTATGCTCGACCAGGCGCTTGGCCTTCTCGATGACCATTTCAGCAACGGCCACATGGCGGGTCGCCGGTTCGTCGAAGGTGGATGATACCACCTCACCCTTCACCGACCGCTGCATGTCCGTCACCTCTTCGGGCCGCTCGTCGATCAGCAGAACGATCAGATAGCATTCCGGGTGATTGGTGGCGATCGAATGGGCAATATTCTGCAACAGCACGGTCTTGCCCGTCCGCGGCGGCGCAACAATCAGCCCGCGCTGGCCTTTCCCGATCGGTGCCACAAGATCGATGATGCGCGCAGACCGATCCCGGATTGTCGGGTCCTCCACCTCCATCTTCAGCCGCTCGTCAGGGTAAAGCGGCGTCAGGTTATCGAAGTGCACCTTGTGACGCGCCTTTTCCGGATCATCAAAGTTGATCCGCGTCACCTTTGTCATGCAGAAATAGCGCTCGGTCTCGCGCGGCGCGGCAATATCGCCCTCAATGGTGTCGCCCGTCCTCAGCGAAAACTGCCGCAGAATATCGGGCGAGACATAGATATCGTCCGGCCCCGGCAGATAATTCGCCTCTTTGGAACGCAGAAACCCAAAGCCATCCTGCAGCACTTCCAGAACACCGTCGCCGCCAATTTCCCAGCCTTCCTCGGCGTGCTCCTTCAGGATCGAGAACATCATCTCGCCCTTGCGCATCGAGGGCGCATTCTCAATCTCCCATTCCTCCGCCATCGACAGCAGATCGGCCGGGGTCTTGGCCTTGAGGTCGGACAGGTTCAGTCGTTCGTCGGTCATGAGGATGCTCGTGCAGACAGGTCAGCCCCCCAGGGGCCGCCAAAGTCGTGACAGGGAAAACGCCTGGGCCGGACGGCCCCGCAGCGGTTCAGATACGCGCCGGATGTTCCGAAGTCAACGGATCAGAACCTGACAATGACCGCCAGCACGATCACCACCATCAACAGGGTCGGGACCTCGTTCATCATCCGGTAATGGCGACCGGTCAATCTGTTCCGGCCTGCCAAGAAATCCTTTCGTCTGGCACCAAGCCAATGATGGAACCATGTCATGCCAAGAACAGACACAGCTTTGGCCCAGGGCCAGACCTGCGACCAGTCGATGATCCCCGGCGTCATCACCAGGGCAAGCCCGAACCCCCAGGCAGCAATCGCCGCAGGCCCCATGATCACCCGGTAAAGCTTCAATTCCATGGTCTGGAACAGCGCATCCATTTCCTGCCCCGGCGCGGCCTTCTCGGCGTGGTACACAAACAGCCGTGGCAAATAGAACAGCCCCGCCATCCAGGCGATGACAGCCATCACGTGGAACGCCTTCACCCATGGATAAACGTCTGCAAGAAAGTCGCCCATCGCCCCTGTCTCCAGTGCCCTGACGTCTTCTATCCGGAAAAGAGTCTTGAAGGGAATGATGCAGTAGGGCCACCGGATAACAGGATTGTCAAAGTTGCCCATTGCTTTATCCACAAGAAGCAGTCTGTGGACAAAAGCGGGAAGAACCCGAACTCCGGTCAGACGATCTGAAAAAACTCCACGCAATCAACGACATGTACATGACCCATGGCAGGCTTGCCTGGGGGCGGATGTACCGTCGCCTGACCTGCGCCACGGAATCCCGCCGCCCCGCAGATCCGTTATGCGCCCGTGGATAAGCTGGTGCCATCCGCGCCGCAGGGTCGTGGTGCCGCCGGAAACCCCGGAACCGGGCCAACCATCCCTTGCATGGCAGGCAGGAACATATCACGATTATCCACATGGTGGCACCGTCGCGACAGAGCAGAGATATCGTGCTGGCTTCCGCGTCCGCAACGCGCGCGCAGCTGCTGCGCGCCGCCGGGCTGGCCATTTCCGTCGTGGCGGCCCGGATCGACGAGGAAGCCATGCGCATGTCGATGGCGGCCGGGGGTGCCAGCCCAAGGGACATCGCCGATGCGCTGGCCGAAGCCAAGGCGCGCAAGATTGCCGGCCGGTTTCCTGACGCCATTGTCATCGGATGTGATCAGGTGCTGGACTTTGCCGGTCAGGCCTGGGCCAGGGCGGAAACCGCTGATGCAGCGCGGGCACAGTTGCAGGCGCTTCGCGGTCAGACTCACCTGCTTCATTCCGCTGCCGTGCTATACGACGGGGGCAGGCCGGTTTGGCGGCATGTCGGGAAGGCACGGATGACGATGAGGATGTTCTCGGACGCATTCCTTGACGGCTATCTTGCGCGCAACTGGGACGCAGCGCGTCACAGTGTCGGAACCTACCGCATTGAAGACGAAGGCATCAGGCTGTTCTCGCAGATGGACGGCGATCATTTCACCGTGCTGGGCTTGCCTTTGCTGCCCGTTCTCAACCATCTTTCCGACTGCGGCATCCTATCAGCATGACCGAAACACCGCGCATCCCTCTGGCCGGCGTCATCGGCTCTCCGGTCGCACACAGCCGGTCCCCGGCGTTGCATGGCTATTGGCTGCGGCGCTACGGGATCAAGGGGTTCTACATCCCGATGGATGTCGGTCAGGCAGACCTGAAAGACGCCTTGGCAGCGCTGCCGAGGCTGGGCTTTGTCGGTTTGAACGTGACAATTCCCCACAAGGAAACCATCCTGTCCCTGGCAGATATCGTCACCGATCGCGCCGCCCTGATCGGTGCCGCCAATACGCTGATTTTCCGCAAGGATGGCAGGGTTTTCGCAGATAACACCGATGGTTCCGGCTTTATCGCCAACCTTCGCCAACATGCCCCCGGATGGGCACCGGCCGCAGGTCCCGCCGTGGTTTTCGGTGCCGGGGGTGCGGCCAGGGCCATTGTTGCGGCACTGATCGAGGTTGGCGTGCCGGAAATCCGGCTTGCCAACCGGACCCGGGCCCGCGCAGAGGCGCTGAGATCCGACTTCGGCGCAAAGATTCACGTCTGCGATTGGGTCCAGTCGGAAATGTTTCTCGAAGATGCCACGACGGTTGTAAACACCACAGCGCTTGGAATGACCGGCAAGCCCGAATTCAGGGTTCCGCTGGCCTCGCTCAATCCGAAGGCTCTGGTGACGGATCTGGTTTACACCCCCCTGCGCACCGCCTTGCTCGATCAGGCGGAACAGGCCGGATGCACGGTCGTCGACGGTCTGGGAATGCTTCTTCATCAGGCGGCGCCGGGGTTTGAAAGGTGGTTCGGAACCCGGCCTGATGTCGATGCGGCAACGCGGGCCGCCGTCCTTTCCTCATGACCGCGTTTCGCCTTGGGCTGACCGGCTCCATCGGCATGGGCAAGTCCACCACAGCCGCCCTCTTCGCGGCAGAAGGCGTGCCGGTCTGGGATGCCGATCAGGCGGTTCACCGGCTTTATGCCAAAGGTGGCGCTGCGGTTGCCCCGCTTGCGGTCCTGTTTCCGCAAGCCGAAGTGCAGGGGGCCATCCGCCGCGACGAGCTGCGCCGCGCAATCGCAGAGGATTGTGGCGCATTGCCCCGGATCGAGGCCGTCGTGCATCCGCTGGTGGTTGCTGACCGTGCCCGGTTCGTTGCCGAAGCGCGGGCGGATATCCTGCTTCTGGATATCCCGCTTCTGTTCGAGACCGGCGCAGATGCCAGCGTGGATGCATCCCTTGTCGTCACAGCGCCACCGGCACTTCAGCGCGCCCGCGTCATGGCCCGGCCCGGCATGACAGAGGCCCTGTTCCAGACCCTGCTTGCAAAGCAGCTGCCGGACCGCGACAAGCGGGCGCGGGGCACACATCTGATCGAAACGCTCAGCCTTCCTTCGGTCCGGGCCTGCGTCCAGGCCCTGATCCGGTACATCCGGGAAACCCATCATGCGTGAAATTGTGCTGGACACGGAAACGACCGGACTGGAGCCTGCCGAGGGCCACCGGATCGTTGAAATCGGCGCGGTCGAACTTTTCAACCATGTCCCGACCGGGCGCACCTTTCACCACTATATCAATCCGCTGCGCCCGATGCCGAAGGAAGCCTTCGAGGTTCACGGTCTGGGCGACGATTTCCTGCGCGACAAGCCGGTGTTCAAGGCGGTGGGACAGGCGTTTCTCGACTTCATCGAAGATGCCACCCTGGTCATTCACAACGCGGCCTTCGACATGAAGTTTCTCAACGCCGAACTGGCCCAGGCGGGGCTGCCGGTTCTGGCGGCGGATCGGGCGGTTGATACCCTTCTGATCGCGCGCAAAAGGTTTCCCGGCTCACCTGCGTCTCTCGATGCGCTTTGCCGGCGCTTCGGTGTGGACACCACCTTGCGCGACCATCACGGCGCGCTCCTCGACAGCAGGATCCTTGCCGAGGTCTATCTTGAACTCGTCGGCGGCAGGCAGCCCGATCTGGTGCTTTCCGGGCCGGCCGGCCAAAGACCGGGCGCGGTCACGGTCGCTGACTGGCGGCCAGGACCGCGCCAGCGGCCGCTTCCGCCACGCATCACCCAGACCGAAGCTGCCGCCCACGCCGCTTTTGTGGCGGCTCTGGGCGATGCAGCCCTGTGGTCAAGGCGGGTCTGACCCTCAGGCCTGGGGGGAGGCAGGCGGCTTTTTCGCCTCGGCGCGGCGGGCAAGCTCCTGACGGTACAGCGCCATGTAATCCACCGTGTCCACATTCAGCGCCGGGAAGCCGCCGTCGCGGGTCACGTCCGAGATGATGCGCCGTACGAAGGGAAACAACATGCGCGGACATTCGATCAGCAGAAAGGGATGAAGCTGCTCCCCCGGCACGCCTTCGACCACGAAGATACCGGCATATTCCAGTTCCATCAGGAACAGGGTGTCGCCCGTCGCCTTGTTCTTCGATGTGACGCGGAACTTGTTGATCACCTCGTACTGGTTTGGCTGCGGGCGCGTGCGGGCATCCAGACTGACCTGAACCGTGATATCGGGCTGAATCTCGCCGCCCAGCAGGCCCTTCTGCGCGATGGTGTTCTCAAAGGACAGATCGCGGATGTATTGCGCCAGAACCTGCATCCGTATCTGGGCGGGGGCCTCCGGGGCGGCGCTGCCGTTTGCTTCAGTCATCAAGGTCTCCTGCTTCCGGTCAATTCGGGGTCGCAGGCTGTCTAGCAGGTCACAGCGGCGCGCTCAATGCCGCGTCCAGCCCGACGAGGGTGGCTTGCCGCTGTCCGCGGGCACCTCTTCCCAGGTTGTATCGATCACCTCATCAGGCCTCGGGCGTGCCGGTGCCATCCCCGAAGCTGCCGCCTTTGCGGCGGAATACAGATGCGCGGTCACCGCAGCTTTGGCCCGCCGCTGCGCAAGGCGCATCACCGCGCGCCGGACCGGGGGAAGCAACAGCACAATCCCGCAGACATCGGTGAAAAAGCCGGGCAAGACAAGCAGGGTACCGGCCACCACGGTCAGAACGTCCAAGGCAAGGGCCTGGGCCGGGTTGCTGCGGGTCTTCAGCGCCATTTTCAGATCGCGCTGCGCACGCTCTCCCTGACTGCGGATCAACCAGATGCCGAAGACGGCCGTTCCAATCACGATCGCCAGCGTCAGCCAAAGGCCCAGCCAGGCCCCGACGGTGACGTAAAGCGAAATCTCGATCAGCGGAAGACCAAGGATCAGGGCAAGCAGCCACATCTCATCTGTTCTCTTTCCGGGTCTGGCGGTGGACTTGCGCCTTCCTGTCCCCTACATAAGGCAGGATGTGGCAGGTTAACAACCCAAGAGCCATGCGTTCCGAGGTCTGAATGGGCAATTCCGTGATTCAACTGCTGGTTCTGGCCGGTGTGGCCATCTTTCTGATATTCAAGCTGCGCTCTGTCCTGGGCACGCGCGAGGGGTTCGAAAAACCGTCCGCACCCCTTGAAGACCTGCGCGCGCGTCCGGCCAGACGCGATTTCGAAGTGATCGAGGGCGGCCCGGACCGCGACATCGTCGATCATGTGCCGGATGGCAGCGCTGCGGCCAGGTCGCTGGCGGCGATGAAGCTGGCCGAGCCCAGCTTTTCGGTAAGCGAGTTTCTGACAGGTGCCCGCAGCGCCTACGAGATGATCCTGATGGCCTTCGAGAAGGGCGATCTTGCCGGCATCCGGCCGTTCCTGTCACAGGATGTCTTTGCCACCTTCACCGAGGTTGTCGAAGCGCGCGAGCGCGAAGGCTTGACCATTGAATCGCATTTTGTCGGCCTGCGCGAGCTTGTGCTTCAGAACGCAACCTTCGACCGGGACTCCAAAGAGGGCGAGATCACCGTCCGCTTCGTCGGCGAACTTACATCGGTGGTGCGCAACAAGGCCGGCGAGGTGGTTGAAGGCAGCCCGACGGCGATCAAGCGGCAGCGCGATCTTTGGACCTTTGCCCGCCGGATGGGGGTCGACGATCCGAACTGGCAGCTTGTCGCCACCGGCGAGTAACAGAACGCCGGTGCGTGGTGCTGTGCCGTTCGTCCTTGCCGGTGTGTTGGCCGCCATGAGTCCGGATCGGGGCCGGGGCGCGCGCCGGATCAGGCACGGCGACCGGCCAAGCACGCTGGTGCCCGTCTGTCGCCCCTCTGCGATGCTTCCGGACCCCTGAGCCATGGCGCGTCGTCGGCATCTGCGGCCCGAAGAAGAAGACCTCTGGCAGGCGGTGGCCCGCACGGCGCAGCCGATGCATCCCGGAAAGGGGCAGGGACTGCGTCCGGGCGGCGATGACCTGCCGCTGGCATTGCCAAAGGAAAAGGTGCCGCCGGCCCCGCCCGCGCTGAAGACGTTCCGGGTTGGAGAGAAAGCCCGCACGGCCCCTGGGCATGGCCTTCTGGCGAGTGCGTCGGCCCCTCCACCTGCGGCCCCTCTGCGCATGGACGCCAAGGCTTTCGCCCGGATGTCGCGCGGAAAGCTGACCCCGGAAGCCCGGATCGACCTGCACGGGCTGACGCTGGCAGCGGCGCATCCGCAGCTGATCGGATTCGTGCTGCGCGCACAGGCCCAGGGACTGCGGCTTGTGCTTGTCATCACCGGCAAGGGGCGGCGACCCAGCGATGACGGCCCTGTCCCCGGGCGTCATGGCATCCTGCGGCATCAGGTGCCGCAATGGCTGATGCAGGCCCCGCTTGGGCCGGCCGTGCTGCAGGTGTCAGAGGCGCATCTTCGGCATGGCGGCAGCGGCGCTTTCTACGTTTACCTGCGGCGCCTCCGGTAGGGGGTCTATTGCCGTGTCAGCCCGTTGTTGATCGCCACGGCCGGGGATACGACAATCGCAGTGGCCTTCCGCGCCGTCAGAACCAGCCCCGGAAGCAGGCCCACCCGCCCGGCCTTGTCCTTGTCAAAGGCGGCCTGCACACTGCCGATATTGTTCAGAAGCGTGATCAGTTCCGGGGAATCGCCGATGGTGAAATGGCCTGATCCGGTCGAATAGGCTGCAATATCAATCACGTACACCTCAAGGTCGGATACCTCTCCGATGTCGGTGATGTTGCCCAGACGGTTCGGCTCTCCGGTGATGAAGGATGACAGGCGCAGCGCCCTGTCCTTGCGGGACGAAAGGATCAGAAAGGGCTGCGGCAGGTCACCAAAAGTCGAGGCCTGCGATTTGAACACCTCTACATCGATATCCGGCGAAAGAAGAACAACGCCCGCCAGATAACGGCGCAGCTTGGCGTCGTTGCGGATATCCATCTGACGCAGCGATTCGACCAGCAGAAGCGCGCCCATCGAATGGCCGACAACGATAACCTCCTGGGCTCCGGCGGCCACGACCTCGTTGAACAGCGTCTCCAGGCCGTCGCGCGCATAGAGCAACGAATCCTTGTCATAAATGTACCCAAGGGCCTCACCGGCCGAGGGCCAGGAATAGTGAACCGTAACCCGCGGAAGATCCAGGTCGTGGGACAGTTGCGCAATCCGGTACAGCCCTTCGGCGAAGGTGTTGTTGAATCCATGCACGAAAATCAGGGCGCGCCGTCGTGGCCCCTCTTCGTCGTGCATCGCCGCATGAAGGTCCCGGCGGAAGCCGGCGCTTGATGGATAGATCACCTCATCTGCCGTCACGAACTCGGTATAGGGGTCCGGTGCGCGGCCCCTTGGCGGCCACCTGATTTCTCCGGGCGCGCGAGCCGGGGGCACGGAGATGTCATAGCGCGCCAGCGACAGGGTGGGCGACCTTTCTGCCCCGAAGGATCCCGTCGCCGGATCAAGGGCGCGGGTGGTGCCGACAAAGATTGGCTCTATCGTTCCAACAGCGCGGGCCGCCGGATCAACCGTCACCACGCCGCGCTGGCCACAGGCGGCAAGGCCGCACAGAACCGCCACCAGAATGATCTGCCGCATCATCTTGCCGTCCCCCCCTTGCCGCAGGCAGACCCGTCAGCCCGGCAAGACAATGGTCGTCCGGGCAAGCGGTCGTCAAGCCTGGAGCGCCATCAAAGCACATAGCGGCTGAGATCGGCAGAGCGCGACAGTGCGCCAAGGTTCTTTTCGACATAGGCGGCATCGACGGCCACCGTATCGCCGGACCGGTCCGGGGCCGTGAAGGACAGCTCTTCAAAGACACGCTCCAGCACGGTGTAAAGCCGCCGCGCCCCGATGTTTTCGACCGAGGCATTCACCTCTGCCGCGATATGGGCCAGCGCCGAAATCCCGTCCTTGGTGAAGGTTACCGTCACCGTCTCGGTGGCCATCAGGGCGGAATACTGCCGTGTCAGCGCGTTGTCCGTCTCTGTCAGGATGCGGATGAAATCCTCTTCGGTCAGCGGCTGCAACTCCACCCGGATCGGCAGGCGGCCCTGCAGTTCCGGCAGAAGGTCCGACGGTTTGGCGATATGGAAGGCCCCGCTGGCAATGAACAGGATGTGGTCAGTCTTCACCGGCCCGTATCTGGTGGACACCGTGGTTCCTTCGATCAGCGGCAGCAGGTCGCGCTGCACGCCTTCGCGGCTGACATCGGCCCCGCGCGTGTCGGACCGGGCACAGACCTTGTCGATCTCGTCGATGAAAACAATCCCGCTGTCCTGCACGGCGGCCAGCGCCGCCCTGGTGACGGTGTCATCATCCAGAAGCTTGTCGGCCTCTTCGCCCAAGAGCAGGTCGTAGCTTTCCGCCACCGTCAGGCGGCGGCGCAGCTTGCGTCCGCCAAAGGCCTTGCCGAACAGGTCCTGCAAGCCTTGCATCTGCTGTTCCATGCCGGGCATCGCGCCCATGGCCGGCAGGCTGGGCGACGGTTCGGCCAGATCCAGCTCGATCATCGTTGCATCCAGATCGCCCCGCTTCAGCCTGGTGCGGAACATCTCGCGGGTTTGCTCGCGGGCGTCCTTGCCTGCCAGGGCCTCGATCACCCTTTCCTCTGCGGCGCTGTGGGCGCGGGCGCGCACCGCGTCGCGCATCTGGGCGCGGGTCTCGACAATGGCGGCATCCACCAGATCACGGATGATGCTGTCCACATCCCGGCCGACATAGCCGACTTCGGTGAACTTCGTCGCCTCGACCTTCAGGAAGGGGGCCTTTGCCAGCTTGGCCAGGCGGCGGCTGATTTCGGTCTTGCCCACCCCGGTCGGGCCGATCATCAGGATGTTCTTGGGATAGACCTCGTCGCGCAGATCATCGCCCAGCTGCTTGCGCCGCCAGCGGTTGCGCATGGCCACCGCCACGGCGCGCTTGGCATCGTTCTGGCCGATGATGAAGCGGTCAAGCTCTGACACGATTTCGCGCGGGGTGAGGGTGGTCATTCGCTCTTTCCTGAGGGATGTTTTATGTCAGGAATGCGTTCTGAAAGCTTGTCGACAATTTTCTTGACAACAACCGGACCCCCCAGAGACGCCAGTATCGCAAGCGCAGACAGTGCCAGCCCCCAAGAGTTACCGGCATCTATTGCCTTCCAGGCAATGCCGAGAGATATCATCAGACCAGTAACCTGGGTTATGGCCATGGTTACACGAGCGTGCAACTGCGCATCATACTCTCTTCGTGTGATCTCTGCCTCCAGAAGTCGGTCGTGTTTCGTTCCTTCCAGAACATCCTGCAGAATCCGCCCGGCAGAACCCGGTACCAGCCTCTCAAATTCCCTTGCTACCATATGCGCAGGCAAGGCACCTTGAAAAACCTCAAGGGTTTCCCGAATCTGCACGAGTTCGAGATTCGATAAGTCCGATGTCAGTTTTTCGGCGAGGTCCTTGGGCAGTACCTCAGTCCATATCTCAACTTCCTCGGAAGCCTCAGGCGCTTTCGGAAGCTCGTTGCCTTCCGGGTGTTCCTTCTTCGGATCGTCCTTGGTCGACATTCACCTGTTTCCCCAGATTCCGCACGTCAGACGATGAAGCACTGCCTTTATTCATTTCAGACGGAATTCCTGAAAATACAGAGTCGGGGCGTTTATCAGCTATCGAGTTTTGCACGATCATCCTTACGCGATCAGCTCCCAAAGCTTCAGTCGCCTCTTTAAGCAGGATCTTGTTAAATCTCCTGCCAATCGAGGAGAAGCCCTCAGATACTGTATCCTTCTTTCCGGCCGAAAGGCAGGAAATCCTGACTTCCGGATAAGGGTCCATAGCGCGGCTGACACCCTTAAGTGCAGCACGTGCCTTCCAGTCTTTATCGCGCATTCTAAGCATAGTCGTTCGCCTTGATCCGGGGGGGCGATCTCTGGCCCCAACCAGCAAATTATATAAACTCATCAAACGATTAATCAAGGATGAAGGGCCGTACGCGGAAGACGTCGACATCTTGCTGCATCCTTCCGAATTGCTTCCATATACTGCGCATCAAGCGGATTCACGTCAAGAGTCCGCTTCGCTTTTGCTTGATCGCAGCCGCTCCACCGTCAGGTTGCCATTGGTATAGACGCAAATCTCTGCCGCAATCGCCATGGCGCGGCGGGCGATGTCTTCTGCGGGCAGGTCTGTCGTCATCAGGCCGCGCGCGGCGGCCAGCGCATAGTTGCCGCCCGAGCCGATGGCGGCCACGTCATTTTCGGGTTCCAGAACGTCCCCCGCCCCGGTGATCACGAACAGATCGCGCCCGTCGGTGACGATCAGCATCGCCTCAAGGTTGCGCAGGTATTTGTCCATCCGCCAGTCCTTCGCCAGCTCCACGCAGCCGCGCGCCAGTTGGCCCGGCAGGCCTTCCAGCTTTTTCTCCAGCCGCTCCAGCAGGGTAAAGGCATCGGCGGTAGACCCGGCGAAACCGGCCACAATATCGCGCCCGCCCGGGGAAAGGCGGCGCACCTTGCGCGCCGTGCCCTTGATCACCGTCTGCCCAAGGCTGACCTGACCATCGCCGGCAACCACAACCATGCCGCCCCGCCTTACCGCAAGGATGGTGGTGCCGTGCCAGCCGGGATAGCTTTGGTCCGCCATTGCGCCCCCCCTGTTACGCCACCCGGCCCGCGCACACAGGCCACGGCCCGCGCCGCAGGCGGTGCGGCGCGGTCAGATCGCCGAGTTGATCCAGTTTGCAAGCGCCGCCTTGGGCGCCGCGCCGACCTTGTTCGACACAACCTTGCCATCCTTGAACAGGAACAGTGCGGGAATGCCGCGCACGCCAAGCTGTGCCGGGCTGTCGGGGTTTTCGTCGACATTGACCTTCACGATCTTGACCCTGTCGCCGTATTCGGCAGAAAGTTCTTCCAGCGCGGGCCCGATCTGGCGGCAGGGGCCGCACCATTCGGCCCAGAAATCGACAACCACCGGGACCGCTGACTGGCGGACTTCGGCATCAAAGGTGGCGTCGGTGACAGGCGTGGTTGCCATGATGATCTCCAATACATCAGTTGGCACAAACCTATGGATGGGGTCATGCGCCGTCAAGGGAAGCCGGCCCGCTGCAGGGCCGCCATGACCAGCGCGCGGGGCAGGGGCATAAGCCGCGCGGTGGCTGTCCACAGGATGGCCACTTCTGCCTTGCGGTCCGGATAGATCTGTTCCAGCAGCACGGCATAGGCCCCCATCTGCCGCAAAAGGCCTTCGGGCACGGCTTGGGGTGCGTCCGGCACCAGCCGGTTCGATTTGTAATCCACGGCAACAACCCGGTCGGGCAAGACAATCAGCCGGTCGATTGTGCCCAGCACCCGCTGGCTGCCCAAACGCCCGGTGACGGTCACTTCCGCGAAAGCGTCCGGTGCAAACAGCGCGGCCAGGGCCGGATCGGCAAGAACCGCTGTCGCCTCTGACAGAACCTGCTCAAGATAGGCGGGCTCCCCGGCCACCAGCCCGGCGGCGACGCCGGGCCAGTCTGCCCTGGGGTAAGCGGGAAGATGTTCCAGCAGCAGATGCAGGTCGGTGCCGCGCTGTTTTGCCAGCGCCTCCAGCGCCGGGTCCGCCTCGGCGGGCAAGACCTTTGTGCCGCCAAGGTCGGATGGTGACAGCGGCGGCAGGGGCCGCTCTGCGGCGGGGGCCGGGTGCCGGGCCCAATCGGGAATGGTCCCCGGTCCGGCGACGGGAACAGGCGGCACCGGCATGGGGTCCGGCCAGCGGCCATGACTGTGGCGCAGCGTCCCGTCCGGCAGGGCCACCGCCCCGGCAGCCTGCATCCCGGCGCGGACCATGGCGTGCCAGCTGGCCTTGTCGCCGGTCTCGCCCGCCCCGGCAACGATCAGCCAGGATTGCGCCCGCGTCATTGCCACATACAGCAGGCGCAGGCTTTCCGCCGCCTCCCCGTCGCGGCGGGCGGCCATCGCCGTGGCCAGTTGGGGCGGGCTTTCCTCGGTCGGCGTGCGCCAGGCCACGGGGCCTTCGGGCAGCGCCAAAAGCTCGGGTCCTGCTTTCGCCTTGCGGTCCTGGGTTTCGGGCAGGAAGACGACCGGGGCCTCCAGCCCCTTGGCGCCATGCACCGTCATCACCCGGATGCGGTCCCCGGCAGAATCCATCTGCCGCCTGACATCCACATCATCCGATTGCAGCCAGCCCAGAAAGCCGGTCAGGCTTGGCACCTCGGTCCGTTCAAAGGCCAGGGCCTGCGTCAGCAACTCATCGATCCCGTCCTCGGCCTCGTCGCCAAGCCGGGCCAGCAGGCGGCGTCGGCCATCATGCCGGGTCAGGGCGCGTTCGATCAGATCGAAGGGCCGCAGGAAATCGGCCTGATCGCGCAGGTCATGCAGGATCGCCAGGGTATGCGGATGATCGGCCTGCCGGTCGCGCAGCGCCGACCACAGAAAACCGCTGCGGCCCTGCGCCAGATCGTAAAGCTGCGCCTCGGTCCAGCCGAACAGCGGTGACCGCAGAGCAGCGGCAAGGGAAAGATCGTCTTCGGGCGTTGCCAGAAACGACAGCAGTGCCGCAAGGTCGCGCACGGCCAGTTCCGCCCCCAGCTTCAGCCGGTCCGCCCCGGCGATGGGCAGGCCCGCCGCCTTGCAGGCGCGGATGATTTCGGCAAACAGGGCCGACCGCCGCTGGACCAGGATCAGCACATCGCCCGCCCTGACCGGGCGCGTGCCGCCGTCAACCGGAATCTGTTCGCCCCGCGTGATCATGCCGCTGATTTCAGACGCGATGCGCCCTGCCAGAAGGGATACGGGGTGTTCGTGCGAAATCAGGTCGGTCGGGTCAAACCAGTTTTCCGGTTCCGGGTCCTTTCCGGCGGGAAGGGCGGGCCACAGATCGACCCGGCCCGGCATGTCGGACTTGAAGGCGATATGCCTGACCCCGCCGCCCAGGTCACAGCCCCGGCGCGCATCGAACGTCAGGTCCACCACCGACAGGATCGCGGGCGAGGATCGAAAGGAATAGTCCAGCGTCAGGTCGGCCAGATGGGTTTCAACCCCGGCCAGCCGCGTGCCGAACTGCTGCTTCATGGCGTCGAACGCCCTGACGTCAGCACCCTGGAACGAATAGATCGACTGCTTCTTGTCGCCGACGACAAAGATCGTGCGCGCGGTGTCGCGTGCGCCCCGGCCGGCGGTGAATTCCTGGGCCAGAAGCTCGATCACGCGCCACTGTTCGGGGCTGGTGTCCTGTGCTTCATCGACAAGGATGTGGTCAATGCCGCCATCCAGCCGGAACAGCACCCATTGCGCCACCGAAGGATCGGTCAGCAAGGCGCGCGCCTTGCCGATCAGATCGTCAAAATCAAGCCAGCCGCGCATTGCCTTTCGCCTGTCATATTCCGGCAGGAACAGCGCGGCAAAGCGGTGCAGGGCCAGCGTCCGCTCTGCCGCCATCAGGGCCAGCCGCCGGGGCCGGGCCGCCTCGACCCGCAGCATCAGCGATTGAAGCGGATCGCGCAGCGGGCCCAGAGCGTTGCGCAGGTCTTTGGTGGGGAAGGCATCGGTCTTTGCGGCAAAGGGGGCCTTCGTATCCTTGCCGAAAAGAAGCAGATCCTCCAGAACGCAAAGCCCCGGAAGGTCGGGTCCGATCAGGCGCAACCGTACGGCCGCAGCGATGTCGGTGCTTTTTCCGGCCGCAAGGCAAGGGACAAGCTGGCCCAGCAGATCACCCTCGCCGCCCAGAAAAACCTGTGCGAGCAAGGTCTCTGCCGAAAAATCCGGCGGCAGTCCGAACAGCCGCAGGGCAGCTGCCCGGTCCAGCGGGTCTGCCAGCAGGGTGCGGGACCGGGCGATTTCGTCTGTCAGCTTGTCCAGCGCCTCGCCAGTGAACAGACCGGCCAGGTCTGCAAAGGCATCCGGGGCCAGATGATCCGCCATTTCCCCGACAATCCCGGCGCGCAGCAGCTTTGCCGCGCGGTCGTCCATCTCGGTGAACTGGGGGGAAACACCCGCTTCCAGCGGAAAGCGCCGCAGAAGCGAGGCGCAGAAGGAATGGATTGTCTGAATCCGCAATCCGCCCGGCGTTTCAATGGCGCGCGCAAACAGGCGCCGCGCCTGCAACAGGGTGTCCGGTCCAACCGGGCCATCCACGCCAAGCCCGCCCAGCGCGGCGCGCAGAGGGACCTCATCCAGCATGGCCCAGCCGCCCAGGCGGCGGAACAGACGGTTCTGCATCTCGGACGCGGCGGCCCTGGTATAGGTCAGGCACAGGATGCGCTGCGGCTCTGCCCCGTTCAGCAGCAGCCGCGCCACCCGGTCGGTCAGGACACGGGTCTTGCCCGACCCGGCATTCGCCGACAGCCAGGTCGAGGTGGCGGGATCGGCCGCCTGCACCTGCCGTTCGCTTGCCGCGTCGCGCCTCATCCGACATCCCCGGGCATGGGGCTGTCTGTCATGTCCCATTCCCCGAACCGCGCCAGGTGGTCATAGTCGCCGGGGACCCTGGCCTTGAAGACCGCCCGGCGCGAGGCATAGCCCTGCCCGGGCGAAAGGTATTGCCCGACAAGCCGGTGCAGATCGCCCCACACCCCGGCAAGAAGGTCTGGCGTGATTTCGGTGCTTTCCACCTTTGCCGCCGCATTCACCCCGATATAGCTGATCCGCGCGACCTTCCTTGCGCCGATCGTTTCAAACGCACCCCGTTCCGCCATGGCCGCTTCCAGCAAAAGCTGCTTGTCGAAATGCTTCTGTTCCTTCGCCGTGGGCGGCGTGCCGGTCTTGTAATCAAGGATGTGCAGGGTGCCATCGGGGTATTCATCGATGCGGTCAGGCTTGGCAGTCAGGCAGAAGTCAAGCGCGGTCAGGGCGATGCTGCCCCTGGTTTCAATCAGCACCGGCTGCCCGCCCGACCCGGCCTCGCGCAGCAGGAAGGCGTCCGCAGCACGGTCCAGCCGGGCGCGCCACAGATGTCGGGCGGCGGGCCAGGGAACCTGTTCGGCCAGGACCGTATCGGCAATCGACATGAGCCGCGCCCTGGCCCCGGCCAGGGTTTCCGGCCCCCGCCCCGCGACGAAGCGTTCCAGAATGGCATGCAGCACAGACCCGCGCATCAGGGCGTCGGGTTCGGGCCGCAACGGATCAAGCGGGCGCAGGCGCAGGATGTATCTGGCATAGATCGCATAGGGATCGCGGATCAGCGTCCTGATCGCCGTGACCGGCAGTTCGCGGGGGCGAACCGCCGCCGGGGGCCGGGGGGCCGGGCGCAGGGCCGCAGGCACCAAGGCCGCAGGCCGGTCGATGGCTGCGGCAAGGGCCAGGCAGGCCGCCCCGCGCGCTTTCATCGCGGCAAGGGCCTGCGGCCCGCTGCGCTCTGGCAGTCCTTCCATCAGATTGACCAGCCGGTTGATCCAGCGCGAGGGCACGGTTTCGGCCTCGGCGCTGCGCATCGACCGGCTCAGGACAACCTCCTTGGCGGCGATGGCCTGCTGATAGTCGTGCGCCGACAGCCCGATCTGACGTTCGGGCAGCAAAAGGCCCGCCGATTTTCGCATCTGCCGGTTCAGCCACGGGTCCGGCTGCGGAAGGCCGGGCCAGGTGCCATCATTCAGCCCGCCCAGAATCACCAGGTCTGCCCGGCATTCGCGGGCTTCGCGCGGACCAAGGATTTTCACGCCCGGATGTCCCTGGACGGCGTCGCGGACGTCGTCCTGCGCAAGGACCGCCGCGAACAGGTTGGCATAGTCTGCCGGGGAAAGCGGCCCGCCATGGGCCGCTTCGCGGGCCAGGGTCTGCGTCGCATCCCATGCCGCCTGCCCGGCCTCGCGCAGCCACAGCCCGCCCGTGCCGGCCCCGCCCGCGCCCCGTGCCAGACGTTCCGTCAGGGCAAGGTGATGGGCGACATGGTCCTGCAAGGGCCGTGTGCCGACATCCCCTGTCCCGTCGATCACCCCGGCGATCCAGTCTGCCCAGCCGGTGGCGGCGGCATCGCGCTGCCCGCTGGCCCAGTTCCGCAGGGCCGCACCATCGGGAAAGGCGGGCCCGCTGCGACGCAGCCGCAGTTCCAGATCGCGGGTCAGGCGCAGATGGTTGCCCCGGTCTGCGCCGGTTGCGGTCAGCGGATGTTTCAGCAGCGTCAGCAAGGCTTCCGGCGTCAGGGCGCGGCCGAACAGCGCCGCCACGTGGCGCAACAGGCGGCCCGGCGCCGACAGCGCCAAAGGTTTGCCCGCGCTGTCATCGGGAACGATACCCCAGCGGTCCAGCGTGGCCGTCACCTGACGTGTCAGCATCCTGTCCGGCGTGATCAGGGCAACCGACCGCCCCTGTTCCGCAGCCTGACGCAGAATCAGCGCAACCGCCGAGGCTTCCGCCCGTGGTCCGGGCGCTTCGACAAGTGTCAGATGGGCTGTGATCTCGCACAGGTCGGGCAGGGACCGCCCTTCGGTCAGCCATTGGTCGGTGACCGGGGCCGGGCGCAGGGACAGCGAGACAAGCCTGTCGACCGCCCGTCTTGGGGCAGGTTCAGACCAAAGGCGCACTGCGGTTGGTTCCAGGCCAAGATGATCCAGCAGGCGGCGGAAGCGGAACTGCGGATGGTCTTCCGCCGTCAGGGCATCCGTCATGCCTGACCAGACATGCACGGGCATGTCGAAATCAAATCCCGGCAAGACCAGCGCGCCCTGCGGCAGTGCGGCGACCGCCTGCATCAGCAGCGCGGTTGTCCCGCGCGACCCGGTCGATCCGGCAACAATCACCGGATGCGGCGGCGGGGCCACCGCCCAGCCCGCTGCAAGCGCCTGAACGGCGCGGCGCTGGGCAGTCATCTGATCAGCCGGGTCGGACGCACCGAAGAAGGGGGCGATAATGCCCAGAAAATCCTGCGTGCGCTTCCAGTGGGCAGAATGATCGGACAGGTCCAGCGCCGCCAGAGCATCCGGCGAAACACCTTCGTCCTGCATTTCGTCCATCAGCCGGGCAAGACTGTCTGACAGATCATAAAGCGCGGTTCGCGGTGCAAGGTCCGGCTGCGCCTCCAGCAGCCGCAGGATCAGTTGCGAAAGCTCCAGCCTGCGCCGTAAGGGCGATACTGCGGGCGGCCCTGCCACCGGATCGGTCACCAGGCGCAGCCGGGGCAGAAAGGCCGCCCCGCGCGCAGCCAGAACATCGCGCACCGCCCGGCGCATCCGTGTCGTGTTCAGATACAGCGTCACCTGCGCCATCGCTTCGGGCGGGCGGCCGGCCATGCGGGCCTGCAACCCGGCCACCAGGGCGGCCGGAAAATCCGCGCCGGGCGGCTGGGCAAAAACCCGGGGGCCGGGGCCTTCAAACACTTCCCTGATCCGACAAAAGCTGCTCGGCCAGCGCAATTGATCCGGGCTGCCCGACATCGCACCAGCCGCCCTGATGGATCAGGCCATAGAAACGGCGTGCCGCAATCATCGGTTCCCACAGCCGCCACATCGAAAAGACCTCGTCCTGTATCCCGGCAAGCCTGTCTGTCTTGATGATCTGCGCGCCGGTATAGATGTAACCCGCCCTGCCCGTGATCGAATGGCGGGACAGCCGGCCACGTTCATCCATTGAAAAATCGGGCGGCGCACTGTGCCCAACAGTGCGCTCCGGCGGTGCCACCAAAAGCAGGGCATCCATCGAGGTTTCATCCCAGGCCGCGTCAAGTTGGGTGATCGCGTTTTCCCCGGTCCATGCGGCATCGGAATTCAGCGTGGCAACCGGGCCATGGCCAAGCAGGGGCATCGCCTTGCGCAGGCCACCGCCGGTTTCTAGGATCTTGCCCCTCTCCCACGAAAGAAGAACCGGGCGGTCTGCCAGATGCGTGGCCAGCTGATCGCCCAGATAGTGCAGATTGACCACAATCGGGTCTGCCCCCGCTGCCAGGGCCTGATCCAGCGCATGATCAATCAGGGGCCGCCCGGCAACGCGGATCATCGGTTTGGGCTGCGTCGCCGTCAGCGCCCCCATCCGCGTGCCGAACCCGGCGGCAAAGATCATCAGGGCGCGGGTCTGGCGCATTGGCTGCGGATCCTGTCAAGGCGGCTTGCGGTTGGGTCTGGCAGCACATCTGCGCAAAGCAGGGACAGATCGGCAAGCGCCGGATGCAACAGGTTCTGTTGCAGCTGCGCCCAGACGCGGGGGATCAGCGCGACATAGCCCGGCTTTCCCATAACAAGGCACAACCGGGCAAAAACGCCAAGGATGCGCAGCGCGCGCTGCGCCCCCAATGCGGCATAGCCGACCGCAAATCCCGCCTCTTCAAGGCCCTTCGCGTCAGCGAATCGCCGGATCATCGCCGCCTGCACATCAGGACTTACGTCGCGCCGGGCGTCCTGACACAGCGACACCAGATCATAGCCGGGCTGGCCAAGCTGGGCGAGTTGAAAATCCAGAATCCCGACACGCGCCACCCCGGCCCGCTGTGGCAGCCACAGCAGGTTTTCGGCGTGGTAATCGCGCAGGATCATCACGCGCGGGCCATTGGCATGGGCTTCCAGTGCCGCCTGCAGGGTCTGGCGGAAGAGGCCGGTATCAATACGCTCGCCCGTGATGGCATAGCGGTACCAGTCAAGTGCGACAGCCGCCGCCCCGGCCCAGTCTGCCGCCCCGGCATCGGGCAGACCGGGGGCGGGCGGGCGCGAATGAAGGCGGATCAGCACGTCGACCGCAGCGGCATAAAGCACCGGCTCGCAGGATGGGTCCTGATCGGTCAACCGGGCGAACAGGGCATCGCCAAGGTCCTCCAGCAACAGAAAGCCGTGATCGCGGTCTTGCGCGATGATGCCGGGGGCCGACAGCCCGAGGGCGGTCAGATGCCGCGCAATGGCAACAAAGGGCCCCACATCCTCGCCCCGGTCGGGGGGCGCATCCATCAGCACGGCGGTCTTGCCCGCCCTGGTCAGCCGGTCATAGCTGCGGGCCGAGGCATCGCCAGCCAGAAAGCGGCATTCGGCCCCGGCCCAGCCGGCCCGGTTCAGGAAGGCGGCCTTGCGGTTTTCGCGGTCAGTCATCGGCAAATCCGCCGATCCGCGACAGCCGCCCGGCCCAGTCCGCGCTTCCGGTCAGAAGAACGCTGCGCCCTTCGCCGTCCTGCGAGAAGCCGAGGCGCAGGGCAGAGGCCGGTACGGCGCGGCCAAGCCGCTCGGGCCATTCGATCAGACAGATTGCACGGCCGAAGGCATCCTCAAGACCAAGCTCGATCACCTCGTCAGGATGGCCCAGCCGGTAAAGATCCGCATGCCAGATTTCGGTGTCCCCTTCGCCATAGGTCTGCACCAGCGTGAAGGTGGGCGAAGGCACCTCCTCGGGCCGCCCAAGCCGGGATTGGATGACAGATCGCGCCAGATGCGATTTGCCGGACCCGATCGGGCCCTGCAGCAGCAGCGTATCGCCGGGCCGGAGACAGCCGGCCAGCCAGCGGCCCAGACGTGCCGTGTCGTCGGGCGCAGCAAGATGAAGCTCTGTTTCGGGCCGGTGATCGGACATGGCCCAAGTCTTAGCGGTGGCCGGGCGCGCTGCAAGCGGCAACGATCCGGATCAGGCACTTCGCCGCGCCGGTGCCTTTGGTTCCGGGGCGATCCGCCGCGCCCGTGCGGCCGAAACACGGAAGGCGATCATCGTCGTCCCGCCGGCAAGCGGGACGAAGCGGCAGGTCAGGGACCGGCCATCAACACACCGCGCCGTTGCCGACCATTCCCGGCGATCCCCCAGCGTTCCGACAAAGGTTTCGACCTGCGACCAGAGTTTCGAAGGCGCGGTCTGCTGGCGCCAATGCGCCGCCAGGGCGACGATGCTGCTGTCGGCCCCGACGAAGCCGGATGGATCATGGCCCCAAAGCTCGGCATAGGCCGCGTTTGACATCACCAGCAGACCCGCTGCCGAGAAGACCGCAACAGCTTCCGCGACGGAATCCAGAACGGACTGGCCAAGTTCGACATCGGCGCGGTAGCGCCGCGTGCGGGTGGTTTCTGTCGTGATATCCTCAAACAGAAGTGCCAGCGCCCCGTCCGGATGCGGACGCCCCAGAACCCGGTATGTCTGGGCACCGGGAAGATGCCAGACCTCTTCGTAAATGCCGGAACTTGCTTCCTCTTCGATTTCGGCCATGCGCTTGCGCCATTGGCGGTAATCCTTTGGCTCCGGGATCATCCGAAGCTCCCTCATGCGGTCCAGACAGTCGCTCAGCATGGGGCGGCTTGTCAGGAAATCGATCGGAAGGGTCGTCAGGTCCAGAAGTGCCGGGTTGAACAGGGCCAGGCGCCGATGCCTGTCAAAGATCGCAAGACCGATCGGAAGATGCGCAAAAGTCTTGGTCAGTGTCTGGGTGAATTCGCGCAGCGATGTTTCGGCCTGCACCATCGGGGTGATGGGCAAACCGAAAACGATCCTGCCGGCGGGGGCCGTACAGACGGTTGTTTCGATCCAGTCGGCACCATCGGTGCCCGAGTTTATCTGAATGCGCTGCCCATCCCGGACCGGCCCCGGTGCAAGCCGGGGCATTGGCCAGCCCCGGGCCTCCTCTTCCGAAAGATGGCTTTCGGCGCGCAGCATGTAATCCAGGTTGCTCCACACCGGTGTGCCGCTGGCATCTTCCAGCCAGATCGGAAAGGGTGCCTTGGCCGCGATGTCGCGCAGCATCGAAAGTTCTGCCGCCATCGCGCGCTGCGTCATCGGGTCGATGATGGCGAACTTGCCGTCGTCTTCGGGCCCGCTCAGACTGAGCCGCGTCAAGCCCCCCCTCCATTCGGCATGAAGGGTCAGTCGGCCTTCGCTTTCGGACGGCAGGGAATCCATCACAAAGCGGCCTTCGCGGGGAAGAGAGGCGATCCGGTCTTCCACCTGCGGAAAGCGCACCGAAAGAAAGGACATAAGGCGCTGCCAGGCCGAGCCGTGGACAGATGCCGCTGCCAGCATCGAGCGCGCCGCAGGCGAGGCATCGATCAGCGTTTCGCCATCAAACAGCAGGACAGTGTCCGCAGTCGTATCCGCAAACAGCCCCTGCGAGGTGACAGGTCGCCGCGGGGACAAAAGGGCCAGGGTTCCAATGCCGATGAACGCCGCTGCCAAAGCGGTCAGGGCAATTGCAAGGGCCATCGCCCAACCAAACATCATGACCACACCGCACGCGCAAAGGTTGATCGTGGTAAGCTATTTCTTCAACCATTAACGGATGGTAAATGAAAGTGCCGCCTCAGCCGTCAAGCGGCCGATTTGGCCCAAGCGCGTCAGTTTCAGGGGCAACGATTGCGCCCTTCGGCCATCTGACCTCAACGATCGCCCCGAAGCGGTCCGGGTGTTCGGCGCGCGTCAGGAAGGGATCAGTCCCGTTCGCAAAGCTGATCTCGGCCCCCGACCGTTCCAGCAGCGTTTTGGCAATGAACAGGCCAAGGCCCATGCCTTCGTAGTCGGGCCGCTGTCCGGTTTCTTGTGCCGCGGGCCTGCTGCGGACGAAAGGATCACCGATCCGGCCAAGGATGTAAGAAGGATAGCCCGCGCCATCATCGATGATCCGCACCGAGATGAAGCTGTCTGTCCAGGTCGCATCGATCCAGACCCGGGACCGGGCAAAGTCCACCGCGTTCTGAACCAGGTTGCGCAAGCCGTGGATCACTTCGGGGCGCCGCAGGACGGTGGGCTGCCTGTCGCCGCCGTTCGTGCCGGGAAAGACATCGAAGGCAACGGTTTTTCCCCGGCCGAGATGTGGTTCGGCGGCTTCCCGCAGCACGGCACCAAGCGGAGCCTGCCGCAGGTGAAGGTCGTCTTTCCCCGCACGGCCCATCGACCGCAGGATATCGCGGCAGCGGTCTGCCTGGGCGCGGATCAGTTCGGCATCCTCGCGCAGGTCGGGACGGTCTGCCAATTCCTCGACAAGTTCGGTGCTTGCCAGCTTTATGGTGGCAAGCGGCGTCCCCAGTTCATGGGCCGCTGCGGCAACGACGCCCCCCAGGTCGGTGAGTTTCTGTTCGCGGGCCAGGGCCATCTGGGTGGCAAGCAGTGCGTCCGACATGCTTCTGATCTCGGTCGCGACGCGGCGGGAATACAGGGCCAGAAACATGATCCCGATCACGATGGACAGCCAGAATCCAAATCCGAAGACGGCGGGAACCTGCAGGATCGTCCCGTCCGAAAAGCGCAGCGGCAGGTTATGGACCGAGATCACCGAAATCAGGCAGATGGCGGCCAGACCAAGCAGGACGGTCGTGCGCAGTTCCAGCGCGCCGGCCGAAATCGTCACGGGCACAAGGATCAGAAGGGCGAAGGGGTTGTTCAGCCCGCCCGTCAGGGCCAGCAGGACGGCAAGCTGCGAGACGTCGAAAAGCAGCGTCAGCATCGCGCCCGCTTCGGAAAACCGCTTGTTTCCCGGAAAGACAAAAGAGGCAACGAGGTTTCCGGTCACCGCCGCACCAACCACCAGATAGCAAAGCCCAAGCGGAAGCTGCATTCCGAAGACAAGGTCTGCCACGGTCAGCGCGGCAAGCTGGCCGACGATTGCCATCCAGCGCAAAAGGACAAGGGTGCGCAGGCGAATCCATTCGCTGCGGGTATCGCGATTCGCTGGACCAATGCCTGAAAGCGCCATAAACGGACTGTACCATGTTCGAAAGGCCGGTTCTTGTTACGCCGCCGCAGGAGCCAGAGCAATCCGGCAGGACACCCATGGACAAAAGGCAAGGGATGACAAAATTCGCGGCTGTGCTGGCAGGACTTGCCGTTGTGACCGGTATCGGGCTGTCGGCCTGGTACATCCGGTCGGCAGGGTCCGGCGACCGCTTTGCAGAGTGCCGGCAAAGCCAGGTATCGGGCGGGGCCGGTGCCATAGGCGGGCCGTTCACCCTGATGGATCAGAACGGCAATACGGTGACGCAGGCCGACGTCATCACACAGCCTGTCCTGATCTATTTCGGCTACACGTTCTGTCCCGATGTCTGCCCGCTGGACAACGCCCGGAATGCCGAAGCCGCAGATATCCTTGAAGAGCGCGGCATAGACGTTACACCGGTTTTCATCTCGGTCGATCCCGCACGGGACACGGCGGATGTTCTGAAAAGCTACACCGAAAACCTGCACCCCCGCATGATCGGTCTGACGGGAACCGACGGGCAGATCCGCGCCGCGGCCCAGGCCTACAAGGCTTATTTCAGGGTCCAGCCTGCGGAGGATGAGTTTTATCTGGTCGATCATTCCACATTTACCTACCTCGTTCTTCCCGGAATCGGCTTTGTGGAATTCTTTCGCCGCGAAACCACGCCAGACGAGATGGCCGATCGCGTGGCCTGCTTCGTTGGCAGGATGTAGCCGGATTTGACCCGGCGATGAACTGACTTACATGCATGGCGCACGAACAGAAAGACCGCACAATGGCTGACCCTGCCCCTGTTGATCTGGGCGAAGACCGTTCGCTTCTTCTTGTTGACGATGACGAATCCTTCGTGAAACGTCTTGCAAAGGCCATGGAGAAACGCGGTTTTCTGCCCGAAACCGCAGAAAGCGTTGCCGAAGGCAAAGCCATTGCGCTTGCCCGCCCGCCCGCCTATGCCGTCGTCGATCTGCGGCTGGAAGACGGCAACGGACTTGATGTGGTCGAAACGCTGAGAGACAAAAGGCCCGGGTGCCGGATTGTTGTCCTTACAGGCTATGGCGCAATCGCCACCGCAGTGGCCGCCGTAAAAATCGGCGCAATCGATTATCTTTCGAAACCCGCCGATGCGAATGACATCACGCGCGCGCTGCTTTCAACAGGCGAAGGCATGCCGCCACCGCCAGAGAACCCCATGTCCGCAGATCGCGTCCGCTGGGAACACATTCAGCGCGTTTACGAGCTTTGCGACCGGAACGTCTCAGAGACTGCCCGACGCCTGAGTATGCATCGCAGAACCTTGCAGCGCATTCTGGCCAAGCGCAGTCCGAAATAGCGCCACGATAACTTCAGCGGACTTCCGCAGTCCTGACGAATTAAATCTTGAAACTGCAATCTGACTTGCATAACAGTCCTTCTGTCCGAAGGAGGAATACACAAATGCATCTTAATCTTAACGAGCTATCGTTGAAAGACCTGAAAGATCTGCAGTCCCAGGTCGCGAGGGCGATCGCGACGTTCGAAGACCGAAAGAAGAAGGAAGCCCTTGCAGATCTTGAAGACAGGGCACGGTCCCTTGGATTCTCTCTGGCCGAGCTGACTGGTGCCACCGTCAGCCGCAAGCGCGCCCCCGCAACGGCCAAGTATGGCAACCCCGCCAATCCGTCTGACACCTGGTCTGGACGCGGTCGCAAGCCCCGCTGGTTCGAGGCGGCCCTGATCGCCGGAAAGACACCCGAAGACCTTGCGATCTGAAGATGTCACCCCTGCCTGAACGGCGGCACCACAGCCGGATCGAACCGGCTGCGGCGCAAAGTTCAGGCAGGGTGAAACCGCAATTGCGGCCCGCCCCTGTTCCCGAACGATCCGGACCTGCGCCGACCCTGGCGCGTTGCACCGGGGTCATGCATCCGGGGTGCCGATCAGGGTTGCGTGGCGTTTCAGGAATGCCGACCTGACCTGGGCAGGCGGACGCAGCTGAATGACAAGGCCCGAAACAACTTTCGCCTGCGGTGCCCCGAACAGACGGTCGGCCTCGTCCTTGCGAAAACCGGCAATCTGGATGGCCTCCATCCAGGCTGACACCCGGTCTGCCCGCTTGATGGCCGCCTTGACCGGGCCGGGCAGCACAGCGGGCAGGCCAAAGCGCAGGTGAACCGCTGCGGCAAGCCGCTCGTCAAGGGCACCGTACCCCGGCCCCACTGCCGCTTTCACGGGGCTGATCATGTCTCCGATCACATATTCCGGGGCATCGTGCAGCAGGGCGGCAAGACACCACTTCAGCGGTGCCTGCGGATTCATCCGCGCAAAAAGCTGTTCAACAAGCAGCGAATGTTCAGCGACCGAATAGGGCCAGTCGCCAAAGGTCTGGCCGTTCCAGCGCGCCACAAAGGCCAGCCCATGTGCGATATCCTCGATCTCGATATCCACCGGGGTCGGATCCAGCAGGTCAAGCCTGCGTCCCGACAGCATTCTTTGCCATGCGCGTGCCGGTGTTTTCGCCATGCTGCCCCCGTTTTGCGGCAGCATGGCGGTTCTGTGCCGCCTGCTCAAGCACCGTCACATCTGAAGAACGATCCGCCCGTCGATCTTGCCTGCCTTCATCCGGTCGAAGATGGCGTTGATGTTTTCCAGCCGGTCCCAGCTGAAATGCGATGCAACCTTGCCTTCGCCCGCGAACTCCAGCGCCTCGCGCAGGTCGTTGCGCGTTCCCACGATCGATCCGCGCACCGTGATCCGCTTCAGCACAATCTCGAATATCGGCAGCGGAAAATCCCCTGGCGGCAACCCGACAAGAGACATGAATCCCCCCCGCCGCAGCATACCCACCGCCTGCCCGAAGGCCGAATTGGAAACGGCAGTGACCAACACCCCATGAACGCCGCCGATCTGGCTTTGCAGTTCGGCCGCAACATCGATCTCTGCCGCGTTCAGCGTCAGGTCGGCCCCAAGACTGCGCGCCAGCGCAAGCTTGTCTTCGGCAATATCCACTGCAACCACATGCAGGCCCATTGCCCTGGCATATTGCACGGCCATGTGGCCCAGCCCGCCGATGCCGGAAATCGCCACCCACTGCCCTGGCTTTGCCTCGGTCTCTTTCAGGCCTTTGTAGACGGTGACGCCCGCGCAAAGCACCGGTGCCGCCGCCCCGAAATCCAGCCCGTCAGGAAGCAGCCCCACATAATCTGCATCTGCCCGGACAAAGTCGGCATAGCCGCCATCTACTGTATAACCGGTCATCTGCTGGCTTTCGCACAGCGTTTCCCAGCCGCCCACGCAGTGCGGACAGCGGCCACAGGCCGTATGCAGCCAGGGCGCGCCGATGCGGTCGCCTTCCTTCAGATGCGTCACACCCGCGCCGACGGCGGCAACCTCGCCCACGCCTTCGTGCCCCGGAATGAACGGCGGATGCGGCTTGACCGGCCAGTCGCCGCAGGCCGCGTGCAGATCGGTATGGCACACGCCCGATGCGCGCACCCGCATCAACACCTGCCCGGGGCCAATCACGGGCACCGGCACCTCACGGATTTCCAGCGGTGCGCCCAACCGGGTTACAACCGCAGCCTTCATCATTTTCGGCAGTGACATCTTTCCTCTCCATTCTGGCCGTCGCCGCAGCCTGCACCAATGCCCGCGCACGCGCCTTGACATCGATCAACCCTGCGGCTCTTCGGCGTTGCCCGCCATCCGGGCACCTGCTATGTGACCCGCCCAAAGCAAACCCGTAGCGGAGGCTGCCATGAAAGACTTTATCGTCAAGGATGCTGCACTTGCCGCCTTCGGCCGCAAAGAGCTGACCATCGCCGAAACCGAAATGCCCGGCCTGATGGCGCTGCGCGAGGAATTCGGCGCATCCCGGCCGCTGAAGGGTGCCCGGATCGCCGGCAGCCTGCATATGACGATCCAGACGGGTGTGCTGATTGAAACGCTGAAATTCCTTGGGGCCGATGTGCGCTGGGCCTCGTGCAACATCTTCTCGACCCAGGATCATGCGGCGGCGGCCATTGCCGAAGCAGGCGTTCCGGTCTTTGCGATCAAGGGCGAAACACTGGAAGATTACTGGGCCTATACCGACATGATCTTTCAGTTCCCCGAAGGCACCTGCAACATGATCCTGGATGACGGCGGCGATGCCACGCTGTACATCCTGATGGGCGCGCGGGTTGAGGGCGGCGAGACCGATCTGATCGCCGTGCCGACCAGCGATGAAGAGGTCTGCCTGTTCAACCAGATCCGCAAGCGCCTTGCGGCGTCGCCGGGATGGTTCACCCGGCAGCGCGACGCCATTCGCGGCGTGTCCGAGGAAACGACCACCGGCGTTCACCGGCTGTATGACCTGCACAAGAAGGGCCTGCTGCCCTTCCCGGCGATCAATGTGAATGATTCGGTGACGAAATCGAAGTTCGACAACAAGTATGGCTGCAAGGAATCGCTGGTTGATGGCATCCGCCGTGCCACCGATACGATGATGGCGGGCAAGGTGGCGGTCGTCTGCGGCTATGGCGATGTGGGCAAGGGGTCTGCCGCCTCGCTTCAGGGGGCCGGGGCGCGGGTGAAAGTGACCGAGATTGATCCGATCTGCGCGCTGCAGGCGGCGATGGATGGCTTTGAAGTGGTGGTGCTGGAGGATGTGGTGCGCGACGCCGACATCTTCATCACCACGACCGGCAACAAGGACGTCATCCGTCTGGAGCATATGCGCGAGATGAAGGACATGGCCATTGTCGGCAACATCGGCCACTTCGACAATGAAATTCAGGTCGCCGCCCTGCGCAACCACAAATGGACGAACATCAAGGATCAGGTCGACATGATCGAGATGCTGTCCGGCAGGCGGATCATCCTGCTGTCCGAGGGGCGTCTGTTGAACCTTGGCAATGCCACCGGCCATCCGTCCTTTGTGATGTCGGCCAGCTTTACCAACCAGGTCCTGGCGCAGATCGAGCTTTGGACGAAGGGCACCGGTTATGCGCCGGGCGTCTACATCCTGCCAAAGCACCTTGACGAAAAGGTGGCGCGCCTGCACCTGAAGAAGATCGGCGTCAAGCTGACCGAGCTGAAGCCGGATCAGGCCGCCTATATCGGCGTGTCTGTCGAAGGCCCGTTCAAATCCGATCACTACCGCTACTGATGCCCGCCGCGCCCGGACCTGTCCGGGCGCGGCTGCCTTGGATTGATCCTGTCGCGCCGCTGGCACGGGGCGGTGGCCGGAAGACCTTTGTCGGTGCCGGAATTCGCTTTTGGCCCGGTGCGTTTCGCTTGACCTTGCGGCCACATCCATATCACGCTGCGCTGCGCGGGGCGATTGTCAGGACCGCCTGCGTGACATGACGGGTCAACAGGAGCGGAACGCATGAGCAAAAGAGACGAACTGATTTCAAGATATGCCGAAGATCTGCGCACCAAATGCAGGATAGAACCGGATATGGCGCTGCTGACCAAGGTGACGATCGGCTGCGGGCCGGCGATTTACAACGCCGATTCCTCGACCGTGGCCGGTACCGATACCTCGGAACTTGAAACCATCAAGGCCAATTTTCTGATCAGGAAACTTGGACTTGCCGATGGTCCGAAGCTGATGGAAGCGATCAGGGCCGTCATCGAAACCTATGGAAAGTCCGAACGCAACAAGTATCGCGCGGTGATCTATTACATGCTGGTGAAGCACTTCGGAAAAGACGGCGTCTACGGCTGACGGCGCAGCAAAGCGGTCATTGCCCGTGCGGCGCGCACGGGCGCTGACGCTTTCGTAAAATTCGCCGTTCTTGCCGTTTGCGCGATGCCGGGCCGATCCGTAAGGTCAGAACATCAGGGCAGGACGCCCGGGACCTTTATCGAACACGTGTGGTGCGAAGGGAGCACGTGGGGTGGATGGAGGGTCCCGTCGGGGTCGGGGCCCTCCATTTTTCATGCGGCAGACAGGGCGTTCCGCTGCCGGCACCACCGGTGATGGCATGATTGGCAGCCGTCGGCGCAACCCGGAAGGACCGGCCTGCACAGGCCCCGGCGGCATCAGGGCCGGACCCTTCAGGGGTCCACCCCGCCCATCCGGCAGACGATCTGCCATTCGTCCTTTGTCACGGGCTGCACCGACAGGCGGGTGTTGCGGACCAGAACCATCGCCTCAAGACCCGGCTGCACCTTGCACGCGTCCAGGGTGACAGGCCGCAGAAACGGCCGCAGCGCGCGCAGCGTCACGCAATCCCAGCGCGGATCATCGGTGCTGCTGTCTTGCGCGCTTTCCCGGATCACTTCGACGATGCCGACAACCGCCTTGCCGATGTTGGAATGATAGAAGAAGCCCAGATCACCCCGTTTCATCGCACGCATGTTGTTGCGCGCCTGATAATTCCTGACACCCTGCCAGTCTTCTCCGGCGTCGCCCTTCGCCACCTGATGGTCCCATCCCCAGGTGTCAGGTTCGGATTTGAAAAGCCAATACGCCATCAAACGGCCAACTTTCTCTATTTTCAGATCGCGACAGACTGGTGTCAGGTTCGAATTTGAAAATCCAATGTATCATCAACCGATCACCTTCTTCCATTCCCGGATCGCAACAGACTGGAAAAGGCCCGCTTTCGCATAGGGGTCGGCAGCGGCCCATGCCCTTGCCTCGTCCATGGACGCGACGGACAGGATAACAAGGGAACCGGTCATGGTGCCGGTTTCGTCCAGAAAGGGCCCGGCCATTTCCACCACACCCGACGCGGCGATATGGGCCAGATGGGCCTCCCGGTTCTCAAGCCGGGTCTGAAGCGCGCCGGGCTTGTCGATACAGATCAGGGCTGCACGCATGTCTCACTCCTGTTTCAGCGGTCTGGAAAGCAGCACGTCGGACCGGTCACGCGCAGGCGCAACGGCCAGTGTCATTCTGGATGCAGCGCTGCGGGAAACGCCGGTCACGCCTTTGACCCCCGCTTGCCTGACCCGATCATCGCAGGTGCTGCTTGATCCAGCGGCCAGCGCGGGCGGGCGCCAAGATCAAGGCCATCGACATGCCCGTCGCGATACTGCTCGATTCCGGCCCAGGCGATCATTGCGGCATTGTCGGTGCACAGCCGAAGCGGCGGGGCGACAAAGCGCACCCCGTCCGCATCGCAGACCCGCATCAAGGCGCTGCGCAGCGCCGCATTGGCCGCAACGCCGCCTGCAACCGCAAGAACAGCGTCCGCGGGCCGGACAGCCAGATAAGGAACAAGCGCGCGACGCGCCTTTTCCGCAAGCACATCCGCCACCGCCGCCTGAAAGCCTGCGCACAGATCGCGGCGATCCTGAACGGTCAGGCCGCCCTTTTCCGCCATCAGGGCATCGCGGGCGCGCAGCAGGGCGGTCTTGAGGCCGGAAAACGAAAGATCACACCCCGGTCTGTCCAGCAGCGGGCGGGGAAAGGCAAAACGGCGCGGGTCGCCCAGCGCGGCTTCGGCCTCTACCGCCGGGCCGCCCGGTTGCGGCAGGCCAAGAAGCCTGGCGGTCTTGTCAAAGGCCTCGCCCGGTGCATCGTCGATCGTGCCGCCCAGCCTGCGGAACGTCTGCGGACCGGCGACAATCAGAAACTGGCAGTGCCCGCCCGACACCAGGAGCATCAGGTAGGGATACCGCAACCCGTCGGTCAGGCGCGGGGTCAGCGCGTGGCCCGCCAGATGGTTCACCCCGACAAGCGGCAGTCCCGTTGCGGCAGACAGCCCCTTGGCACACATGACACCCGACAGCACGCCGCCGATCAGTCCCGGCCCGGCAGTCACCGCGACAGCATCCATCTGCCCAAGGGCAAGCCCGGCTTTGGACAGGGCCTCTTCAATGCACAGGTCCAGCCGTTCCACATGCGCGCGCGCCGCCAGTTCCGGCACGACACCGCCGAAGGGCGCATGAAGGGCCGTCTGCGACTGGATGACAGAGCACAGGATTTCAGGCGGCATGTCCGCGTGATGGCGCACGATGGCGGCTGCGGTATCATCGCAGCTGCTTTCCAGTCCAAGAAAGGTCAGGGTCTTCTGCATCGCGTGCCGATTGCCAGTGTGATCCCGCGCAGGTAACACCGCAGGCATGGCCCGACAATCCCGGCAGGTCCAGATGATGCCTTCCATCCTTCTGACCCGACCCGCAGCGGCGGCAGACCGCTTTGCCCGGTCGCTGCGCGCCCGTTTCGGATCAGGGATTCGCATCGTCATCTCGCCCGTGCTGACGCCGAAGCTTCTGGCACCGCCGATTCCCGCAGGGCCCTTCGCTGCGCTGGTCTTCACCTCGGAAACCGCTGTTGCGGGGTTTCGGCAAGTCTCCGCCGACACGCATCTTCCCGCCTGGTGCGTGGGCGACAGAACCGCCGCCGCCGCGCGGGAGGCAGGTTTTGACACCAGATCGGCGGCGGGGAATCTCGAGGCGCTGGCCGACGCGATCGGGCGCGCGGGGGCGACGGCCCCCTTGCTTTACGCCAGGGGCCGGGACACGACCGGAAGCCTGACCAACAGCTTGAAATCTTTCAATATCACCGTGAAAGAGATGGTGGTTTACGAACAACAGGCCACCCCCCTGACACCGGTGGCCGCAGCGCTTCTGGCGGATGACAGACCGGTGCTTGCCCCGCTGTTCTCGCCCCGCAGCGCTGCCCTGTTCTGCGCCGAACCGCCCGTGCAGCGCCGCCTTGCCCCCCTTTTGATTGCCGCCCTCAGCCCGGCAGTTGCCGCCGCATGCTCTGCCGCGCAGGCGCAACAGACGGTCTGCGCCACCCGTCCGGACGCCGAAGCCATGCTGGAGGCGATCAGAAGTCTTCTTGCCACAGCCACGCAGCCTTGATGCCCGGTTGGTGCAGGGCGTAAGGTCTGGATGAAGTTCAGGCCCGCAGGCCGGTCAGACAACAAGGACACCCCGATGCCAGTCGACGAGAAGCGTTCTGATGACGACATCCGCGCCGAGAATATCCGGGCGGACGACAGGGCAGAGGGGGAACTGATCTCGGACGCGCTGGCAGAGCCTGCGTCCAGTGCGGCCCCTCCGACCCCCCCGCGCCGACAGGCAGGGGGCGGCGCATTTCCGGGCATGGTTCTGGGCGGCATTCTGGCTGCGGCCGCAGGCTTTGGGCTGGCCCGTGTGGTTCCGGGCGGATGGCCGCTGCAGGACAACTCTGCGCTTGAGGCGCAGATCAAGGCGCAGGCGGATACGCTGGCTGCGATGAGCGCAAAGCTTGAGTCACAGGTCAAAACGCAGGCAGAGGCGCTGGCGGACTTGAACGCGCAGCTTGCCGATCTGGCGGCGCGTCCCGTGGGGGCGTCCCCGGATGACATTGCAGCCCTGAAGGCAGACCTTGAAAAGCGTCTGGCCGACGTGCCCGCCGCGATCGATCCCGCACCTCTGATCGCCCGGGCGACCGAAGGGATCGAGGCCTTGATCGCCGCCCTCGACAGCCGCCTGACCCAGATCGAACTGCGTCCCGCCGGCCCTGGCGGGGCCGCATCGGCAAGCGCGCTGGCGGCCTATGACCGCCAGTTGCAGGACCTGCGCGCCCAGATTGCAGCCCAAAGCGCGCAGAAAAGCGATGCCGCCGCCCGGATCGAGGCCGTCGCCGCCGAAGCACAAGCACAGGTGGCAGCGGCTGCGCAGGAAGCCGAACGCCTGAAGACCGAGGCAGAGGCCACAGCCCGCGCCGCCACCATCGCCGCCGCGCTGGGCCGCATCCGCGCCGCACTGGAAGCCGGCGGGCTCTACAGCGGGGCCATTGACGATCTGACTGCCGCAGGTGTGCAGGTTCCCGCAGATGTTGCGGGCTTTGCCGGATCGGGCGTGCCGACCCTGACAGACCTGCAACGCAGCTTTCCTGCCGTTGCACGGGATGCGCTGACTGCGGCGCTGCGGGCGCAGACAGCCACCGGCTGGGGCGACAGGATTGCGGCATTCCTGCGCACCCAGACCGGTGCTAGGTCACTTTCCCCGCGCGAGGGGAATGATCCGGATGCAATTCTGTCCCGCGCAGAGGGGCAGCTTGCAAATGGCGATATTCCCGCCACCCTTGCCGAACTTGGCACCTTGCCCGGCCCGGCAAAGGACATTCTTGCGCCCTGGGTCGCGGATGCCGAAGCCCGGCAAAAGGCGATTGCGGCCCTGTCTTTGCTGTCAGCCGCCGCTGCGGAATAGGGAAAGTCTTCATGATCTGGTCACTTATCAAGGTTCTGGTCTTTATTGCGCTGGTTGCCGCCCTGACCCTTGGGGCCAGTTTCCTGCTTGAGACGGGTGGCGGCATCCGCGTGGCCGCCGGCGGCTACGAATTCACGCTTGGGCTTCTGCAGGCCGTCATCCTGGCGCTTGTCCTGCTTGGGGTGATCTGGCTGGTGCTGAAAGTGATCGGTTTTGTCGTGGCCGTGCTGCGCTTTCTGAACGGTGACGAAACCGCGATTTCACGCTACTTCGACCGCAACCGCGAGCGTAAAGGCTATCAGGCCTTTGCCGAAGGGATGATCGCCCTGGCATCGGGAGAGCCGCGCACGGCCATGTCGCGCGCCACGCGGGCCGAAAAACTGCTGGCGCAGCCAGAGCTGACGACCATCCTGACCGCTCAGGCCGCACAGGCGGCGGGCGATACCCGCAAGGCCATCGAAGCCTACAAAACCCTTCTGTCCGACCCGCGGTCCCGGTTCATCGGAATTCGCGGGCTGATCCAGCAGAAACTGGCCGAAGGCGATCGGGAAACCGCGCTGAAGCTGGCTGAAAAGGCCTTTGCGTTGAAGCCAAAGCACAAGGAAACGCAGGATCTGCTGCTGGAAATGCAGGCGGAAAGTTCCGATTGGACCGGCGCGCGGGCCACGCTGGGGGCCAAGTTGCGGGCGGGTCACATCCCCAAGGACATCCACCGGCGGCGCGATGCCGTGCTGGCCCTGCAGGAAGCGCGCGCAATCATCGATGACGGCTCCAACATCGAAGCGCGCGAAGCCGCAATCGCCGCGCACCGGCTTTCGCCCGACCTGGTGCCGGCCGCCGCCATGGCGGCGCGCAGCTATATCGCCAAGGGCGATCCGAAGAATGCGACCCGCCTGCTGAAGAAAGCCTGGGAAAACGCGCCCCACCCCGATCTGGCCGCCGCCTTTGCCGAAATCGTCCCTGATGAGACGCCGTCCGAACGGGTCAAGCGGTTCCGCACCCTGACATCGGTGCGGCCCGACGATGAGGAAACGCGCCTGCTGCTGGCGGAACTGAATCTGGCGGCCGAGGATTTTCCTGCCGCCCGCCGGGCGCTGGGCGACCTGCCAACGCGCCATCCGACGCGGCGCAGCCTGGCCATCATGGCGGCGGTCGAACGCGGCGAAGGCGCGGACGAGGCGGTTGTGCGCGGCTGGCTGGCCCGCACCCTGACCGCCCCGCGCGGCCCGCAATGGGTCTGCGACAAATGCCAGAACATCCACAGCGAATGGACCCCTGTCTGCAGCAACTGCGGCGGCTTTGATACGCTGAGCTGGCGCGAACCGGCAGAAGGCCTGGGGCCAAGCGCCACCCAGACAGAACTTCTGCCCCTTCTTGTCGGATCGCCCGCCCCGGCCACGACCGAAGACGCAAAACCTGCCGACCGGCCCGCATGACCGGCGCCCAAGCCCGCCCGCAGCGGCACCGGGGACACCGCCAGCAACAGCGCAGGTCCCGTTCGGGCCATGCGGTAAGCTGATGCGGCGCGGATCGACCGGGACAAGGCGCGCAGCCGCCAGGCGGTGCCCGCAGAAAAACCCGGGGCCCGCCGGAAGCGGACGCATCGGCTCCGGTTCGCCTCGATGCCACCGTGCGGTGGCCGAACACACCGGAAAGGTGATAAAGGCATTGACTCGGAATTCGTTTGGAGTATCGCGCGCTTGCCCCCGATTCGCGCGCGGGTTACACTGAGATTCGACGTGGAGGAAGCGTTCGTCGATGGAGAAGTTGCACCAGAGTTTGGCGCGTAGGTCGTTGACGGTTGCGCGCATCTCCGGCCATCAGCCTGGCTCGTGGGGGGGTGTCGGTGCGGTATAAGAAGGCGCCGATCCTTGAAGCTGCCCTTGAGTTTCGGTGGCAGCCGGAAAGGCCGCTGGATGCCATTCGTGCTTCTGCGGGACTCCACGCATTTTCGGAGTTCGAAGCCCCGAAAGAGCGCAAGCTGTTCAACGCCACTCTTGATCTCCAAGGGGGCGAGATCAGTCACGAGAGCAAGAAAGTTGGTTTCGAGCTTGCCCTAAAGGACGGCTCGCAGATCGTCATAATCGAGTCGGACAAGTTCGTGTTTGTCCAGCGCGCACCATATGATCAGTGGCAGACCTTCTCGCAACGGGCGCTAAGCCTTCTGGAACCCGTCGCCGCTAGCCTCGGTGTCAGCGAGTTCAGCGGGATCGGGACCCGGTTCGTGAACCGCATCGACATTCCTCAGGTCGACGGTGCAAACGTCAACACGGATGACTACATCACGGTCAGTTTCAGTGGGCCGCGGACGGACAAGGGCGTGGTGCATGAATTCCAGATGCGAGTGGTCAAGCCGACCCTGAAAGACGGCATCTCCTACGGATTAGGTGTCGCCACTTCCGGTTCGTTACTGCCGGACCACACCAGCATCATACTGGACATCGACGTATTCACCGAAGGGCCGACCCCTGCCTCCGGCGGGGTCTTTGCAAAGGTCCTGTCTGAGATGAGGGACGAGAAGAATGAGATATTCCACAGTTGCTTGAAGAAGCCAGCGGTTGATCTGTTTGGAGGGTTTGAGGAATGACTTACGTCGATACTGGATTGTTGGGTCACAGGACCCAAGCAAGCGGTGGGCTGTCATCTTTCGCGCATACTGTCGTTGATGGTTTTCGACGGATGATCAAAATTGGCCAAGCTGGCCACCTCGTGCTTGAGGATGACTGTACTCGGTCTAGGGTCACGCGTCGTGAAAGGCGGTTGGAAGAGATCCAGCGAGTCATTTCCAGCGTCTCCATGCACCTTCCAAAAGGTTTCGCGGTGGGCCTCAACGGCCAGTTTGCGAACATGATGGCAGACGACGCTTGGGAGGACGATGATGCGTACCCGTCCATGCTCTCGCTGGAAGCATTTTTGCTGATGCTGCTTTCCACAAAGGTCACGCAGCGGCCTGGGATTGGCACAAATGGGCGTGGCTCCATCACAGCGTTCTGGCGCGATGGTGAGAACAGGCTCACGATTGACTGTTTGCCGTCTGGAAACACGCGCTGGGTCCTTACCCGGGTAAATGCAAAGGGGGAGGTTGAACGGGCTGCGGCTGAGTGCCAGCCGGACCGTCTCTGCGAAGTGCTGAACGCTTACGGGCCCGAGGTCTGGTTTGGTCAGTGAAGGCGATGAGCTTCCGAACCCGAGCACGGTGGTGCGTTACGTCGGGTTAAACCAGATGGAGCACTACGGCGATAACGTAGTCGGACCTTTGCCGACCGCGTTCGAGGGCCGAGCGACTGACGACTCGTTGTCAGTGACCTGGTGCGAGTACTTTGTAGGTCACCCTGACCACCAGTTGCGGTGCGCTATTGAGACTATCCGTAGCAGCATGAACGTGAAGCGGAAGGCCTGCTTTTGCGTTGCCCGAACTGATGACTTGGCTGCGGCAGGCGCGACGTTCGGCAGGGCACCGAGGGCAGTGTATCTTCCTGTGCCCCGTAACGACGCGCATGCGGGAATCTATGACGTGATGCCGGCCGATCTTGAAGCCATCACTGAAGGCGAACTTAAGCTGCTCGAACTCCTTGCAAGAGAAGCTTGGTCTCGTTTCTTGACAAGGGAAATGGCCGATGCCCTGCCACTGGCCCAGTGCGAGAAGTCGCCGGATGTGTCGTAGCGCAGCGCCATCCTAAGCCACTGATTCTGCCTTGCGCTCCGGTGCTCCGTCGTTTAAGCGAGGCAACGCGTCGCCCCAATAGCTCAGCTGGTAGAGCACTTCATTCGTAATGAAGGGGTCTTCGGTTCGAATCCGGATTGGGGCACGCGCCGAATGTGTGCCATCCCGGCTCATCACATCGCGACAAACCCTGTCGGCGGCCTTGATGCCCGTATCGCCAGCAGGAGGCGGGTCGCACGATGGGATGGAAAGAAGCCGGGTCTTGCCGCAGTTGCCGTTTCGTTCAGATTGAACGCGATGACGCCGCCCTATTCCACCGTCACCGACTTTGCCAGGTTGCGCGGCTGGTCCACGTCGGTGCCCTTGGCGGTGGCGGTGTGGTAGGCCAGAAGCTGGGCGGGCACGGCATAAAGGATCGGGGCCCACAGGGGCGCGACTTCGGGCAGGGTCAGGCTGCGCCACACGCCCGATCCGGCCTCGGCCACGCCCCGGGCGTCCGAGATCAGCAGCACCGGGCCGTGACGGGCCATCACTTCCTGCATGTTGGACACGGTCTTGTCGAACAGGGCGTCGCGCGGGGCCATCACGATCACCGGCACGCGGGCGTCGACCAGCGCAATGGGACCGTGTTTCAATTCGCCGCCCGCATAGCCCTCGGCATGGATATAGCTGATCTCTTTCAGCTTCAGCGCGCCTTCCAGGGCCAGCGGATACATCGCCCCCCGCCCCAGAAACAGCACATCCTGCGCCTTGGCCAGATCTTCGGCGATCACCGCCACATCGCCTGCCAGACCCAGCGCGTGGTTCATCAGGCCGGGCACCAGGCGCAGCGCCTTCAGATGCGCGGCCAGGGCAGCGGGGCCAAGCCGGCCCCGGTCCGCCGCCGCCTTCAGCGCCAGAAGGCCCAGCACCAGAAGCTGGCAGGTGAACGCCTTGGTCGAGGCCACACCCACCTCCACCCCGGCCAGGATCGGCAGCGCCAGGTCGCTTTCACGCGCGATGGAAGAGGTGGGCACGTTCACCACGCCAACCACCTTTGCCACCTTGTTGCGGGTATGGCGCAGGGCGGCCAGCGTATCGGCCGTCTCGCCTGACTGGCTGACAAACACCGCCCAGGAGGCGGGGGACAGCGGCGGTTCGCGATAGCGGAACTCTGACGCGATATCGACCGCGACCGGAAGGCCTGCGATCTGCTCGAACCAGTATTTCGCCACCTGGCAGGCATAGCTGGCGGTGCCGCAGGCCACCAGCGTCAGGCGGTCCACCCCGGCAAAGTCCACCTGCGGCAGGTTCAGGGCCTGTCCGTCCGCCGTCAGGTAATGGCGCAGGGCATCGGCCAGGACCACCGGCTGTTCGGCAATCTCCTTGGCCATGAAATGCTTGTAGCCGCCCTTTTCGATCCGGGTGGCATCGATCCGGATGGCGGTCGGGGTACGGTGGGTGCTGCGTCCTTCGGCGTCAAAAATCCTGGCCCCGGCGCGGGTAAGCACCGCCCAGTCGCCCTCTTCCAGATAGGTGATCTGATCCGTCATCGGGGCAAGGGCAATGGCATCGCTGCCCACGAACATCTCCCCTGCGCCATGCCCGATGGCCAGCGGGCTGCCCTTGCGGGCCGCGATCATCAGATCATCCTGACCGTCGAACAGAAAGCACAGGGCAAAGGCCCCGTGCAGGCGTGTCAGGGTCTGTTTTGCCGCCTCGACCGGCGACAGGCCCCGGTCCAGGTGCATCCGGGCCAGAAGGGCCACGGTTTCGGTATCGGTCTCGGATTCAAAGCCGCAGCCGGCGGCGGCAAGTTCGCTGCGCAGCTCGCGGAAATTCTCGATGATCCCGTTATGCACCACGGCCACGCCGCCGGCCTTCTGCGGATGGGCATTGGCCACCGTCGCTGCGCCATGCGTGGCCCATCGGGTGTGGCCGATGCCGGATTTGCCTGCAAGCGGCGCGTGTACCAGCAGGTCGGACAGGTTCATCAGCTTGCCCACCGCGCGGCGCCGGTCCAGCCGCCCGGCATTGACCGTGGCAATCCCCGCCGAGTCATATCCGCGGTATTCGAGCCGCTTCAGGGCCTCGACCAGAAGGGGGGCAACCTCGTTCCTGCCCAGGATGCCGACAATTCCGCACATGAATTCCGCCTTCCCATGCCTTGCGTCTGCCAGGCAGAGCCGGGCCTGCCGCACGGCCCCGTGGCCGTTGTACCTGCGGGACAATCCGCTGCAAGGGCGGCCTGTTCACAAGACCTTACGCCGCGTTTCAGGTCAGCAGCACCCTGTGCGACACTTTTGGCACCGTGCGGACAGGCGGGCGGGGGCGCAAGGCAGGGCCCGTTTCCCGGCCCGGCAAGGCGGCGGCGGAACCTGCCGCGATGCCGCCCCGCGCATCAGGGCGCAGTCCCTGGCTGCGCCTTCAGCTGCAGGCGCCGCGCATGCAGAATCGGCTCGGTATAGCCCGAAGGCTGGACGCGGCCCTTGAACACCAGATCACAGGCGGCCTGAAACGCCAGCCCGTCGAACCCCGGCGCCATCGGCCGGTAGGCCGGATCGCCTGCGTTCTGCGCATCGACGACCGCCGCCATCTTGCGCATCACGCCCATCACTTCCTGTGCGGTGACAACGTTATGGTGCAGCCAGTTGGCAATGTGCTGGGCAGAGATCCGGCAGGTCGCGCGGTCTTCCATCAGCCCGACGTTCTGCAGGTCGGGCACCTTGGAACAGCCCACCCCCTGATCGATCCAGCGCACCACATAGCCCAGAATGCCCTGGGCGTTGTTCTCGACCTCGCGCAGGCGCTGCTCATCGGTCCATTTGCGATAGGCGGCCAGCGGAATGTCCAGCACCGTATCGACATAGGCGCGCCGGCCGCCGGCCTTCAGCCGGTTCTGCACGGCGAAGACATTGATCCTGTGGTAATGCAGCGCGTGCAGGGTGGCCGCCGTCGGGCTGGGCACCCAGGCGCAGGTGGCCCCGGCCTTGGGGTGCTCGATCTTCTGTTCCAGCATGGCTGCCATCAGGTCGGGCATCGCCCACATGCCCTTGCCAATCTGCGCACGGCCCTGCAGCCCGCATTCCAGCCCGATATCGACATTCTGGTTTTCATAGGCGGTGATCCAGGCCTTGCGTTTGATGAAATCCTTGCGGCTGAAGGGGCCTGCTTCCATCGAGGTGTGAATCTCGTCGCCCGTCCGGTCCAGAAAGCCGGTGTTGATGAAGGCAACCCGGTGCCGCGCCGCCCGCAGGCATTCCTTCAGGTTCACCGAGGTGCGGCGTTCCTCGTCCATGATGCCCAGCTTGACCGTGTCCTGCGGCAGGCCCAGGAAACGCTCGACCTGCGTGAATGTCCGGTCGGCAAAGGCCACCTCTTCCGGCCCGTGCATCTTCGGCTTCACCACATAGACGGAACCCGTCACCGAATTGCCGCCGTCGCGCGAAAGATCATGCAGGGCAATCAGCGTGGTGATTGCTGCATCCATCAGCCCTTCGAACACCTCGTTGCCGTCCCGGTCGAGGATCGCCGGGTTGGTCATCAGATGGCCCACATTGCGCACCAGCATCAGCGCGCGGCCCTTCAGCGTCACCGCACCGCCGTCCGGCGCGGTGTAACTGCGGTCGTCGTTCAGTTTCCGTCGGATCACGCGCCCGGATTTTTCAACATCCGCCTCCAGCGTGCCGGTCATCAGGCCAAGCCAGTTGCCATAGGCCAGCACCTTGTCTTCGGCATCGACACAGGCCACCGAATCTTCGCAGTCCATGATCGCCGAGATGGCGCTTTCCAGCTGCACATCCGCCAGGCCCGCCTGGTCGCGGCTGCCAATGGGATGGGTGCGGTCGAACACCAGGTCCACATGCAGCCCGTTGCTCACCAGCACAACCGCATCGGGGGCCTTGGGGTGCCCGCGATAGCCCACGAACTTTTCGGGCGAGATCAGCGGCATATCGTCGATCAGCAGCGCGCCGTTGTGGACGTGATAGCGGCGGGCATCGGCATGGCTGCCGCCGGCGATGGGAAAGGCATCATCCAGAAACACCCGGACCCGCGCCACAACCCGCGCGCCGCGCCCCCGGTCGTATCCACCCTTTGGCGGCACGCTGCCCATGGCATCGGTGCCATAAAGCGCATCGAACAGGCTGCCCCAGCGGGCATTGGCGGCGTTCAGCGCGTAGCGCGCATTGGTGATCGGCACCACCAGCTGCGGCCCCGGCACCAGGGCGATCTCGGGGTCTGCGCGGCCGGTCCCGATGTGAAAATCCGGCCCCTCGGGCAGAAGATAGCCGATCTCCTGCAGAAACGCCTTATAGGCCTCGTGGTCATGCGGCTGGGCGCGATGCGCGATGTGCCAGGCGTCAATCCTTGCCTGCAGGTCTTCGCGCCGCGCCAGAAGCGCCCGGTTTTCGGGGCCAAGCTCGTGGATCAGTGCCGACAGACCCGCCCAGAAGGCATCGGGCACAATCCCGGTTCCCGGCAGCGCCCAGTCTTCGACAAAGCTGGCCAGTCTGGTGTCAACCTGCAGCCCGTGCCGTGTTTTCCGGTCTGCCATGAATGCCCTCCTGCCTGGCCCTGCGCCGCAACCTAGTCAGACCCGGGATCAGGCGCAACCGCAGCGCCAGGCAAGTGCGCAGCGAAGAGTGTCTTCCGGTCGCTGCGGCCCGAACGTATGGTATCGCGTCTTGTCGTGTTTACGCTGGCGCAGGTCCGGCGAAATGCTATGGGCCATGCAGGTTCCGCAATTTGGGTAACACATGCAGATCGAGTCGCTGTTCCAGCTGGAAAGCCTTGTCGTCATCAGCCTTCTGTTCAAGATGATTGGGTACCTTGTGCGCGATGAGCTGTTGCTGCGGCTCCTCGTGACAATCGGGATCATCTGCGATGTGCTCTTCTATGTGTTGCAGCCCATACCGCTTCTGCCCCCGGTCATCTCCAGCCTCATCCTGATTGCCATCAATCTGGGTATTCTGGTGATCCTGATCCTGGAACGCACCACACTGGCCATGAGCGACCGCGAGAAGCGGCTTTTCGCCGCCTTTGATACCCTGACGCCCGGCCAGTTCCGCAAGCTGAGGCGCCTGGGGCAGTTCCACACCACCACCGCGCGGACCGAAATCCTGACAGAGGGTGAGACGCCTGCGACCCTTTACTATGTTGAAAACGCGGGGTTCGAGCTGAAAAAGGCAGAGCTCCTGGCGAAAGCCGACAGGCCTGGCTTTGCGGGCGAGATCGCCTTTCTGAACGGCAGCAGTGCCAGTGCCACAGTCACCCTGCCGCCTGGCACCGACTATATTGCCTGGTCTGTCGCGGATCTGCGCAAGATCAGCCGGCGCAACCGGGCTTTGGGCAATGCGCTGATCGCGCGGTTCAGCCTGGACCTGGCACAGAAGCTGACAAACAGCTTTCCAACCGGCGCGCTGGCCGACATCCGGTCACAGCAGCCCCCGTCGAACCCGCCTCAGCCCAGCGCATAGCCCGCGCCGCGCACCGTGCGCAGCGGATCATCGCCGCCAAAGGCACACAGGGCCTTGCGCAGGCGGCCGATATGCACATCCACGGTGCGCGTATCCACATAGATGTCGCGGCCCCAGACCCGGTCCAGCAGTTGCTCGCGGCTCCAGACCCGGCCCGGCTTTTCCATGAAGGTTGTCAGCAGGCGGAACTCGGTCGGGCCCAGTTTCAGCACCTTGTCGCCGCGATAGACCCGATAGGTCTCTGAATCCAGGCGGATGTCGTCATAGGTCAGTACCAGCCCCACCACCGAAGGCCGGGTGCGCCGCAACTGGGTGCGCACCCGCGCGACCAGTTCGACCAGCGAATAGGGCTTGATCATGTAATCGTCTGCGCCGGTCTCCAGCCCGCGCACCCGATCCACCTCTTCGGACCGCGCCGACAGCATGATGATCGGAACGCCGCGGGTTTCGGGGCGCATCTTCAGCCGGCGGCACACCTCGATCCCCGATACATTGGGAAGCATCCAGTCCAGCACGATGACATCCGGAGCAGCTTCTTCGACCAGCATCAGCGCCTCTTCGCCGTTGCTGGCCTGGGTCACACGAAAGCCCTCTGCCTCGAAGTTATAGGACAGGACTTCGCGCTGGGCCGGTTCATCTTCGACCACAAGGACACAAGGCTGATCGGCCGGTGCCATCACTGGCTTCCGTCAAGCAGGGTGACGGATGTGATATCACCCTTCACGCGCGGGTCTTCCGGCATCGCGCCGTTGACCAGATAGATCACCTGTTCGGCGATCCCGGTGGCATGGTCGCCCATGCGTTCGATGTTCTTGGCGATGAAGTGCAGATGCATACAGGCGGTGATGTTGCGCGGGTCTTCCAGCATATGGGTCAGAAACACCCGGAACAGCGAGTTGTACATCTGGTCGACCTCACGGTCACGCCGCCGCACATCTTCGGCCAGTTCGACGTCGCGGTGGATATAGGCATCCAGCGCATCTTTCAGCAGCAGTTCCACCGCCTTTGCCATGCGCCTGATGCCGCCTGCCGTATCGCCGATGGGCGACATATGGGCCAGCACCGTGGACCGCTTTGCCAGATTCTTGGCATAATCGCCGCAGCGTTCCAGACTGGCGGCAATCTTCATCACCGTCAGCGCCGTGCGCAGATCGCCGGCTGTGGGTGACCGCAGCGCGATCAGCCGGGCCGCTTCGGTGTTGATCTGGTCTTCCAGCGCATCCACCGCCTTGTCTGCGGCGCGGACACGTTCGGCCAACTCCTCATCCCGGCTTTCCAGCGCCTGGGCGGCGTCAAGGATGGCCGCCTCTACCAGCCCGCCCATTTTCATGATCATCGCCTGGATCGCTTCGAGGTCGCGGTCGAACGCCGAGGCGATGTGCTTTTCGGATTGCATCAGACTCTCCCTCAGCCGATCCGGCCGGTGATGTAGGACTCTGTCCGCGGGTCCTTCGGGTTTGTGAAGATCTGGCCGGTCTCGCCGAATTCAACAAGATAGCCGAGGTGAAAGAACGCGGTGCGCTGGCTGACGCGGGCGGCCTGCTGCATCGAATGGGTCACGATCACCACGGAAAACTGGCTGCGCAGCTCGTCGATCAGCTCTTCGATCTGTGCTGTCGCAATCGGGTCAAGCGCCGAACAGGGTTCGTCCATCAGCAGCACCTCGGGCGAGGTGGCGATGGCGCGCGCGATGCACAGGCGCTGCTGCTGGCCGCCCGACAGGCCGGTGCCCGGCGACTTCAGGCGATCCTTCGCCTCGTTCCACAGGGCTGCCCGGCGCAGCGAGGTTTCGACAACTTCGTCAAGCTCGGCCTTGTTGCGGGTCAGGCCGTGAATCTTCGGGCCATAGGCCACGTTGTCGTAGATCGACTTCGGAAAGGGATTGGGCTTTTGAAAGACCATGCCGACCTTGGCGCGCAGCTGGACGGGGTCGACCTTCGGATCATAGATGTCTTCGGAATCGATCTTGATCGATCCTTTGACAACACAGCCATCAATCGTGTCGTTCATCCGGTTCAGGCAGCGCAGAAAGGTGGATTTGCCACAGCCCGACGGCCCGATGAAGGCTGTGACAGTCTTGTCGAGAATATCGACATCCACATCCTTCAGCGCGTGGTTCTGGCCGTAAAAGACCTGAACGCCACGCGCCGTGATCTTGCTTTCCATGCTGTCCACGACTCTCTCCGCTATTCTCATATCGTTCATGGTTCGGGACCCTTACCAGCGGCGTTCAAAGCGGCGGCGCAGAATGATGGCGACCGCGTTCATGATCAGCAGGAAGATCAGAAGCACGATGATCGCGCCAGAGGCCCGTTCGACGAAACCCGGGTCGCCCCGCACCGTCCAGTTGAACACCTGCACCGGCAGGGCCGATGCAGGATCAAAGAACCCCTGCATCGGCGCACTGGGATAGTCGCGCACAAAGGCGACCATGCCGATCAGCAGCAGGGGCGCGGTTTCGCCCAGCGCCTGGGCCAGCCCGATGATCATTCCGGTCAGAATGCCGGGTGCGGCCAGCGGCAGCACATGGTGGAACACCGATTGCAGCCTGGACGCGCCCACGCCCAGTGCTGCATCGCGGATCGATGGCGGCACGGATTTCAGCGCGGCCCGTGCCGGAATGATGATGCGCGGCAGGGTCATCAGCGTCAGCACCAGACCGCCCACGATGGGGGCAGATTGCGGCAGACCGGCAAAGTTGATGAAGACCGCAAGTCCGAGGATGCCGAAGACGATAGAGGGGACGGCGGCAAGATTGGCGATGTTCACTTCGATCAGGTCTGTCAGGCGGTTCTTGGGGGCAAATTCTTCCAGATAGATCGACGCCGCAACGCCAATGGGCAGCGACAGCACCAGCACCACGATCATCATGTAGAACGATCCGATGATCGCCACGCCCAGCCCCGCCGCTTCGGGCCGCTGGTCCGAGGCATCGGGCGCGGTGATGAAGCCCCAGTTGAAGCGTTGGGCCATGATGCCTGCGTCCACCAGCCGTTCCGCAAGCACCAACTGTTCCGGCTTGATGTTGCTGTCCAGCCTGGCGGTTTCCATCGTCACGCGGCCCTTGAAAAAGCCGTCAACGCGGCCGTTGGCCAGAATCTCGAAATCGATGGTCTGGCCGACAAGATCGGGGTTGGCCAGGACATGGTTGCGAAGCTGTGCGGGGGCTTCCAGCGACACGATCCCGGCTATGTCCTTTGGCGTCATGCCATCGGTGGAGATGCCCTTTTCCTTGATCGCTTTCGTCAGTGCCGCCTGGATTACGGCCGCATAGCCCACGGTCGTCACCTTTGCCATGACGGCGGGGTCCCGCGTGCCGGACTTGTCCAGCTTATCCTCTGGCAGTTCGATCGGCATCGTCAGGAAGGTCTGGCGGAACGCAGGGGCACCAACACTGATGATCGAGATCAGCAGCCAGACCAGCGCCAGCATCGACAGCGTGATGGCCACGGCACCATAGGCCTTGAACCGTGCTTCGGCGGCATTCCGGCGTTTTGTCAGCGCATCCTGCGTCAGCAGCGATCCGCGACGCGATTTCGGCACCGGCAAGGCGGCAGGGCCACCGGAAATGTCGGTCATTCGTATTGCTCCCGGTATTTGCGGACGATGGCAAGCGCGATGACGTTCAGGCCAAGGGTGATGATGAACAGGGTCAGACCAAGCGCAAAGGCGACAAGCGTTTCAGGCGACCCGAATTCGGTATCGCCGGTCAGCTGGCTGACGATCTTGACCGTGACGGTTGTCATGGCTTCGAAGGGGTTCATGCTCAGACGCGCTGCGGCACCCGCCCCCATCACCACGATCATGGTTTCACCGATGGCCCGGCTGGCGGCCAGCAGGATCGCCCCGACCACGCCCGGCAGGGCGGCGGGCAACACGACTTTGCGGATCGTCTCCGATGGTGTGGCCCCAAGGCCAAGCGATCCGTCGCGCATGCTTTGCGGCACCGCATTGATGATGTCGTCCGACAGCGAAGACACGAAGGGAATGACCATGATCCCCATCACGATGCCTGCCGTCATCACCGAGGAAGAGCTGTTGCCCAGCCCCATCGGCTGGGCGAACCAGTCGCGCAGCAGCGGCCCCACCGTGATCAGCGCGAACAGGCCGTAGACGATGGTCGGAATGCCGGCCAGAATCTCGATCAGCGGTTTCACAAAGGTGCGGAACCGGCGCGAGGCGTATTCCGACAGGTAGATCGCAGACAGAAGCCCGATCGGCACGGCGACCAGCAGCGCAATGACCGACACATACAGGGTGCCCCACAGCAGCGGCAGAATGCCAAGGCTGGACCCGCCCCCGAACTTCGGGCTCCATGTGGTGCTGAAGAAGAAATCCCTTGCCGGGTAAAGTTCGAAGAAGTGCCAGGTTTCAAAGACCAGCGAAAAGACGATGCCGAAGGTGGTCAGAACCGCAACAAGGGAAGCCCCGATCAGCATCGCGATCACGAAACTTTCCGAGACATTGCGCGCCCGGAAGGCCACGGTAATGCGCGACCAGGCAAAGGCAAAGCCGGCGGCGGCGACCGCCAGCACGGCAACAGCCATGCCGATGCCCAGGCTGCTTTTGAGCGCCCGGTATTCGCGGGCGGCGTCAAAGGTGTACTGCGACACATCCGCACCAAGGGCAACGCCGACACCGGCCAGCTTGCCGCGCAGATCCGTGGCATCGGCCTGCAACGTGTCAAGGTCGGCCTGCTGCAACGCGCCTTGCGCGATGGCCAGGTCCAGGCCCGAGGCAACGCGCCGCACATCTGCCATGGCCAGTTCGCGCGCGGCTGCATCATCAGCTTCAATGTTCGGGATCAGGGCTGTGACCCTGTTCTCGATATAGACCGGCTGCGCCAACAGCCAGAAAATCATCAGGATGAACGCCGGAACGGCGGTAAACAGAAAAACCGATTGTCCGTGGTAGGATGGCAGCGAATGCAGCTTGCGGGCATCCCCGCCGGCCACCGATACCGCCCGCCTGCGCCCCAGGATGTATCCTGCAACCGCCAAAACAAGAACTGTCAGCGAAAGAAGTCCGGCGCTCATGGCATATCCGTTTCAGGAAAGGGTCGCGCAGCAAAGGTTCGGGTGGCACCGGGGTGCCACCCGAGGGTCATGTCACTGGAGCGGACCCATCACGGTCCCGGCCGCAACGGCAGCCTGGGTTGCCGCCAGTTCCGGATCGGGGACCAGGCCATAGGCGGCCAGCGGGCCTTCCGGGCCTGCCATGTCGTCGGACACGAAGAAGTCGATGTATTCCTGCAGCCCGGGGATCACGCCGAGGTGGGCTTTCTTGACGTAGAAGTACAGCGGGCGCGACACGGGGTAGTCCCCGGCGGCAACCGTTTCAACCGTCGGCACAACGCCGTTGATCGTGGCAACCTGAAGCTTGTCGGTGTTGTTCTGATAGAACGACAGACCGAACACGCCGATGGCGTCCCTGTTGGCGGCGATGCGCGACAGGGTTTCGGTGTAGTCGCCGTCAATGTCCACAGCCACACCATCGGTGCGCAGCGTCATGCAGGCCTTGGCGGCGTCTGACTTTTTCGCGGCTTCGTCCGCACCGGCAGAGGCGGCGAAGTGAAGATCGTAAGCCCCGGCTTCCTTGCAGCCCGCCTCGATCACCTTGGTGTCGAACACCTCGCGCGTGCCGTGCTTGGTGCCGGGAATGAAGGCCAGAATCGGCTTGTCGGCCAGGGCAGGGTTCACTTCGACCCAGGTCTTGTTCGTGTTGGCAACCAGGGCACCGTCCCGCACGACCTGCGCGCCCAGCGCATTGAACCAGTCAAGCGGGGTAAAGGCATAGGACGGGCCGGCGATGTCGGACGCAAAGACGATTCCGTCATAGCCGAAGCGGACTTCCATGATCTCGGTCACGCCGTTCGAGGCGCACAGATCAAGATCCTTCTGGGTGATGCGGCTGGACGAGTTGGCGATGTCGATGGTGTTTTCGCCCACACCTTCGCACAGTTTCTTGCGCCCGGCACCCGATCCGCCGGATTCGACAACCGGGGTCTTGAAGCTGAAATTCTCGCCGAAGGCTTCGGCCACGATCGTGGCATAGGGAAGCACGGTCGAAGAGCCTGCAGTTTGAATATTGTCGCGCGCGTACCCGGCCGTGGCGGCCACGGCGGCCATCGCAACAATGGATGCGCCGAGTTTGACGGATTTCATGGGGATCTCCTGTGAATGCACTCGCCGGCCATCGGGCCTGCGCCTTTCCCCTAGGCCCGTCCGGCGACAGGTATGCGACGTTTTTGTAACAGATATGTGACGGTGCGCCAAAGCGCGGCCCTGCACAGACAGGGTGCAGCGCTGCGGGGATGACAGCGGCGCCTGTCTGCCCCATCTGTTGCGCAACGCCGCACCGGATGCGGCCTGTTGGAGCACAGCATGACAAGACCCGTGATTCCCGGCATTCACCATGTGACGGCCATTTCCGGCCCGCCGCAGGCCAATGTCGATTTCTACACCCGGACGCTTCGCCAGCGGCTGGTGAAAAAGACGGTCAACTTCGATGCCCCCGATACCTATCACCTCTATTATGGTGACGATGTCGGCACGCCCGGCACGATCCTGACCTTCTTTCCCTTTGCCGATGCCGCGCCGGGCCGCGCCGGTCCGGGCATGGCCAGCGCCGTTGCCTATGCCGTGCCAAAGGGCGGCTTTCAGGCGTGGATGGACCGGCTTGCGCAGAACGCCGAAGATTACGAAGGCCCGTACGAACGGTTCGGCCAGCGTCTTATCACGCTTTGGGATGCCGATGGTGCCCCGGTGGAACTGGTGGAAACAGACCGCGAAGGCGATGCGCCGCTGGACGGCTTTCATTCGGTGACCCTGTGGGAACGCGATCCCGGCCCGACGGTGCGGCTTCTGACCGAAGCTTTCGGCTACCGCGAGCAGGGCCAGGAAACAGAGCGCGACATCGAACGGCTGCGCCTTGTCGCGCCGGGGTCCGGGCGCGGCAACATCATCGACGTGATTCGCACCGACACCCCTGCCAAGGCGCGCCCCGGTGCGGGCACCATCCATCACGTCGCCTTCCGCGCCCGCAGCGACATGGAACAGCGGGACTGGCAAGAGCTGCTGGCGGCCCATGGCCATCCGACCACCCCGGTGATCGACCGCCAGTATTTCAACGCGATCTACTTCCGCGAACCGGGCGGCGTGCTGTTTGAAATCGCCACCGATCCGCCGGGCTTTGCCGTGGATGAACCGGTTGCGACCCTGGGCCAGGCGCTGAAGCTGCCGCCGAAATACGAAGCGATGCGGGATCGCATCACGCAGATCCTGCCGCCCCTGAAGGTCGCCTGATGCAGCGCGCCGGCCCCCCGGCAGGCCGCGCCCGTGCGGGCATCGTGCTGGCCCACGGGCGCGGCGGTTCTGCGGCAGATATCCTGGGCCTGCTGGCCCATGCTGCCCTGCCCGAAGTCGCCGCCATCGCCCCCGGGGCACCGGGCCGCAGCTGGTGGCCAACCAGTTTTCTGGCGCCGATGGCCCGGATGCAGCCTTTCGTCGATGCGGGTCTTGCCGCCCTGCGCGATGCCGTCGCCCGGCTGGAGGCGGAAGGTCTGCCGCGCGAGGGCATCTGGCTGGCCGGGTTCAGCCAGGGGGCCTGCCTTGCACTGGAATCCTTTGCCCGCGACGGGGCCGGGCTTGCCGGGGTCTTCGCGATGTCGGGCGGTCTGGTCGGGCGGGCTGATGCCCCCGGCGGCCCGCAGCCGGCCCTCTATGGTCACGCGCCGAAACGGCTCGACTATCCCGGCCGGCGCGACGGGGCGCAGGTCTGGATCAGCGTGCATCAGCGCGATCCCCATATCCCGCTGCAACGCGTGCAGGACAGTGCTGCGGCCCTGAAGGCCATGGGGGCCACGGTGGAAACCCGCATCTACCCCGGCGAGGGGCATGGTGTGATGCAGGATGATCTTGCGGCGCTGCGCACAAGGCTCAACGGCTGACCCGCTGGCGTGCCTTGCGCCCTGACCGGCGGGACGGCTGCGCACCATCGCAGGTTCACGGGCACGCTCACTGCCCCGCCTGCTTCATCGCCCCACACCTTGCGGCGCAGCGAGCTGTCCGGGCGATGCATCGCGCCCGTAAAGCAAGCTGTAGACCACTGGCACAAGGCCCAGGGTGATAAGCGTACCCAGAAGCAGCCCGCCGATCATCCCCGCCGCCATCGGGTACCACAGATCCCCGCCGAACAGCATCAGCGGCACCAGCCCGAGGATGCAAACCAGCTTGGTCATGACGATCGGGCGCAGGCGCTTGACCGAAGCCTCGAGAATCGCTTCCGTCCGGGGGCGTCCTTCGGCCTCTTCCACGTGGATGCGTTCCAGAAGCAGGATCGCGTTGTTCACGATGATGCCGGACAGGGCGAGAATGCCAAGGATTGCGGCAGAAGCCGCCGGTAGCACCGGAAGAAAAGGGTGTCGTGGCGGTCCTTCACCTCATGTCCGGCGGCATGCGCACGGGCAAAGCGTCGGCACAGGATCGGCACGACCGTCAGCGAGAACACCCAGGAGATCAGCAGCGTGATCGCCACAACCTGCCCCAAAGAGCGCATGTATTCGCCGACCGAGCTTTGTGACAGCACCAGCGGCAGGAAGGCGAGGATAATGGCAAGGCAGGACACCAGCAGCGGGATCGACAGCGTCCGGCCCGCCTCGGCGCAGGCCTGTTCGCGGTCCTCGCCCGCCCCAAGCCTGCGCTCCACATCTTCGACGATGACGATGCCGTTGTCGACCAGAAGCGCAAGCGAGATGATCAGCGCCGCGATCGAGATGGAGTGCAGTTCGATTTCCATCATCCGCATGACGACAAGCGAGGCGAGCATGGTCAGCGGCACGATCACTCCCACGATCATGCCAGACCTGACTCCAAGGAACAGCACGACGACCGCCATAACGATTACCGCGGTCTCCAGGAAAACGGTGCCGACCTTGGCGATGTCATGCGCCACCACCTCTGCCTGATCGCTGACGATGTCGATTGACATGCCGACAGGCAACTCGGCCCGCACCACCTCTACAGCCGCCAGAAGGCGTTCCGAAACACACCCTGCCGCGCCACAGCCCCAAACGGAGGCTTTGTGCAGGCCGCTGAAACAGTACCGGATTGCCTGTAAACCCTTGTGACCGGAGCAAGCCTTGAACGGCTGCGCTCCAACCTGTCGGCAGTCAGACCCAACCGGCCGCGCACGGTGGTATGCTGGGGCGGTTGGCAGGGCAGCAAGCACGTCATCAGCCGTGCGGCTTTGCGAAAGAAGTTCCGGGACCCAAGCCTGGCATGGGGCCGCTGAAACTCCGGGGCAGCGCGGTCCGGAAAGAAAAAGCCAATGGAGAAAGCGGCGCGCGTGGGGCCGCCCCACCCTTGGCATCGCAGGAACAGCGGCGCAGGCGCGCAGCCTTGACCCTGACCCGGCCAAAGAACGTGTCCAGGTTGCGCGTGCGGCAGTCTTGGATGGCGCGAACCGGGGAACAAGCCGGGCAGACGCGGCTTTCACGGGTGATTAGCTTTACCTGATCGCAAAGACTTGCCTGCTGAATCTGTCCGGCAATCCTCTTCCCGTCCTTGTGGCGCAGCCTCGATCCTTCCGGGCAGGTCACCCGGTACGGTCGTGAAACGCCGTCAAGCTGATGAATGCGCTTTTTGCCATTATCGAAGGCCGGTTCGACCGTAATCCGCACGTCCCTGGCAGCCCTTGTCGCAAAGAACTTAGCCTGACAGGGGCCAGAGAGACGACGAGGCCCCCATGTCTTGTCCACTTTCCCCTTGGGTCAGTCATCTGGAATGAACCTTTGTGATGCGCCCGAGAACGCTGCCAAAGCGACCGGCTGCCACAAATCAGCCGGGTGAGCCGCAGGCTGGACTGTCAATCCGAGAACCAGTCAGGATGCTCATCGGCCAGGCTTACCGCATGACCGAGGGCCCGGCGCAGGTGGCTCCGCATGGCGGTCTGTGCGGCTGCAGGGTCGCGGCTGACCAGGGATCGGAAGACTGCCTTGTGATCGCCAATCAGTTCATTGATGTTCTGTCCCTTGCTCAGCGACATGTAGCGCACGCGATCCAGATGGATCTTGTGCTCCAGCAAGGCCGGCCAAAGGGCCGGAATGCCGGTTCCGCTTGCGATCAGGCTGTGGAACCGTTCGTCAGAGCTGTAGAACCTTTCGGTATCCCTGCGCGCGGCAAAATTCGCCTGGAGCTTCAGTTCTTCCTCGATCTGGTTCAGAAGCGGGCGCGCCGCCGTCATGGCCAAACGGGAGACAACCTCGACCTCGACCGCCTCGCGGATAAGCTGCGCCGCATGGAACAGGCACAAGGAGACCGGAGAGACGAAAGAGCCGCGCTGCGGATGAACCTGCACCAGTTTGTCGCCTGAAAGACGCAGCAGCACCTCCCGGATCGGCTGGCGGCTTACATTGTAGATTTCGCAAAGCCCTGCCTCCGACAGGCGGGTATTCGGCTTCAGCCGGTGCTCGATGATCTCGCGCCGCAAGAGCGAATACACTTGCGCTGAAATCGTCCGGCCCGCCTCGAAAGTCACACTGTCGCTCATTGATCCAGCCTCAATTCCGTGCCGCAGTCAGTCCGGTCATGAACGTACGCCGCATGGCCAGGAACAGGAGGACCGTGGGCAACGAGGCAAGAAAGGATGCGGTCAGAATGACGGTCGGGGACTGTGAGGCATATCCGCCCTGGAACACTTGCAACGCCGGCATGATCGGGCGGAGCTCCGGGCTTTGGGTCAGGACGGTCGCGAACAGCAGATCGTTCCAGACCCAGGTGAATTGCAGCAGGAAAAGCGCAAGCATGGGGCTGCTTGCGTTGGGAAGCACAATCGAAAAGAAAAGCCTGAACTCGCCACACCCGTCCATGCGCGCGGCCTCGTCCATCTCGCGCGACATCTGGGACATATAGTTGCGCAGCACAAGGACCGGGAAAGGTATGCAAATTGCCGTGTAGAACAGAATCATTCCCAGGCGTGTGTCGATCAGCCCAAGGCTTTGGTACGAGAAGAAGAGCGGAATCAGATACAGCTGCAATGGAAAGACCGTTCCAGCGAAGATCGTCATGAACAAGGCCGTCCTGCCCCTGAAATCGAACCGGGCAAGGCCGTGGGCGGCCATGGCCGCGATGATCACGGCAGATGCGGCACCTGTCACCGCATAGATGGCGCTGTTGAGGAAGGCCGGCCCCATGCGCGCCGCCTGCCAGGCGGCGGACACATTCCCGACGACCGGCCACAGACCTTCGGGCAGGGCCAGCTTCGGGCCTGTCGCAAACTCGGCCGGGGATTTGAAGATGGTGATCAGCAGATAATAGAAGGGCACCATCCACAGCAGCGCCATGGCAACTGCCAACCACATTCCCCAGGATCCACCAGACACCAGACGACGCTTGCGACGGGCCACCTCGCGCCAGTCTATGGCCGAAAGGTCAAGGTGCTGCGGCTGCACCCGGTTCATTTCAGCATCCTGTCGACACGCTCTTGCAGAACAGCCTGCAACCAGGTGACCGCAAGGACAATTCCCCCCAGGACAACCGCGATCGCAGACGCGAAGGCCCAGGCGTTGTTGGTGAAGGCTTCGTAGTACATGAGCACGGTCAGCGACAATCGCCGCTTGCCCGGGAAGCTTTGCGCCATGACCCAGATGTGGTCAAACGCGGTGAAGCCTGCGAGGACGCTGATGATGACAACGACGAGAATCGTCGGCAACAGAAGCGGCAGGGTTACATGCAGGAAGACTTGCCCGGGTGTCGCGCCATCGATTTGCGCCGCCTCGATCGGGTCCCGCGGGATGGCGGCCAAACCGATCAACAGAAGCACCATCGGAAGCCCAACCGTCTGCCAGACGAAGGCAACGATGATCGCCGGGGTAATGGTGCTGTCTTCAAACAACCAGCCGCGATCGACCGGACCGACGAACAGCGAGAGAAATCCGTTCAGGACCCCGTTGGGGGCATAGACGTAATACCAAATGACACCTGCTGCCGTAGGTGCCAATACACGGGGCAGGAAGAACAACGTCTTCGCCGTGTCCGAAAAGCGCGCCCCGTTGAGGAGGACAGCCAGGGCAAGGGCCAGTGCGACGGGCAGCACCAGCGAGGCGATCACCCAAATGCCGGTGTTGATCGCGGCAGCTTCGAAATTCGGATTGGTCGCAAGCCGCTGATAGTTCGCCAGTCCCGCCCACTCACCCAACCCCTCGAACTTGCGCCAGGCGGTGAAGCTGTACCAGACGTTCATTGCGACCGGGTACAGGAGAAAGGACGTGACGAACAAAAGCGCCGGGGCTGCAAACAAAGCGCCGGTCAAGGCGTTGCGCCGACGCTGGCGAACGTCGGCACTGCCCAGCCTTTCCGCATCCAGCGCGCCAAGCTCGCTGTCGCTCATGCTTCGGTCGCCCATCCTTCGTCCCCACCTGGTCTGACAGTGCGGCAGCGTTTTGCGCTGCCGCACCGTCAAGTCACCTGTTCGCCCAGTAGTCGGCGTTCAGCGCCTGCATGTTTGCCATGGCCTGAGCGGCTTGATCGGCAGTCGGGTTCAGAACGAAGCTTGAAAGCTCGGCTACCAGGTCGCCGCGGATCTCAGTCGGGACAGCCTCCCACCAGCGCTGGTAGGCGACAGTGTCCTTCTCCGACATAGCGGCGGTGACTTCACCGAAGACCGGGTTCGGCGGTGCCACATTCAGGTTGCCATTGAACAGCTGCATCGATTTGGCCCAGGTGTTTGCGGCCTTTTCTGTCGCCCAGTATTCAAAAGCTGCGCGGTCCGCCTCTGTCGCCTTGGCCGAAAGCACCAGCGGCCCGCCCTCTACGATCAGAGTGCTTGCCATGGCCGGATCGCGGTTTGGCATAAGGAAGACACCAAGATTGTTGTCCACATCCATGCCGGCTTCCTTCAGGCCGCCGATAACCCATTCACCCATCAGGTACATCGCAGCATTGCCGCCCGCGAAGTCTGGCGCCTCGGTGGTGGACCGCGGGTCGCTGAAATAGCCCTTGGAAGCCCAGTCAGTCCAGATGTCGAAGGCCGCCTTCACCTCGGGAGAGTCATAGGCCAGTTCCCCGCTGTGCAGCGCGTTGTAGGCATCCGGATTGGTGCGCAGCATCAGTTCCTGAAACCAGATGAAGCCGCGCCATCCATCCTGCACAGTCGCATTGATGGGCGTGATGCCCGCCGCCTTCAGCGTCGCCATCGCTGCCTCGAACTCTTCCCACGTCTTGGGCTCCGAAAGCCCGTTCTTGGCAAAGGTATCCTTGTTGTACAGCACCACCCAGCGCGCGACGTTGACCGGCAGCGCATAGGCCTTGCCATCGACCGAGAACAGAGCCCGCAGACCTTCGGGGAATTGGCCATCGGCGATGGCCTTGTCCCAGATCTCGTCGACCGGGGCGATACCGCCCGAGGCCGCAAGGTCGTCAAGCGCCCGGCCCGTCCACCAGGTGAAAAGCCCCGGCTGGGTGCCCGCAGCCACGGATGACTGGATGAAGCCAACGAACTGGTCGGTTGGATAGGCCGTTGGCGTGAATCCCGCCTCTGCCGCGGTCGCGGTCCAGCCGGGGTCCCAGAAGGCCTTGTCATGGGCCAGCGTAACCTGCTGTGCCATGGCGGGCACTGCGACGCACAGGGCAAGCGCCCCGATCGCAAGCGATTTCAGTCGTGGTATGAACATGGTTTCTTCTCCTCCTTCTGTTGTTGGTTGTCAGTTGGACACGCGGCGCAGCGTGCCTTCGGTTACCGGGTCGAAAAGATGGATTCGGTCGCTGTCGATCCGGAATTCAATGGTCTCCCCGTCTTCCACTTCCCGGGGATCAGCCATGCGGGCAACGAACTCGACACCACCAAAAGCCGCTGTCAGAAGCGTCTCATTGCCAAGCGCCTCGGACATGGTGACGGTTGCCTTGAAACAGACGGACCGGCGCGGGACCATGCCATGGTTTTCCGGCACGATATGTTCCGGGCGCAGACCCAGGATCACCTCTTCGCCTTCGGCCGGAAGCACGAAGGCGCCCGGCTCGGCAAGGACTGGTTCGCCGATACGATCCACGAAAATGGCACCGCCCGGACCGACGCGTCCGCGGAAGAAGTTCATCTGCGGAGCGCCGATGAACCCTGCGACAAAGATGTTTGCCGGCGAACGGAAAACCTCGGCGGGGCTGCCCACCTGTTCAATGCGGCCATCGCGCATGATCACGATCTTGTCTGCCATTGTCATCGCCTCGACCTGATCGTGGGTCACGTAGACGACCGTGTTCTGGATGCGACGGTGCAGCTTCTTGATCTCTGCCCGCATTTGGTGGCGCAGCTTTGCGTCCAGGTTCGACAAGGGCTCGTCGAACAGAAAGACGCGCGGCTCGCGCACCATCGCACGTCCCATCGCCACGCGCTGCCTTTGCCCGCCGGACAGCTGGCTTGGCCTCCGGTCAAGGTAGGGGCCAAGCTCCAGCACCTCCACCGCATCAGCCACGCGGCGGTCGATCTCGGCCCGGGGCTCGCCCGAGATCCGCAACCCGAACGACAGATTTGCCCTCACGCTCATATGGGGATAAAGGGCGTAGGACTGGAAAACCATTGCAACCCCGCGGCTGCGCGACGGAAGGTCGTTCACAACCTCGCCGCCGATGCGGATGTCGCCCCAAGACACGGTTTCAAGCCCCGCGATCATGCGAAGGGTCGTGGATTTCCCGCACCCCGAAGGTCCGACCAGCGCGACGAAGGACTTGTCCTCGATCACAAGGTTGATGCCCTTGATCGCGATCTGCCGGCCAAAGGCCTTGACCAGATTGACGAGTCTCACCTCGGCCATCAGGGGCACACTCCTGCCGGAACGGACTTGATGGCCGGGTCGGCATAGCGGTTTTCGGGGAAGATCGAATACCAATCGGGCCGCGCCGGGTCGCGGTCATAGGCGTAGCCGCCCAGCTCTCGATAAAGCTCGGCGTAGCGCGCCAGCTTATCGCGGTCGACCTCGACGCCAAGCCCGGGGCCTTCTGGCAAGCGGATGCAGCCGTTCCTGTACCGCATCGGGCCGCCGACGATGATGTCGTCGGTCAGATGGTGATAATGCGCATCCGCAGCGAACCTGAGGTTCGGCAGGGCCGCCCCAAGTTGCAGCATGGACGCAAGCTGAATCCCCAGCTCGCCCGAGGAATGGACCGAGGCCCCATACTGGAAGGTCTCAAGCACCGTTCCGGCTTTGTGCGCCTGCCGCAAGCCGCCCCAGAACGTTGTGTCCAGAAGGACGACGTCAAGATGGTCATGGCGAACCATCTGGGCGAGTTGCTCGAAGTTGACGACGACGGTGTTCGTCGCAAGCGGGATCCGGACGAACTGGCGCAGGCGCCGCATCCCCTCCAGGCCCCAGGTTGGGTCCTCGAAATAGTCGTTGCGCAGCGGCTCGATCGCTTGTCCGACCCGGATCGCCTCTTCCACGGACCAAACCGAGTTTGGGTCAAGCCGCAGCTGGTCCTGAGGAAATGCGCCGGCAAGCGCTTTCATGACAGCGATGTCATGGTCAGGTGCGAAGTGGCCGCCCTTCAGCTTGTGCGTCGTGAAGCCATGCGCGGCCTTCAGCGCACGGGTATGAGCGACGATTTCGTCAGGCGTCGTTTCGCCCCCGGCACCCGTCCCGGGGTCGTGGTAGCGATAGAAGATGTAGGATGCAAAGGGGATGTCTTCGCGAACCGCCCCCCCGATCAGGTCGCAGGCCCGGACGCCAAGGGTCTTGCCGGCAAGATCCATGCAGGCCATCTCAATTGCGGCATGGATCTGTGTGCGGGCGTTGTACAGACTTCCCACCGGATTCATGATCTTCCAGCGCAACTGTTCAAGTTGCAGCGGATCATGGCCGATCAGATAGGGCTTCAGGGCAAGCACCGCGTCATTTGCCGCAGATCCTCCTCCGCCCATTTCACCGAAGCCAGACAGGCCATTCGCCCCCGTTACCTCCACGATTGTGCGGACGAAGCGGCCCCAATGTGCCCCGTTCGAATGGCGAAGCGGCGCCTCCAGCGGGATTGTGATGGTCGTTGCGGTGATGTCGGCGATTCGGTTGACTGCTGTCATTGTTTGTCTCCTTTCGGCGAACCACCGATCCGCGTCAGCATCCCTCCGTCAACGCGCACCACTTCGCCGGTCACGAAGGCTGCGCGGCCCGACAGGAGAAAGACGATCACGTCGGCGACCTCTTGCGGCGTGCCGATCCGGCCAAGTGGATGCATCTGGCGAAGCTCCTGGCGCACTCCGTCGGAATCGGGGGCCAGGGACAGGGCCCACTCCAGCATCGGTGTCGCCACGGCCCCCGGGGCGACCAGGTTGGCGCGCACCCCCTCGTCCGCGAAATCGACGGCAATGCTGCGGGCCAGCCCCAGAAGCCCGTGCTTTGATGCCGTATAGGCCGCGACACCCCGTTGCGTTGCAAGGGACTGCACTGATCCTGTGAAGACATAGGCACCACGCGACGCCCTCAGCAGCGGCAGCGTGGCCCTGGCCACCAGAAACGCACCCGTCAGATTGACGGCGATGACCTCGTCCCACACCTCCGAAGCTGTGTCGGCGGCGGTGCCATACCGCTGAATCCCGGCGCTGTGCGACACCCCGTCAAGGCCCCCAAGCTGCGCCGCAGCAATTTCAGCCGCCTTGCGGCAATCGGCCTCGCTGGCGACCGATCCGGCGAAGGGGATCACGCCCGGAACATCCGCCAGGGCCGCCAGCGCCGCCTTGTCCACATCCATGGCAATCACATCGTGCCCATCGGCGGCCAGCATCCGCACAGTTGCCAAGCCGATACCACTTGCACCGCCCGTCACGAGATGTCGCACGATACCCCTCCCCCCTTTGATCCGCATCATCTACCATACCAGAGGTGCCGTCAATATCACAAGAAACCGCCGCCTGAGCAGGAAAAAGGCAGTTAATCACAAGATAAAGCGCATTAAGTGCCCAAGTGGTAACTTGACTGGTATGGTAGTGTGGGGTTAGCTGGACCTGAAGGCAGCAGTGGAGGACAGGATGAAGGCGCACACACTTTACCTGGTGAGCCATACCCACACCGATTTCGGTTACACCGACTATGCAGGGACACTGTATCGCCTCCACCGCAAGATCATCGACCGCGCCATCGAGGTGTGCGAGGAAAACGCCCATCTTCCCGACCCTGCCCGGTTCCGCTGGACCTGCGAGGTCTCGGAAATCACTCTGGACTGGCTGCGCCATGCAACTGCCGCGCAGATCGATCGCTTCCGCGCGCTGCACGAGGCGGGGTTGATGGGCGTGGCCGCGATGCCTGTCCATTGGACGCCGCTCGTATCACCGGCCCTCGCCGAACGGTCGCTTGACCGGGTCCGCGCGCTTCGCAGCGAGTATGGCTTGACGGTCCGCACGGCCTGGCAATGCGACGTGAACGGCCTTGGTTGGTTCTGGACCGACCTTCTGCTTGATGCGGGCGTCGACCGTCTTGTCGTTGCCTCGAACCCCCACCGCGGCATCCCTGACCGGGTCGCGCCCCGGCTCTTTGACTGGCAGACGCCGACAGGGCGCAGCATGCCCACGCTGCATGGGTGGCATTATACCTATGGCACCAATGCCATGCGCCTGTCCGAGTACAGTCTGGACGGGGCGCAGGCCAACATCGACCGCATCATGGCGCGCCCCGGAGGAACGGCCGCCTGGCCGCATGATGTCATGCTGGCGCAAGTGACCAACAAGGCCTCACTTGATAACGGCTTTCCGACCGACAGCCTGAGCGATTTCGTCATCCGCTGGAACTCGGAAGGGCGCACGCCGCGGCTGGAGATCAAGACACTCGACCAGGCGATGGATGCTCTGCTTGATGCAGCGGGCCCCCTGGCCCAGCTTTCGGGCGATTGGCCCGACTACTGGGCGGATGGCGTCGCCTCGACCGCCTTCGAGACCAGCGTCGCCCGCGCGGGCGAGCGCCTTCTTCCGGTCACCGACATGCTTACCGCCCTTTGCAAAGAAAAGGACGATCCGGCGCAGATCGATGCCGTCCAGAGCATCTCGCTTTATGACGAACACACATGGGGCGCCTATTCCAGCGTTACAATGCCCGATGCGCCCTTCGCGCGATTCCAGTGGTCATGGAAGACCCACCGCGCCCATGACGGTTTTGCCGCCGCGCTCGAGGCATCCACCCGTGCCGCACGGGCACGCGCCCGTGCCGTGACCGGTGGCCTGATCGAAAACGACCGGATGATCCGCCTTGGCGACGCTCCGTCGATCCCGATCGGGGAGCAAAGCTATTACGTCTTCAATCCCAGCCCCGTTGCGCGCCACCTGCGCTGGCCCGTTCCGCGCGATTACGGCGGTGCCTCGCCCGCATCGATCCTGCACGCCTGGCTGACCGAAGAATTCATGCCGGGCATGAACGTTCAGCGGCAGCGGCACTTGCCCTCGGCCACGCATGTGTTGGACGTGATCCTGCCTGCGTTCGGCGAGGCAGTCATTCGCCCGATCCCGGTCGCGGCAGATGCGGGCGGCCGGACGGGCGGGAACTGGATTGCCAATGACCGTTGGCGGCTTGAGATCAACCCGCAGACAGGCGCTGCGATGCGGCTGACAAATCTTGCCAAGGGGCATGACGTGCCGCTGGGGCCACATGGCCTTGGAAGCCTTCTTTATGAGGTGCCGGTTGACGCCGGGAAGGGGCGGGCTGCGATTTTCGGGACCGGGGATGGCAACAGCGACTGGACGAGACTGGAGACAATCGTTTGGCCGGCGGCTTCCACAGGCTTCCGCCGCGCCCCGGCTGGCGAGGTCGCCCTTGGTGCGCCGCGCCTGACGCTGCTTGGCCCCGAGATCGACGTGTACCTGTCCTGGCCCCATGGCGACCGGGCCACGCTGACATGGCGCCTGCCGGTAGCGGGGGGCGGCATCGACCTGCGCACGACAATCCACAAGACCCGCGTCACCAGTCCCGAGTCCTTCTTCGTTGTCTTCTCGCTGGACGGAGGCTGTGCAAAGGTTGACCTTGATGTCGGTGACATGATCATCGACGCTGACGGGGTGTTGCCAGACGCCTGCCAGACATGGGTTGCCGTCCAGCGTCAAGCCACCGTCAGTACCAAGCAGGCGACACTGGTTGTCGCCACGCCGGACGCACCCCTTGTGCATCCGTTCGGCCCCCAGACTGAAGGCGCAGGCCGGCGTCTTCTTGACGATGGCGCACTGGGGTTCTGGGTCATCAACAACCATTGGGATGTCAACTTCGCAGCCAGCCAGTCTGGTGACATCGCGTTCCGCTTCCATCTTCTGCCCCTGTCCGCGCCTGACCGCCGCGCGGCAACCGCCTTTGCCCAGACCGCAACGACGCCCCCCGTCATTGTCCGGACCCAGGATGCGCCCGAACAGGCCCCCCGCATGGCCGTCGAACTGCGCTCTGAGGTGCCGCTTGACCTCCGGCTGCGCCCATTGGGCGAAAGCTCCATGATGGCGTCGGTGGTGAACGCCGGCCCAGAACCAGCGTCCTTCTCGCTGAGGCTGGGCGACATCTCTGTCAGGGATGCGGCGGTGGTTTCGGCCACAGGCGAAGAGCTGCCCGGGGATATCGGGCTTTCGCATGGAACTGTGACAGGACAAATCGCTGCGCGCAGCGTCCTGCGCCTCCGGCTGGAGCGGTAAGGTGGCCAGCGCTGCCACTGTCGTCACCGGCGCGGCGGGCGGGATTGGTTCGGCGATCGCCGCCCGCCTTGCAGGCGCGGGACGGCGGCTTGTGCTGATCGACCGCCGGCCGCCAGAGCTGCCCGCAGGGGCCGATGGCATATCGCTTGCATGCGACATAGCCGATCCGGCCTCGGTCGCCGCAGCCTTCCAGCATATCGGCCTTCGGGTGCAATGCATCGACGGGCTGGTCAACGTTGCCGGTCGAAACCTGACGGCAAGTATCGAGGATATGCAGGTAGCTGACTGGCACGCGATGCTTGACGTCAACGTGGGTGGGATGCTTGCGATTGCTGACGCTGTGCTGCCGCTCATGGACACCGCTGCAAATCCCGTCATTGTCAATATGGCCTCGGTGGCCGGGTACATGGCCAGCGCCGACCATCCTGCCTACGTCGCAACCAAGGCCGGGGTCGAGGGCCTGTCCCAGGGCCTGTCACATCTGCTTGGGCCGCGTGGCATTCGCGTCCATACCGTTGCGCCGGGTTGGGTAGACACGGGGTTTACCCATGCGGCCACGGCCTCGCTTTCCGCTGCCGAGGCCGAGGCACTTTTGTCGCGAGCGGCCAATCAGCATCTTCTGCGCCGCATTGCCCGGCCTGACGAGATCGCCGATGTCGTTCTCTGGCTTTTGTCACCAAAGGCAAGGTATTTGCACGGGACCACTCTTTTCGTGGATGGTGGCCTCATGAGGGTACACTGATGTCTCGGATCGCTGTTTTCGGACCCGCCTCGGAACTGACAGAGGCCATCATCGATTGCCTGTCGCGGCAGGACGGTCAGGTCGTCCGGGTTGCAACCGCCGCCGTCAACCCGCTTGCGCCCGCAAACGAAGATGCAATCGCAGCGGCCTTCGACGGTCTCGGGGCAATCACGGGACTGGTTTGTGTCACCTTGGACCCCCGCAGCACCGCGACAGGACCTCTGTCATGGGCACGATGGACAGAAGCGTCGCGGGGCATCGCCACAATCGCCTTGCTCGGCCTTCGGCACGGTGGCCCGCTTGTCCAGCCGGGTGGCGCCATCGTCCTGGTTGCGGCACCGGGGCCATCCGATCCTGCCTCTGAGGCTGCGCACGGCATCCTGCTTGGGCTTTCGCGCGGTGCAAGCGGCGGCTTTGCCGCACGGGGTATCCGAGTGAACCGGGTCGCCACGGATTTCACGCGGAATGCTGCCGATCAGGCCGAGGCGGTTGCCTTTCTTGTCTCTGATGCCGCGCGATTTGTGACAGGCGCCGACATCGGCAGAGGGCGCCAGGAGGAAAGGTGATGAACAGGACAGGCCCCAAGTCGTCTGTTGCCGGCGACCAGCACGACGCGGTCGGCGAAAGCCCCGTCTGGTCGGCGAAGACCGGCCTGTGGTCTGTCGGCATCACGGGAAAGTCGATCAGGCGCCGCAGGTCGGGCGGTGCGACTGACAGTTGGCCGACCCCTGACCTGCCCACCGCCATCGCGCTCGGATCAGACGAGATGCCGGGGATCGTGGCTTTCGCCCACGGCGTTGCCACCGGGATGCCCGGGCGCGGGACGGGACCGCAGTTGTTGTGCCCCAAGACCGACCCCGAGATGCGCCTGAACAAGGGCAATAGCAACCCTGAGGGGCGCTTCCGGGATTCTTGCCGACATCGCGGCAGGCCTGGCGGAACATCGCCACAAAGGTGACGCATGATTGTCAGAACCTGCAGCTGGGCTTATGGAAGCCTTGAAGTTCAAAGCCTGGGGGCAATGGCCGGGCCGATCCGGTTCCGCCTGTCCGATGGACGGGTGGTGCAGCCCATGCAAATCGCACCCTGGGCCGATGAGCCCCGCGCCGGGGAGCTGCCCGGGATCCTGCGCCGGCTTCGCGGCGAATGGCCTTGTGTTCCTTTCGGGATCGCGCGTGCGCTTTCTCTGGCCGGCGATTGGGCCGGGATTGCTGCGGACCTGGCTGCCGGCCCGGTCGAGCCGCATGGCGCCTCGTCGAACGCTGAATGGGACTTTGACAAGGCTGACACTGGTCTGACCCTGTCCTTTTCACCGGCCAACGGGCCCGTGCGGCGCATGTGGCGGCACATCCGACCCGATCCCAAGGCCCCCGCAGTAGACTTTGGCTTGACCGTCGAGGTGGATCGACCCTGTCGCATTCCCATCGGCCTTCATCCCGTCTTCGCCATACCTGAAGGCGGTGCGGTCCTTTCAGTGCCCGGTGCCAGGGAAGGCCTGATTTTTCCGGCAGAGGTCGAACCCGGTATCTCGCGTCTGGTTCCCGGGGGAAAGGTCACGGACCTTTCCGCAGCACCCTGTGTCGACGGCACCAGTCTGGACCTCACGCAGCTTCCCCTGCCCTTCGCCACCGAGGAACTTGTGCAGCTTCATGCCCCGGGTGGCCGCGCTCTGCTGCGGCGCCGGGCAGAGGGGATCACCATCGCCCTGGACTGGAATGCAGCACACTTTCCCGACGTCGTGCTCTGGCTGTCAAACCGTGGCCGAACAGATTTTCCCTGGAACGGCCGGCACCTCGCCATCGGGATCGAGCCGGTCGCGGCAGCCTTCGATCTTGGCACATCCATCAGCGCGGGAGAAAACCCTTTCAACACAAAGGGTCGGGCTACGGCAATCAGCCTGGAACCCGGCATCCCATTCGAAACCTGGTACCGCATTGCGGTGCTGGAGTAACGGCTGCGGCGGTCTTCAGCGCAAAAGTCGCATTCACAGTGCGCAACGCAAAGCCAAACCAGGAGAGAATGGAAACCTGCCGCAGAAGGGCCGCAAGCTTTTGGTCCGCTTTGCCGGGCCGGGCGACCTGGTCGGCAAGATCGCCCGTCTTGACGGGGGCGAGCGCAGCAGCACCGCAACCGCGGTGACCGGGGTTGACGCGCTGACCTTGTCGCGCCGCGACTGCCGCGCCATCGCCGCCCGGTTTCCCGATCTGCACGAGGCTGCCGTTGCCCACTCTGGGGCGCTTCTGCGTGGCACCATCGACCGGCTGGTCGGTCTCGCCCTACCAGCTTGGCGCCCGCTTTGCGCGCTTTGCCCCGCTGACCCTTCAGCAGAGGAACGGCGAGGGTCTTGGACCTTTCGAGACGCTCAGCCTGAAGGTCAACCAGACCACCTTGGTCTTCCGGTGGGTGCCAGCCGTCCAGAGCTGAACCGGATGCTGCAAGACCTGCGCGAACAGGACGCGCTGAAGCAGGACGGCCCGGGCTGGCACCGCAATGGTGCCGCGCTGCGCCTGATTGCAGAGCAACATAAGATATTTCAGTAACATGTACTGCTGTATCCCAGGGAACAGCCAGCGTCATGAACAAACTGCATAGTGATCTCATCAAGCCGGAAATGTTCCGGCAAAACCCGGACGGAGATCACGTCATGTCCATCTTCCTTTACCGCGCAGTCGTCGCCAGGTCTGGCCTCAGGCAGACCGGCCCCAAGTCCGAGATGCAATTCGAGCAGGACATGTTCGAGACGATGGGCGTCCATCTGGCCCGCAAGACCCGCCGCGAGCGCCTTGTCCGCTTCACCGCCCGGTTTACTGCGGCCTGGACCAACCTGGTCGACCGCGTGACCCGTCCGGGCCATGGGAGGCAGGCACAGAAGGCCCTTCTGCAACGGCTTCAGGGGATGCCCAGCCACACGCTGAAGGACATCGGCGTCGCCCGCAACAATACCGGCCGGTTCTGACACTGCAACGATTCTGGCAGGTTGGTCGAACTCGTTCCCACACAACCGGAAGCCAGGAAGAACTTGCAGGAAGCCGCCGGCCCGCGCAGCAGGGTGCCCGAGGCCATGGAAGGGATTGAGTTCCGCAACGGCATCCGCCACCTTCAAGCCGCCGCCTGATCATGCGTCACCAACTTTGGGCCATAGCGCACGCAGGCGACCGTTGCAGCGGCTCTGCCGTTATTGATGCAAACTGGCGGAGTGAACGGGCCTGACCCCTTACCTTCCCCACTTAAGGGATTGACTTAGATGACACCGCCGGGACGCGAAGGCCCCTGAAACCGATCAAGCTGCCGATGCCTGATTGCACCACATGGCCATCAGCCGACATAAGGTCCGTCCCGAAAGGAGCGGAACCTACGGCCAGTCTCGATGACTGTCGCTCTCGGCCAACCGGCGAAGGTGTTGCGCGTTGCAGTAGGTTTGCGTGCCTTCCCGTGTCAACGCACCTTCCGCAACCAGGTCTTGAAGCACACGGTTCACCTTTGGCCGGCTTGCTCCGAGCACAGCGGAAAGCTCGGCCTGGTTCAGCCCAGAGGGGATCAGAGCGCGTCCGGGCAGGATATCCCCATGGGTCTGGCGAATGGAAAAAAGAAAGAACCGAATGACCCGCAATCTCAGATCATAGAGCGCTATCGATTCCATCTGATAGTTTGTGTTCCTGAGCAGCTCACTGAGGTGACGGGCCACGGCAAGGGGTACATCTGCCCTCTCGCGGGCAATTCGAAGAAAGTCGGACCGGTCAATTACGATACCGGTGCTCCGCTCTATGGCAAATGCATCTGCTGACCTTGGCCGTCCATCAATCACCGCCAACTCGCCGACCACGTCTCCGGGTGACAGGTGGCAGATCACAAGCTCGCGGCCATGCGGGGTTCCGATCGAAAGCCGAACGCGACCGGCGGTCAAGGCAACCATGTGATCGCCCTCATCGTCGCGGTGAAACAGAAAGGTTCCTTCAGGCCAGACACCGGAACGGCTGACGGCAGCGATCTGGCCAAGGCTCTCGGCGTCGAGATCACTGAAAAAGGATATGGAACCGAGCGTCCGCTCGATGTTCGGGCGGTTCTTCCGTCGCTCTCCCGACATTGGTCTGCCCTTGGCCCGTAGCGCAAACGTGGAATCTCTTTCGGTCAGAACGGTACGTGACGCCCTCGTTCTGCACAAGTTGACAGAGGTGTTCCCCGGGGAACAGCGCGATCCGTGAGCCTGGCCGCTCTTGCCATCAAGGCGGGACGGGAGCCTGCCGCAAGCAAGAGGATCAAGACATGAACCACAGGCTCGGCTGGATCTGCATCGTCGGTGCCATTGACTCTGGGAACACCCGCGCAAAACCGGGTGATGATCTGGTCGCCGCAGAGTTGATCGTTGACCGGGATCGCGTCGGCCTTGGCCGGCGAATCATCGCCCTGTTGCACAAGGGAGTTTCGGCGTGCCGCGCGCAGCGCAGCAAGCGCCCCGAAAGCCTTGAAGAGGCGCTCGCCCGGTTGGAAAGTATTTCACCGCATCTTCCGGCCGATATAGGGTTCAAGGCTGTTGGCGGCTACCCGCCCGCTGGCACCCCCCGCAGGCGCAAGGAGTGGCGCCGGATCGATTGTTCCGGGGGCGACCCTGCGGCCATGACGCTGGAGCATCCCCAGCCCAACCCTTTCCGCGAAGCGGGTCAGACTCGCGTTAATCCAATTGGTCACCTTGCTGCGGCCGAATGATGATGTTGATCTGGCCCCGGTGCCGAAGCTGATATTCGCCGGGTCGTTCTTGTCGCGGATGATACCTTCGTCCCGTTTCCCAATGCTCATCCTTGCTTCGGTTCTCTGGGGCAGAGGCAACATCGCCAACCAGACCCGCCTGACCGACCTCGGCCCTCTCAGGGCCTTCTGTCTGCAAGGCGGCATTGTGGCGGTTACCGTCCGGCTTCTCTCGCGGTTCGAACAAGTGCAAGGCGTTGTTCCAGGCTGACATGTCAATGCCGCGGGGGTAATGGCCCTGTCTTGTGTCGCGGCTGGCTTCCGGCAGGTGGCGTTTCAATGGACAGCGGTCACGAAAGTCGGGTTCCGGTCCCTGCCCATCCACCGGTAAACCAGCTGGCCGCCGGTCAGCGCCGCCTGCATCAGCCGGCCCATGGTACTGGCGATGGCAAAGCCCGCATCGGGCGAAACGGCCCCGTCGCAGGCCAGGGCGGACGACCAGCCATCGAATTGCCGGTGACGGCGACTGCGCGGACCCTTTCGCCATTGATCGAAAGGGCATCGCCAAGCGTCGCGGCACAGATCAGGGCGCTGGCAATGTCGCTGCGGGCATGGCGCGACAGGGCAAGGCGGTCGGCACCGTGCAGCGCGGTCAGGGTTTCCTGCCCGCAGCGGCGCGCAGGGTGCCGAAGCGCGCCATCCGGGCGGCGTCGGGGGAATGCCGCGCCAGCGTGCCGGGTTCGGGGGCATTGCAGGTGCCCCTGCCGGGGCAGATCAGCACGGCGGTCGTCATGCGCAAAGCCTTTGCGCGGCGGCGATGATGGCATCGCGCGAGGGCAGGGTGGCGGCATGGGCGGGGCCGGTGGCGATGAAGCTGTCCCCGGCGGTCAGCCGGGCCAGCGCAAGGCCCGGCGCGGCTTCGGCGACATGGGCCATCAGCGCCTCGGCCACGCCTCCGGAATGGCGGGTCTCGTCCACGATCAGGATATGCGCGCAGCCCGCCAGCGCAGCCGTCAGCGCAGCTTTGGGCAGGGGCGAAAGCCAGCGCAGATCGATGATGCGGGTGGAAATTCCCGCAGCCTCGATCATCGGCCGGGCCTGATGCGACAGATGGCAGCCGTTGGCGAAGGCGACGATCGCCAGATCGGTGCCGGTGCCGTCCACGCCGATCTCGCCCAGGGCAATGCGGCGCGACGGATCGGGATAAGGCCGCATCCAGCCGCCGTCCCCGTGCGCGTGAAGGTCGCGCATCGGGTAAAGGGCAATGGGTTCGAGGAACACCACCACCCTTTGCTCCTCACGCGCAAGGCGGACGCATTCGCGCAGCATCATCGCGGCATCGGCACCGTTCGAGGGCACGGCAAGGATGACACCGGGTATATCGCGCAGGACGGCGACCGAATTGTCATTGTGAAAATGCCCGCCGAAGCCCTTCTGATAGCCAAGCCCGGCGATGCGCAGCACCATGGGGTTGGTGAACTGGCCGTTCGAGAAGAAGGGCAGCGTCGCGGCCTCGCCCCGGATCTGGTCTTCGGCATTGTGAAGATAGGCAAGGAACTGGATTTCGGGCATGGGCACAAAGCCGTTGTGCGCCATGCCGATGGCAAGGCCCAGGATCGACTGTTCGTCAAGAAGCGTGTCGATCATCCGGTCGGCGCCAAACCGGTGGATCAGCTTCTGCGTGACGCCGTAAACACCGCCCTTGCGACCCACATCCTCGCCCATCAGGACGATTTCGGGATGGGTCAGCATCAGGTCTGTCAGCGCCCAGTTGATAAGGCGTGACATGATCTGCGGGTCGTCCATCGCCCGGAAGTCGGCACCGAAGGCTGCGGCACGGGCATCGGGCGCGGGGCCGTTGGCGGGGCGGCACGGGCGCGGCGGGGGAATGAGGCTGGCCATCACATCCGCCGCCTGCCTCAGGCGGGGCCGGGTAACGGCCTTGGCAGCGATGCGCGCGGTGCGCTCCGCAATGTCGCGATAGATGTCGAGCGCCTTGTCCGCAGACATGACGCCGGCCTGCGACAACAGCCGGACGGAATGCAGCAGGGGGTCCTGCGCCTCTTCTGCCTCGACTTCCTCGCGCGACAGGTAGGTGGTCGGCACATCCGCCCCGGCATGGCCGTAAAGGCGGATGGTGCGCAGGTGCAGGAAGGCGGGCTTGCGGCGGTGGCGGACGAAACCTGCCGCCTCCTCGGCCACGCGGAACGTGTCGTAAAGATCAAGACCGTCGGCCCTGAAACAGGGCAGTTCCGGGCGGCCGGAGAAGCTTGCCTCGATCCAGCCTTTCGGGGTCTTGGTCGAAATGCCGATGCCGTTATCCTCGCAGACGAAGAGAAGCGGCAGCGGGATGGACTGAAAGGCGGTCCACTGGGCGGCGTTGAAGGCGCCCTGGGCAGTGGAGTGGTTGACCGAGGCATCGCCGAAGGCGCAGATCACCAGCCCGTCGTCGCGCAGGATCGCGTGTTCGGGGCGGTGGCGGCGGGCGGCGCCGATGGCATAGGCGGCACCAACCGCCTTGGGCAGGTGGCTGGCAATGGTCGAGGTCTGCGGCGGGATCATCAGCGCGCGCGACCCCAGCACCTTGTGCCGCCCGCCCGAGATCGGGTCTTCGGACGAAGAGGCGAAGGAAAGAAGCATGTCCCAGGCCGGGGTCTGGCCGGGGACCTGGCCGGCACGGGCGATCTGGAAGGCGGCATCGCGGTAGTGCAGGAAGGCCATGTCATCCGGGCGCAGGGCAAGCGCAACGGCGGCCATCCCTTCGTGACCCGAAGAGCCGATGGTGTAAAAGCCCTGCCCTGCCCGCTGCATCACCCGGCTTTGCCGGTCAAGCGCCCGCGCCAGGCAGCCGGCGCGGAAGGCCGCCACGGCCAGGTCCGGCGGCATCGGCCCTGCGGGCGCGCGGCCCGCAGGCAGGTTGCCTGCCGATACGCGCGACAGGAAGTTCTCGTGAACGATCTCGCAGCGGTCCATCAATGCGCCATCCCGCGTCAGGCATCCGCCCGGTTGATGTCCATGGTCATCTCTTCGAGATAGCCTTTTGACCTGTGCCGGCAATCCTCGCCGACCGGCCCGGAGTCTTCCCGCCGCAGTCGAGGCCCCGCACCGGTCCGCCGCAGCCGCCGTGGACATTGGTCTTGCCCAGGGCCCAAGTCGCGCGCCGTCTGCATCAGGCGGCGGATAGCCCTGGTGACCATACAGGCGGAAAGCCCGTAAATGCCAGAGTTGGCTTCTGCAAGGCCTTCCCCGAGATCGCCGATTGCCATGACGGGGGCGATCAGGATGGCGGGCAGGCGCGACCAGGCGGGCTGCGCGCGCCGTGCCGCAGCGATGGCACGTCCGGCACAGGTGAACCTGCCTGCGGACAGGGTCGCGATGACCGTTTCGGTCGCCGGGTTCCCGGCTTTGATCCGCGCCTTGCTGCGGTCATGGGTGAAGGCACCATCGATGGGCAGCCGGAAATGCGGCACGGCAAAGGCTTGTTTCGCCTTTGGTTCAGGTGACCCTGTCACAGGCCGTTCCGGTTGTCAGACCCTGGATCGGCTGTTCCAGCGCGCCGCGCCGCAGCAGTTCGACCTTGGCCTCGCCGCGGCTGTGCGACGGCGCGGTGAAGCGTGACGGTTCCGACACCTGCATCGCGCGCGAACCCGCCCCGGCCCTCAGGCCCCGGCAGGGTGTTGTGGCCGACACCCTGCCCTCCGGCAACGCCAGCCCTGCGATCAGGCTGCGGCGCGCCGCCCGGCAATGACCTTGTGTTCCTGCGGCCCTGTGCGCCCGACCTCAACCCTGCCGGGATGGCATTCCCGGAACTGAAAACCCTGAAACGGATCGCCGCTGCCAGTACCCCCGCCGCATGGTGCAAACCGGTCGGCGCAGTCTGCGGCCCGTTCCGGCCGCGGGAAGGCCGAAGCCACGTCATCGTGGCGGGCCATGGTTTGAATTGAAGGCGCCATGCTGTGGTATCCACCATCAATGGCGGACCCAAAGGTGATGGCGCGGCGCGACGGACGAAGCGGCTTTGAACGGACGGGAAGAAGCGGTCGATCTGCGGATGTCCGGGACTGAGTGAAACCGCTGTCCGGCCTTTGCGGAATCCGCAACTTTCAGGCCCGGTATATGACACCGGCTTGCGCCCGGACTGCAAAGCAGGGAAAACACTTTCCGGGGGTGGTCATGGATAACCGGCTCAGGGCTTCTTTTGATGCAGTCACCCTGGAAAGGGCGCGCGGGTACGTGCAACAGGGGCTGGTCGCTTCGGTTGAACAGCGGGCGGATGGCACGCTCAGGGGGCTGGTGAAGAACGGGCGGGGGCAAAGCTACCGGCAGCGGATCGTTCTTGCGCACAACTTTGTCGACGGCGAGTGTTCCTGCCCCGTTGGACACAATTGCAAGCATGTGGCCGCCGCAGTGATGGCATGGTCAAGGCGCGCCGGCAGCACGACAGGACTGTCCGCACCGTTGCAGGGCTGGGTGACCCGGATCAATGACAGTGCCAGAGCGGCGGCAGCCCCCGGTTTGCGCCCGCAGGACTACCCGGACGGGGTGAAGGAACGCCTGCTTTATGTGTTGGCCCCGAATGATCCCGCCGTCCGCATCGAGATGTTCAAGGGGCACCTCAACGCTGCGGGTACGGGGTTTAACAGGTCTGTCCGGCGCTATGATGCGCTGCATGTCCTGCGCAGCACGGAGCCGGCACAGTTCATCCGCCCGGTCGATCTGGAGCTTCTGGCGGCGTTGGCGCAGGGGCAGCTTTGGGATACGCATTACAGCTTTGGCCTGCCCGGAATGTTCCGGATCCGGGGGCAGGATGCAACCGCCCTGATCCGTCGCCTGTGCGATACGGGACGTTTCCTGCATGACAGTTCCGCAAAGATGCCGCTGGCCTGGTCTGAAAGATGCCCGGAGGCGCGGCTGGCCTGGCGCATGGCGGCAGACGGCAACCAGCGGCTGGGGTTTGAGGATGACACGGGCAAGCCGCTTGGATTGCGCGGGCTGGAGGGGGCGACGTTCTGGCTGGACCCTGCGCAGGGGCACATCGGTGTCCTTGCCCATCCGGTGGCACCCGATGTGCTGCGTCTGGTCATGGGCAGTCCTGATGTTGCGCCCGATGATGCCGAACGGCTGGCGTCGGCACTGCCAGACGCCCTTGCGGACCTTGCGCTTCCCCGCCCGCGCGCGGTCCGCCGGACACGGCGTGCGCCCAGGCAAAAGATCGCGCGGCTGACGCTGGGGGCCGAGACGGCGCGGGACGGATCAAGGGGTTGGGGCAGTTCCGTGCAACTGCCGGTGTTGACATTGCGTTTCGCCTATGACGGGCAAGAGGTGGGGGACGACAGTGCAGACCCGCGCCTGCTGGAAGACGGCGGGATCGTGACCCTGCTGCGTGACCCCGGCTGGGAAGCCGCCTGCAGGGCACGCCTGATGCAGGCCGGTGCCCGGCCGGTTGAAGACCTGGCGCTTTATCGTCCGGGCGAGCGGATGCTGCGGTGCGATCTTGTCTTCGCAGCCGGTGAAGTGAACAGCGAAACCCTGCAACCGGTGCGCGAACACAACGCGCTGGACTTTGCCTTCCGAACGGTTCCCGGTTTGCAGCGCGAAGGGTGGGAGATCAACCAGACCGCCCGCTGGCCCTTTCGCAAAAGCACGGAAGTGGCCGAACTGACGGTCGCAACCCGCAGCGAGGGCGGCGAGGCGTTTCAGGGCAATGACTGGTTTTCGCTGGGGTTTCAGGCCGAAATCGGTGGCAAGGCGGTGGATCTGGCCCCGCTTGTCGCGGCTTTTCTGGAACAGATGCGCGACGACTGGCACGGCCCCCCCGATGCCGCTGCGCTGGCGCAGCTTCTGGCGGATCGCCCGGTCTATCTGAACCTGGGCAAGGCGGGTTATTCGGCCCTTGACCTCAGCCCGCTGGCACCCGTGCTGCATCTGTTCCTGACGCATTATGCCGAACTGGGCGCGCTGCACCCGTCAGAGGCTTCGGTTGCGCGGCTTGTGCAGGAGGCGCTGTCGGGCAGCAGCGTTCGCTTTGCCGATCATGCGGGCATCGTGCCGCTGGCCCGCAGCCTTCAGGCGCTGGCTGCGGCAGGGCACATTGCCCCGCCCGAAGGGTTGAACGCGCAGTTGCGCGGATATCAGGCCTTTGGCATGGCCTGGATGGCAAGCCTGCTTGGGGCGGGTTTCGGCGCTGTTCTGGCCGATGACATGGGGCTGGGCAAGACGGTGCAGGTTCTTGCCCTGTTGCAGGCGCGGCGCGAGGCCGGGGCAAAGGGGCCGGCCCTGCTGATCGTGCCGACAAGCCTGCTGTATGGCTGGCAGTCCCAGGCGGCGCAGTTCACCCCCGGGCTGCGCCTTGTCACCTTGCATGGCACGGGGCGCGCAGACCTGCGCGACGACGCCCTTCAGGCCGATCTGGTGGTCACGACCTATCCGCTGCTGGCGCGTGACAGCGGCTGGCTGGCGGCGCAGGACTGGCCGCTGGTCATTCTGGACGAGGCGCAGACCCTCAAGAACCCCGCCGCGCAAATGGCAAAGACCCTGCGCGACATTCCCGCCACGGGGCGGCTGGCGCTGACCGGCACCCCGCTGGAAAATTCGCTGCAGGATATCTGGACCTTGATCGACTGGATCAATCCGGGTTTGCTGGGCGACCGCAAGGGGTTTCAGAAGCACTTCCGCACCCCCATTGAAAAGCAGGGCGACAGGGCCGCGCAAGCCCGGCTCAACCGCCGCCTGCGCCCCTTCATGCTGCGCCGCACCAAAGGCCAGGTCGCGGCGGAACTTCCGCCCAAGACCGAAATACTGGAGCGGGTGGTATTGCCGCGTTCGCAACAGACACTTTACGAATCCGTGCGCAGCGCGATGGACCGGCGCGTGCGCGAAGCGATCACGGCGCGCGGACTGGCGGCAGCGCGGATCACCGTCCTCGATGCCCTGCTGAAACTGCGGCAGGTCTGCTGCGACCCCGGCCTTGTCAAGACAGAGGCCGCGCGCGCGGTGACCGACAGTGCCAAGCGCGCGCGGCTGCTGGAATTGCTGCAGGAACTGGTCGCGGAAGGCCGCCGGGTTCTGGTGTTTTCGCAGTTTGTCGGGATGCTGGAACTGATCGAAGCCGATCTGAACCTGGCCGGCATCCCTTACCTTTGCCTGACAGGGCAGACCAAGAACCGTGACAAGATGCTTGCTGGCTTTGCGCAGGGGGATGCGCCGGTGTTTCTGCTCAGCCTCAAGGCCGGCGGGGTGGGTCTGACCCTGACCGAGGCGGATACCGTGATTCTGTATGACCCGTGGTGGAACCCGGCGGTCGAGCGTCAGGCGATGGACCGCACACACCGGATCGGGCAGGACAAGCCGGTTTTCGTCCATCGTCTTGTCGCAGCCGACACGGTTGAGGAGAAAATCCTTCTCATGCAGGCGCGCAAGCAGGCGCTCGCCGATGCGCTGTTTGACGAGGATGCGGGCGCAGCAGAAGCCTTGCTGGATGAGGCCACGGTGCAGGACCTGTTCGCACCCCTCGGCCAGTGACGGTTGCGGGCCGTTCGCGGACCGCAGCGCAAGATCATCGTCAGAAGATGCGTCCCGGATATCTGCCTGCGCGCCAATCCGGCACCGGACCGGATGGCGGAACCTTCAGGCAAGCGGCCTTAGCATGATGATGATTTGTGGAAACACCGCATCGCAGTCTTGTGTCGCGCAGGCGTCGGCAGGACCAGGTGCAAACCGAAGACACTGGGCGAAAATCCCTCGGGAAAACGCGCGGCAAGGTTGGAAACCGCGCGCCCGGAGGATCGGCCGGAAAGGCTCCGGTGGAGCCTTTCCGCGATCCGATTGCCGAAGGGCTTAAGCCCGCAGGCAAGGGGCGGGCCACACACCTGACGCTGGTAATCCGGTCGCGCCTGCCTGGGCTGGCGCGTCTTCGCGCCTGCCAAGGGGCAGGCAGGCGCGGCCGTCGGGGCAGTGCCCCGACTTGACGCGGGTCAAATCCGGCAAGAA